>JAWWBN010000112.1:0-11379 GCA_033720955.1 Thermoanaerobaculia bacterium | reverse complement strand
CGTCGGGCCGCAGCCGCTCGAAGGCCCGCTCCACCGCCCGCGGGTCGGCGACGTCGAGGGTGTCGCGGCCGGCGCCGTGGACCTCCACCCCCTCCGGGCAGCCGGCCAGCAGGGCGCGCCCGAGCTGGCCGCCGGCGCCGGTGACCAGCGCCCTCACTCGAAGGTCTCCAGCTCCGCCAGCGGGCGGCCGTCGCGGTCGCGCGGCGAAAGCACCGGCGGTCGGCCGTCGATCAGCGGCCACTCGATGCCGAGCTCGGGGTCGTCCCACCGCAGGACCCACTCGTCCTCGGGCGAGTAGAGCTCCGTGCACTTGTAGACCAGGTCGGCGGTCTCCGAGAGCACGTAGAAGCCGTGGGCGCAGCCGGGGGGGATCCAGAGCATCTCCAGCTCCCTGTCGTCCAGCTCGACGCCCACCCAGCGCCCGTAGGCGGGCGAGCTGCGCCGCAGATCGACCGCGACGTCGAAGACCCGGCCGCGGGTGACCCGCACCAGCTTGCCCTGGGCGTGGGGCCGCTGGTAGTGCAGGCCGCGCAGGGTCCCCCGCGCCGATCGCGAGTGGTTGTCCTGCACGAACTCCAGGTCGAGACCGGCCTCGGCGAGGCTGCGCCGGTTCCAGCTCTCCAGGAAGAAGCCGCGGTCGTCGCGGAAGACCCTGGGGGTGAGCCGCAGCACTCCCGGGATCGCCGTGGGGGCGGCCTTCATGGGCCGCGGCGGCCGCCGCCCCTGAGGATCTGCTCGAGATAGGCGCGGTAGGAGGGCTCTTCGAACCCGCGGGCCAGGCGGCGGAGGTCGTCGGCGTCGATGAAGCCCACCCGGTAGGCGATCTCCTCGGGGCAGGCGATCTTGAGCCCCTGACGGTGCTCGATCACCTGCACGAAGAGGGCCGCCTCGAGCAGCGAGTCGTGAGTGCCGGTGTCCAGCCAGGCGGTGCCGCGGTCGAACAGCTCGACCCGCAGCTCGCCGCGCTTCAGGTAGGCGCGGTTGACGTCGGTGATCTCGAGCTCGCCGCGCGCCGAGGGGCGGATCCGCCGCGCGATCTCCACGACCCGGTGATCGTAGAAGTAGAGACCGGTCACGGCGTACGGCGAGCGCGGCCGCGCCGGCTTCTCCTCGATGTCCACCACCCGCCCCTCGTCGTCGAAGGCCACCACGCCGTACCGCTCGGGCTCTTTGACGCGATAGCCGAAGACGGTGGCCCCGGTCTCGCGCTCGGCCACGCCGCGCAGCTTGGCCGACAGACCCGAGGCGTAGAAGACGTTGTCGCCGAGGATCAGGCAGGCCGACGAGCCCCCCAGGAACTCCTCGCCGATGAGGAAGGCCTCGGCGATGCCGCGCGGCTCCTCCTGCTGCGCGTAGGAGATCTCGAGGCCCCACTGGGACCCGTCGCCCAGGAGGTTCCGGAAGGAGCTGGCGTCCCGCGGCGTGGTGATGACGAGGATCTCCCGAATCCCCGCCAGCATCAGCGTGCACATCGGGTAGTAGACGAGCGGCTTGTCGTAGACGGGGAGAAGCTGCTTGCTGACGCCGGCGGTCAACGGCTGGAGGCGGGTGCCCCGGCCGCCGGCGAGGATGATCCCCTTGTATGGCATCGCGGCGAGTGGTGGGCGAGCGGACGCGGTCGGCGGCGGGGAGTCTACCAGACGCCTCAGGCGTCGAAGTCCGCATCCGTGGACGGGCCGAGCCCGAAATCGGAGGCACGGGTGAGGACCCCGTCAGACGATGCTCGCCGAAGAGATCCCCGCCACCGCTCCACCCGCGCGCCACCTGCCCCCCTCGCGGCCAGGGCCGGGCCGCCCGGGCACCGGCCGGTGCCGCGACTCGGCCGGCCTTCCGTTCGTCAAATCGATCCCGTACCATTCGCCCGGTGACGAGAATCGCGCTCGTAGGCGGCCGATGAGCTCGGTCCTAGGCCGCATCGCGGCCGGAGAGGCCGATGCCGTGGACGAGTGCATCGATCGTTTTGGGGGGCTGGTCTGGAGCATCGCGCGGCGATTCTCCGCCAACCCCCAGGACGCCGAGGACGCCGTGCAGGACGTCTTCCTCGACGTCTGGAAGAGCGCCGGCAAGTACGACGAGAAGGTCGCGTCGGAGAAGACCTTCATCGCCATGATCGCCCGCCGTCGTTTGATCGACCGACTGCGCTACTCCGACCGCCGGCCCGATCTGCGCCCGCTGCCCGAGACCACCGACCCGGCCAGCGACGAGCACGTTCGGCTCGAGCAGGGGGTCGAGGCCGCCCTGGCCGCCGAGTCGCTCAAGGAGCTGCGGCCCGAGCAGCGCAAGGTGATCGAGCTGTCGATCTACTACGGCATGTCCCACAGCGAGATCGCCGAGGCCACCTCGATGCCGATCGGCACGGTCAAGTCCCACATCTGGCGCGGCCTGGCCGCCGTTCGACACAGCCTGGAGGAGAGGGCCGGGGGGGCGACATCGTGACGCTGCCGGTGCGGATCGAGGAGCTCCTGGTGGAGCGCGCCACCCAGGGACTCTCTCCGGACGAGCAGCGGTGGCTCGACGGGGCGCTCGCCGAGCACCCCGAGGTGGATCCGGATCGGTACGACCTGGCCGCGGCCGCCATCGACCTCGCCCTCGCCGGACCCCCGCCCGCCCTCCGTCCCGCGCTGCGCGAGCGGCTGGTCCGGCTGGGCCGCGACTACACGGCCATGGCCGCGCCGCCCGTTCCGTCCGCGGGTCCTCGGAGGATCCCGGAAAGGGCGCCGGCTCGCCGCCGGGCGCCGGCCCACGGCTGGTGGGCGGCGGCGGCGGCTCTGCTGCTGGCCCTGGCCGGCTGGTGGCCGCGTCTGACCAGCTCCCGGGTCGCCCCCGGCCCCGCCCCGGCCACGCCCGCCGCCGAGCTGGCCGCGCTGCTCGAGGAGCCGCGGGCCGAGACCCGGCGCTTCGCCTGGGTGCCGACCGGGGACGAGGCCGCCAGCGGCGCCGGTGGCGCCGTGATCTGGAGCGGTCCGCGCCAGCGGGGCTACCTGGAGATCCGCGGCCTGGCTCCCAACGATCCGGCGGTGGAGCAGTATCAGCTCTGGATCTTCGACGCCACCCGCGACGAGCGCTTCCCGGTAGACGGCGGGGTCTTCGACGTTCCGCCGGGCGTCTCCGAGGTGATCGTCCCGATCGATGCCGGGATCGAGGTGCGCGAGCCGGTGCTCTTCGCGGTCACCGTCGAGCGCCCGGGCGGGGTGGTGGTCTCGAGCCGGGAGCGCATCGTGCTGGTGGCCGAGCCCGTCTGAGACCGGTCAGCCGGCCAGGAGCGTGAGCGCGACGAGGCTGCGCCCGGTCCAGGCGGCGGTGCGCACCCAGTTGCCCCTCAGCAGCCGGCGGAGCTGCGCCTCGTCGTAGCCGCGCTCGAGGGCGCGGTGGCGCGGCATCTGCGCCGCGGCGGTGGAGAGCCAGATCACCGCCACGAGAGCGAGCCCGGTCCAGGCGAGGGGTCCGCCGCCAGCCAGCGCGATCCACAGCGCCGACGCCGCCTCGACCAGCATGAGCGGACCCACCACGGCCCCGGTGCGGCTCTGGTGCCGTCGTGCGAACTCTTCGAACCGGGGTCCGCGGGCGAAGGGGAAGAGCGGGTAGTGGACCCACTGGACGAACCAGATGATCCCGGTCATCGCCCGGGTCGCGGCGGCGTGGACCAGGAGCACCGATTCCGGAGGTTGGGCTACCACACCCCCTCGTAGCCGTCGGCGGCGAGGTTCCACTGGGGTCCGGCGACGTGCACGCGGCGGGTCGGCTCCTCCCCGCGGACGAGCTCGCCGCCGGCGTGGGTCCAGGCGAGGATCGCCCCCCGTAGGTTGTACGCCTCGAACCCGCGGTCGAGGAGCCGCCGCACGTAGAGCCCGCTGCGATGTCCCACCGTGCAGTAGGCCACGATGGGACGGTCCCGGTAGCGGTCCGGGTGGGTCTCGAGCTCCTCCCGGGTGATGGCGCCCGGGATCATGGAGACCTCCTGCTCCGGCGGCTTGCGCACGTCCAGCAGGACCACGGGCTGAACCTCGCGGAGCCGCTCCAGCTCCTCCACGCTGAGATCGGGGACGGTGGGGAAGTGCTGCTTCGAGCGGGCGTAGAGCGCGTCGATCCGAGCGCGCTTCGCCTCGTCCGGGGGGCCGCTCTCGGGCGGTTCCATGGGCGTCTATTGAATCACACGCCGCGGCCCGCCGGCTCTGCTAGAGTCCCGCGGTCGCGCTCCCCCAGCGGAGCGCTCCCCGAGGTGATGCAAGGAACCGGGTCGAGACGTCGCGCAGCCACCCTGCTCACCGCCCTGGCCGCGGTGGCGGTGGCCTGCGGGGGCGGGACGGCGGCCGACCTTCCCCCGGCCGCCGCCCTGGCCCCGAACGGGCTCCAGCCGTTCCCCGGCGTCTACACCGGCGGTCAGCCCAGCGCCGACCAGCTCGACATGCTGGCCGAGGCGGGCTTTGCGGGGGTGATCAACCTGCGTACCGAGGGGGAGGAGGGGAGCGAGGGCGAGGCGGAGCGGGTGGCCGCCCTCGGCATGGAGTACGTGGCGATCCCGGTGGCCGGGGCCGAGGGGATGACCGAGGAGAACGCCCGCGCCCTGGCCGACGCCCTGGCGCGGACGGGCCGGCCGGTGCTGGTCCACTGCGCCAGCGGCAACCGGGTGGGCGGCCTTTTCGCTCTGAAGAGCGGCCTGCTCGACGGCAGCCCGGTGGAGGAGGCGATGGAGGTCGGGCTGGCAGCCGGTCTCACCCGGCTGGAGCCCGTCGTGCGCGAGCGTCTCGAGCGCCCTCGGCCGTAGCCGCGCCGAGGCCGCCCGACCCGGTCAGCCGCTCTCGCGACCGCCGGAGGAGGCCGGCGGCTTCTCGGCGATCTCGCCCGTGATCAGACGCGCGCCCCGTCCGCGGGTCAGGTAGCTGTAGGCCCACTGGAAGAGCACCAGCATCCGGTTGGCGAAGCCCACCAGGTACATGATGTGGACGAAGAGCCAGAGCAGCCAGGCGGGGTAGCCGGAGAAGCGCAGCGGCCCCAGCTCGGCCACCGCGGCGGCGCGTCCGATCACCGCCAGCGAGCCCCGGTCACGGTAGCGGAAGGGCCGTGTGCTCTTCCCGGCGAGCCGGCGGCGAAGGGAGCGGGCAGCGTGGCGGCCCTGCTGCATGGCCACCGGGGCCACCCCCGGCAGGGGGTTGCCCTCCGCGTCGTCCAGCCGGCACATGTCGCCCAGCACCAGCACCTCGGGGTGTCCCGGCAGGGAGAGGTCGGGCTGCACCCGGATGCGGCCGTTGCCGTCGAGCTCGGCGCCGGTCTGCTCGGCGAGCGCGCTGGCGAGCGGCGACGCCTGGACGCCGGCTGCCCAGAGAACGGTGGCGGCGGGGATCCGCCGCCGCCCCTCGCCCGAGGAGACCACCACGCCCTCCGGATCGATCTCCTCGATGCGGGTGCCGGTCAGGAGCTCGACGCCCAGCCGCGAGAGCGACTCGGCCGCGGCCCGCGAGAGCGACTCCGGGTAGGGGGGCAGCGGCCGCCCGGCGGCCTCCACCAGGAGGATCCGGGCGGTGGCGGGGTCGATCCGGCGGAAGTCCCGCTTCAGGGTGTGGGCGGCGAGCTCGCCGATCGCTCCGGCCAGCTCGACCCCGGTGGGCCCGGCGCCGACCACCACGAAGGTGAGCAGGGCTCGCCGAGCCGCCTCGTCGCTCTCGCGCTCGGCGTCCTCGAAGGCGCGCAGAATCCGGCCGCGGATGGCGGTGGCGTCCTCGATCGTCTTGAGGCCCGGCGCCCGCTCCTGCCACCCGGGATGACCGAAGTAGTGATGGGTGGCGCCGGTGGCCACCAGGAGGGTGTCGTAGGGCAGGCTCCCCCGCTCGAGCTCGACGCGGCGCGCCTCGACGTCGATCCCGGTCGCCTCGGCCAGCAGGACGGCGGCGTTCCTCTGCCGTTTCAGGACGCCGCGCAGCGGGGCGCTGATGTCGGCCGGCGAGAGTCCTCCGGTGGCGACCTGGTAGAGCAGCGGCTGGAAGAGGTGGTAGTTGCGCCGGTCCAGCAGGGTGATCTCGACTGGCGCCCGGGCCAGGGCGCGCACCGCCGTCAGGCCGGCGAAGCCGCCACCCACCACGACCAGGCGGTGGCGGGACGGCGTGGCGGCGCGGGGCTCGCTCATGGGAGGTCGGGGGGCGCGGCGGGCGCCCCTCGCGGGCCGCGGCGGCTCATCCGTCGCTCCCGGCGAGCTCGCGCCGCCAGGGCAGAGAGGGCTGGGCGCCGAGGCGGGTCACGGCGACGGCGGCCACGCGATTGGCGAAGCGGACCGCCTCCGTCTCCTCCTGGCCCGAGGCGAGAGCCACGGCCAGGGCGCCGCTGAACGCGTCGCCGGCGGCGGTCGTGTCCACGGCGTCGGCCCGCGGCGCCGGGAGCGCCAGCGCCGACCCCGGGGAGCAGAGCAGGGCCCCCGCGGCGCCGCGCGTGACGACGACCCGCCGCGCTCCCCGCGCCAGCAGCCGCTCGGCCGCCTCGCGGGCGCCCCCCTCGGAGTCCGCGGCGACACCCGTCAGGGCCTCCGCTTCCCCCTCGTTGGGGGTCAGATCGGCGACCCGGGCCAGCAGCTCGTCGGGCAGCGGCCGCGCCGGGGCCGGGTCCAGCAGGACCGGGACTCCCGCCTCGAAGGCGAGCTCGGCGGCGCGGGCCACCGCCGCCAGGGGCACCTCCAGTTGGAGCAGGAGCGCGTCCGCCCGGCGGATGGCCCCGGCGGCCGCCTCCACCGCCGCCGCGTCCAGGGTCGCGTTGGCTCCCGGCGCGACGGAGATCAGGTTCTCGCCCCCGGCGTCGACCAGGATCAGCGCGACCCCGGAGACGGCCTCGGGATGGCGGGAGAGGTGCGACAGATCGATCCCCTCCGAAGCCAGCCCCGCCTCGGCGGTGTCGCCGAACGGATCCCGGCCGAGCCGCGCCACCAGGGTCACGAGGGCCCCCAGCCGGGCGGCGGCCACCGCCTGGTTGGCCCCCTTGCCCCCCGCGGCCATGGCGAACTGGCCCCCGAGGACAGTCTCGCCCGGCGCCGGCAGCCGCGGCGATCGGACCACCATGTCGGTGTTGGAGCTGCCCACGACCACCAGCCTGGGGCGGCTCACGAGACCCGCTCCGCGGCCGGCGCCAGCGCCGCCCGGAGGCTCCGCTTCCAGGCCGCGACGTCGATCTCCCAGCACACGGTGACGTTGGGCGGCCGGCGCCGGAGCTCGCCCCAGACCGGGGCGTTGCGCTCGTCGTGGGTCACGTCGAGAGCGTCCACCACCGTCATCCCGCGCGTCAGCTCGCTCGCGGTCTCGACCTGGACGTAGTGCTCGCCGCGCCGCGTGCAGACCCCCGGGTCGAGGGCGATGGCCATCGCCACCGGGTCGGGCAGCGCCATCCCCGGGTCCCCCGACTGGGCGCGGTTGGCCTCGATGGCGGTGCGGTTGCAGTCCAGGGTGAAATCGGCCAGCGGGGTGCCGAGGGCCCGGATCTCCGCCATCTCCGTCTCGGTCAGATTGGCCGCGCCCCGGCAGAGCTCCCAGCCCACCATCTCGAGAGGGAGCCCCGAGAGGAAGACGCGTTGCGCCGCTTCGGGGTCCACGAAGAGGTTGAACTCGGCGGCGGGTGTGACGTTGCCCACGGTGCAGGCGGCCCCGCCCATCACCACGCAGCGGCCCACCCGGCGGGGGAGCCCCGGGTCGCGCTCCAGCGCCCGCGCCAGGTTGGTCAGCGGGCCGAGGGTGACCAGGGTCAGACCGGGATGCTGGCGGGCGGCCCGCACGATCGCCTCCGCCGCCTCGCCCGGGGCCGCGGCGGAGCGCGCCGGAGGGTAGCCCATGTCGCCCAGGCCGTCCCGCCCGTGGAACCAGTAGGCGTAGACCGCCGGGCGGGCCAGCGGCGCGGCGGCGCCGCGGTAGACGGGCACCCTCGCGCCGGCCAGCTCGACGGTGAGCAGGGCGTTGGCCACCCCCTGATCCACCGGCACATTGCCCGACACCACGGTCACCGCCACCACTTCGACGTCCGGGTGGCGCAGCGCCATGAGCAGCGCCACCGCGTCGTCGGAAGCGGTGTCGGTGTCGATGAGAAAGGCCCGCGGCACGCCGGTAGCGTACCGCGGGCCGTCGGAGCTCGCGGGGCGACGGACAGCGGAGTGGCTAGGGGGTCGGGAGGCCGGGGATCCCGGGGCAGTCCACCGCCTCGCCGTTGGCGGTGCACTCGCACCCGTCGCCGTCGCACTGGACCCTCACCTCGCACGTCTCGGCGCCGCCGCAGTCGAAGGTCAGCGGCTGGCCGGCCAGGCCGCCGCACTCCTCCCCCTCCGAGCAGCGGAGCTTCACGACGTGGTGGCGACGCCCGGCCGCGGGGCCCTCCTGCGTCTCCAGGGTCGCCGACAGCGTCTGGACCTTGCGGTCCCGCCAGACCTCGAGGTTCACGGTGTCGCCGGCCTCGCGGGCCCGGATCTCGTGGGCCAGCGCGGCGCCGGAGGCCACCGGCGTGCCGGCCACGGCGGTGACGATGTCGCCGGGCGCCAGTCCGGCCCGCGCCGCCGGGCTCCCCTCCTCGACCCGGGCGACCAGCACGCCGGCGTCCTCGGGCACGCCGAAGTGGGCCCGGAGCTCGGGGGTCAGCTCGGTGAGCTGGACGCCGAGAAAGGTCCGCGGACCGGCGAGGGCGTGCCGCAGGTGGAGACCGGAGCCGTCGTGCAACGCGCCGATCCACTCCAGGCCGGAGCCGTCGAGCTCGAGCTGCGCGCCGTCTCCGTCCAGGAAGAAGACCTTGGCGTCGTCGCACTCCTCGCCGTCGCAGCGGTACTTCCGGATGACGATCTCCCGCTCGTCGCACCCCTCCCCCTCGCAGTCGTGCACCCGGTGGACCACCACGTGACCGGGGTCCTGCGGCGCCGCGCCGCCGGGGGGCGTCAGCAGCGCGACGAGGGCGAGGCAGGCCAGGGCGAGCAGCGGCAGCTTGGATCTGGACATGGGACACACCTCCTTCGATGTCGTCGGGTCTCGGAGCCGGTCTCGGGCCGGGCTCGAACAGTAGAACGCCCCGCGCCGGTGCAGGTTCCCACCCCTGCGCCGGCGCGTCAGGTAGGCTGGGGGCGGGGGAGTTGGGGCTCGCGCGCCTCGGAAACTCGAGCTCGTGCGAAGACGTAGGTTAGGTCGGGGGCGACCCGCCCGGACTCTCCACATCGAATCGACTACAAGGACGACGTCACTGATGCTGCAATGGATGCTTCGTAGATTCTGGATTCCGGGGCTCGTTCTGGCCCTGGCGGTGAGCGGATCGGCGCTCGGCTGCGGGCCGGCCACCGGCGACTCGGCGCAGGGCGCGGCCGCCGGCGCCGGCACGGAGGACGCCGCCGACGGCGAGAGCCCGGACGAGGCAGGGGGCGCCGAGTCGGTCCCGGTCGCCGTCACCTCCCTCGGGCGCGGGCGCATCGAGGCGGTGCTGCGCTTCTCGACCAATCTGGAGGCCGAGCGTGAGGTGCGAGTGGTCTCCGAGGCGCAGCGGCAGGTGCGGCAGCTCCTGGTGGAGGAGGGCGACGACGTGCGCCGCGGCCAGGTGCTGCTGCGGCTGCAGGACGAGGCCCAGCGCACCGCCCTGGCTCGGGTCGAGAGCCAGCTCGAGAAGGCGCGCCGAGAGTTCAAGCGGCAGGAGCGGCTCTACGAGCAGCAGCTCATCAGCGAGCAGGTCTTCAACGAGGCGCGGTACGAGCTGGAGCAGCTCGAGCTGGCGCTGGCCGACGCCCGCCGCGAGCTCTCCTACACCGAGGTCAGGGCGCCGATCAGCGGCACGGTGACCGGCCGCTTCGTGAATCTGGGCGACCAGGTGACCATCAACCAGCACCTCTTCGACATCGTGGACTTCGACTCGATCGTCGCGCGGGTCTACGTGCCGGAGAAGGAGCTGGCCCGGATCGAGCCAGGTCAGCCCGCCCGCGTCTTCGCGGCGGCCTCCGGTGGCGACGCCCGGCGGGGCGAGGTGGTCCGGCTGGCGCCCAGGGTCGATCCCCGCAGCGGCACGGTCAAGGTGACCGTGTCGATCCCGCGTGGGGAGCGGCTGCTGCCGGGGATGTACGTCTCGGTGGAGCTCGTGACCGACGTGCACGAGAGCGCGCTGCTGGTGCCGAAGCGGGCGCTGGTCCACGACGGCGACCAGACCTTCGTCTTCCGGCTCGCCGGCGACGCCAAGACGGTCGAGCGGCTGCGGGTGCGAGCCGTGCTCGAGGACCGCCAGCACATCGAGCCGGGGGCCGGTCTGTCGGAGGGCGACCGCATCGTGGTCGCCGGGCAGGCGGGGCTCAAGGACGGCTCCCAGGTGCGCCTGATCGAGCCGCTGCCGGACACCGCGACGGCGGCGCAGACGGCCTCGGCCGAGACGGCGCAGGGCGAAGCGGCGGAGGCGGCCGGAGCCGACGAGCGATGAGCCCGTCCGACCCGCAGGGCAGCTTCACCACCCGGCGGCCGGTGGCCATCACCATGGTCTTCGTGGCCGCGGTGGTCTTCGGCTACTTCTCCTACGGGCGGCTTCCGGTGACCCTGATGCCGGAGCTCTCCTACCCGACCCTCACCGTGCGCACCGAGTATCCCGGCGCCGCGCCGGAGGAGGTGGAGAACGACGTCAGCCGGCCGGTGGAGGAGGCGCTGGGGGTGGTCGGCGGCCTGCGCAAGGTCTCCAGCATCAGCCGCGCCGGGGTCAGCGACGTGGTTCTCGAGTTCTCCTGGGACACCGAGATGTCTCAGGCGATCCAGGACTCGCTCGAGAAGCTGGACCTGATTCTCCTCCCCGAGCAGACCGAGCGGCCGTTGATCCTGCGCTTCGATCCGTCGCTGGACCCGGTGCTCGAGCTCAGCCTGTCGGGGAGCGGCGACCGTTTCGCCGGCGAGGAGGGGCTGCGCCGGCTCCGGCGGATCGCCGAGCTGCAGCTCAAGCGGGCGCTGGAGCCCATCAAGGGGGTGGCGGCGGTGCGGGTTCGCGGCGGCCTGGAGGAGGAGATCCACGTGCTCCTCGACGAGGAGGAGCTGCGCCGCACCGGGCTGAACATCCAGACGGTGATCGACCGGCTGGCGCAGGAGAACATCAACCTGGCCGGCGGCACCCTCACCGAGGGCCGCACGGAGTACATGGTCCGCACCCTCAACGAGTACGAGGACCTGGACCAGATCGCCGACACCGTGGTGGCCCGCTACGAGGGGCGCGACGTGCGTCTCAAGTCGATCGGCCGGGTGGAGCGCAGCCACCGCGAGCGCCAGATCCTGACCCGCACCGACGGCAAGGAGAGCGTCCAGATCGACGTCTTCAAGGAGGCCGACGCCAACATCGTGGCCCTGGCCAAGCGGGTCAAGGAGGCGCTGGGCGAGTTCGACCTCGACGAGGCCCGGCGGCGCGAGGAGGCGCGGCGGGCGG
>JAWWBN010000111.1:0-11432 GCA_033720955.1 Thermoanaerobaculia bacterium | reverse complement strand
GGGGGAGTACTGGGGCTGCTTGAGCAGCTCCACCATCCGCTCGCCCCGGTCGAGCTGGCGCTGGGTGGAGGCGTCGAGCTCCGTCCCGAGCTGGGCGAAGGCCTCGAGGTCGCGGAAGGCGGCCAGGTCCAGTCGCAGCGAGCCGGCGATCTGCTTCATCGCCCTGACCTGGGCGTTGCCGCCCACCCGCGACACGCTGATGCCGACGTTGACCGCCGGCCGCACGCCGGCGAAGAAGAGATCGGGCTCCAGGTAGATCTGGCCGTCGGTGATCGAGATGACGTTGGTGGGGATGTAGGCCGAAACCTCGCCCTCCAGCGTCTCGATGATCGGCAGAGCCGTCATCGAGCCGCCGCTGTCGGGGAACCTGTGAACGCGATGGCTCTCCTTGTCGGAGAGGCTGTCGAGGAACTTCTCGGCCCGCTCGAGCCCCTCCTTGCGGTGATAGACGCCGCCGGGCTCGTCGGGCCGCATCTCCTCGGGGGCGTCCAGGCCGTCGGGGTGCGCGCGGGCGAGCGACCGGTCGGTGCTCTCCTCCGGGGTGTCCCGGGGCACCACCGCGTACTCGTCGCGGAGCTTGACCGCGCGCTCGAGCAGCCGGGAGTGCAGGTAGAAGACGTCGCCCGGGTAGGCCTCTCGGCCGGGCGGCCGGCGCAGGAGCAGCGAGAGCTGGCGGTAGGCGTGGGCCTGCTTGGAGAGGTCGTCGTAGACCACGAGGGTGGCGCGCCCCTCCTTGTACATGAAGTACTCGGCCATCGCCGCGCCGGCGTAGGGGGCGATGTACTGCAGCGGCGCCGGGTCCGACGCCGATGCCGAGACGACGATGGTGTAGTCCATCGCGCCGACCTCGCGCAGCTTCTCGACCACGCCGACCACGGTGGACTCCTTCTGGCCCACCGCCACGTAGATGCAGATGACCCCGGTGCCCTTCTGGTTGATGATGGCGTCGAGGGTGATGGCGGTCTTGCCGGTGCGTCGGTCGCCGATCACCAGCTCGCGCTGGCCGCGGCCGATCGGGATCATGCTGTCGATGGCCTTGAGTCCCGTCTGCAGCGGCTCGTCCACCGGCTGGCGGGCGGCGATGCCCGGCGCCTTGAACTCGAGCGGACGCCGGTGCGGGGTCTCGATCACCCCCTGCCCGTCCAGGGGCCGGCCCAGCGGGTCCACCACCCGGCCGACCAGCGCGTCGCCACAGGGGATGGACAGCAGATTGCCGGTGCGCCGGACCTCGTCGCCCTCCTTGATGTCCAGGTAGTCGCCGAAGATGACGACGCCGACCGAGCTCTCCTCCAGGTTGAAGACCTGGCCGAACTGGCCGTTCGAGAACTCGAGCTGCTCGCCCGCCATGGCGTTGGAGAGCCCGTAGACGCGGGCGATGCCGTCGCCCACCTCGAGGACCCGGCCCACCTCGTTGAGGTCGATCCGGGTGTGATAGTTGCGGATCTCCTCGGTGATGACCGCGGAGATCTCGTCCACTTTGAACTTCATCGTGCGTCCTCTTCTAATCCGCTTCGGCGGTGAATCGCCGGCCGCCGTGAATCTCCCGGGAGGCCCGCTCCACGAGCAGGTCCTCGAGCCTCGAGAGCTCCTTCGCCAGACTGGTGTCGAACTTGCGGTCGCCGATGGCGAGCACCATGCCGCCCAGCAGGGTCTCGTCCACCCGCTCCGCCAGCCGCGGGGTCCTGCCCGAGAAGCGCGCCGCGGCCGCCATGAGGCCGGCGCGCTGCGCCTCCGAGAGCGGCACCGCGGTGGTCACCTCGACGTCCACCTGGCCGCGCAGCTCCTCCAGCGCCCGGCGGTAGGCCTCGGCCACCGCGCGCACCAGCGCCAGCCGGCCCTTGCGGTTGATGACCTGCAGGCCGTCCACAAGAAGGTGGCTGAGGCGGCCGCGAAAGACCGTCTCGATGGCCTTCGCGCGCTCCTCCGATTCCACCAGGGGGTCGGTGAAGAAGCCCTCGAGCTCGGGCGTGTCGTCGAGCACTTCGACCAGGGAGGCGAGCTCGTCGCCCAGGGCGTCGGCCTCGCCGCGCTCCTCGGCCAGTTCGAGCAGCGACTGGGCGTAGACCCGCCCGATGGCGAGGTCGCGCTCGTCCACGGCGCCGATCATGGCCGCGGCTCCGGGCGGGGAAGGCTGGACGGGAGTCGGTGCATGGTTAGTTGGCGTCGAGGTCCTCGAGGCTGGCGATCGACTCGGCGATCAGCCGCTCGTGGTCGGCCTCGGCGACCTCGCGGCCGATCACCTTCGCCGCCGCCTGGGTGGCGAAGCGCGCGGCCCCTTCGTAGATCTCCTTGAGGGCGGTCTGCTTGGCGAGATCGATCTCGCGCCGGGCGCGCTCGACGAGGCGCTCGGCCTCCTCCCGCGCGTCGGCTTCGATCTTCCGGCGGAGCTCCTCGGCGTCGCGCCGCCCCTCTTCGACGATGGCGGTCGCCTGCGCCCGGGACTCGCGCATCTGGCGGGTGTACTCCTCGAGCTGGGCCTTGGCCTCCTCGCGGTCGGCCCTGGCCTTCTGCAGCGACTCGCGGATGAACTCCTCGCGCTTCTGCAGGGTTTCGAGGAGCGGCCCCCAGGCGAACTTGCCCAGGACCAGGATCACCGCGACGAAGATCACCAGCGTCCAGACGGCGTTGCCCAGATCGCCGGCGAAGAGGTTCTCGTTGCCGCCCTCGGCGGCGAGCGCCGCGGCGGCGGTCGCCAGCGGTGCCGCCGCCCCGATGGACAGGACTCTTCGCATGGTCTCCCTCCGGCTCGGCGGGGCGCTCGCCCCGCCCGCGACCCCGGACGGCGCGGCTGGGCCGCACCCCCGGAGTCCAGAAACCGGTGGCGTCAGAACGCCACCGCGACCAGGGCGACCACCACCGCGAACAGCGTCGCGCCCTCGATCAGGGCGGCCGTGATGATCATCGCCGTGTTGATCTGGCCGGCGACCTCGGGCTGACGGGCGATCGACTCGACCGCGCTGCCACCGATCCGGCCGATGCCGGCCGCGCCGCCCATGACCACCAGGCCCGCGCCGATGGCGCCGCCCAGCGCCTTGGCGCCGTCGGTGGTCAGGAAGGTGGCGCTCTCGTCGCCAGCCGGAGCCTCGGCGGCGAAGGCCGGGGCCACCATCAGGAAGAGCCCGACGACCATCAGGCTCAGCAGGACTTTCGACGTCTTCTTCATACCAACCGTACCTCTTTGTATTTGAGCGTCCCGCCCGCCGGGCGCGGCCGCTCGCGTTGCCTTGCCGCGGCCACCCGCCTCTCGAGGCCGGCAACCGGGCTCGGATTCGTTTCGCTAGCTCTCGGAAAGCGAGGGGGCCGCCTCGGCTGGGACCAGCTCCGGAACCTCCTCGTGATGCTCCTCGTCGTGGTGCACGTTCACCGACATGCCGATGAACAGGGCCGTCAGGAAGGTGAAGATGTAGGCCTGCAGGAAGGCCACGAAGATCTCGAGCATGCTGATCGCCACGCTCCCCAGCACCACCGGGACGGCGATCGCGAAGCCCATCGTCATGCTGGCGGCGCCGGCGCTGAGGACGAAGCCCAGCAGCACGGCGAGCAGGACGTGCCCCGCCACCATGTTGGCGAAGAGTCGAACGGCCAGGGCGAAGGCCTTGGCCAGCATGCCGACCAGCTCGACCGGCACCAGGATGGGCGCCAGCCAGAGCGGTCCGGGGCAGAGGTGGGCGAAGAAGTGCTTGCCCGCCAGCCGGATGCCGTTGACCACCATCATCACCAGGGTGGTGATGGCCAGGGTGCCGGTGACCCAGATGTTGGCCGTGGCCGTGCCGCCGATGTGGAGCCCCGTCAGCCAGGGCGTCAGGGCGGCGATGGGCAGAAGCCCGAGCAGGTTGAGCGTCAGGACGAAGAAGAAGACGCTCCAGATGTACTTGACGAAGCGGTCGGTGTGCTCGCCCAGGGCGGGCTTGGCCACCTCGTCGCGCAGGTACTTGCAGATCGCCTCGATGCCGTTGGCGAAGCCGGAGGAGGGCACCAGCCCCTCGATCTCGTCGTCGACGCGGCGCCGGCGGAAGAGCCGGGGCATCGTCAGCGACAGCAGCAGACCCGCCAGGATGATCATGGTGATGTGGTCGGAGAGGACCGTGATCTCGCCTCCCGGGCTCAACGGACCCAGGTCGGCTTCGGTCTTCACCAGCGGATGCTGGACCACGTGGCTGAAGGGGCTACCGGCTGCCATCGGCTCTCCCTCGGGCGGGTGGGGCGGTCATGCGGACCGCTGCTCTCTCACCGAGTAGAGGACGTCGGCTATCAGGAAGAGGACGTAGCTGATCGCCACCCAGATCAGGAACGGTCGCGGCGGCGCCAGCGACGCCAGGACCACGGCCCCCGAGCCGGCGACGACCACGAAGAAGCGCAGGGCCAGCGAGCCCAGCAGCTCCGAGGTCCCCGGTCCGCCCGGCCGCGCGGCGGCCGCCAGCACCGGCAAGGAGCCGAGGACCGACCCGAAGAGGCTGAGGCCGCAGCCGAGCGTCATCGCCCGCACCGCGGCCGCGCCGCCCAGGTTGCGCGTCGGCAGATAGCCGGCCGCCACCGCTCCCAGAGCGAGCAGTCCCAGCCACGCCAGAAATCGCAGATATCTCGTCCACGGAGTGCTTCTCGGAAGTTCGTTCACCCGCTCTGGTCTCGGCCCGTGTCCCTGGTGATGCCGATCGCCGACTTGACGAGGTTGTACAGGCCGCCGACGACACCCAGGATCGCTCCGATCAGAAGGCCCCACCGCGCGCTCCCGAGCAGGGAGCCGACCAGGAAGCCGACTCCCGCAAAGCCGACGATCGCGAAGGCGAGCTCCCAGCCGGCGCCTGCAAGACGCATCCAAGGCGGCCGTTTCCTGTTGCCGCTCGGACCCAAAACCTGCTCGAGCTGACTGCTGCGGAGCCCGCTCCACGACCCGGCCGCCTGTCGGACGCAGCCGATCCCACCTCCCCTCGCGGGCGCCGCGAGTGTACCAGGGCCCGCCCGGGCTTTCAAACCGGCGGGCGCCGGGCCAGCCTAGTAGTCGTAGCGGATCTGGCTGACGCCCTCCTCCGTGCGGAAGGTGAGGCGCACTGTGCGGCCGGCGCGGTCGGCGCGCCAGGCGTCGCCGCCGCCGCTCACCCGCCAGCCGCCGCGACGCAGGCGGGCGAGCTGCTCGTCGCGGACCCCGGAGAGCGGCGCCTCGACCTGGAGGACGATGAAGCGCTCCCGACGCGCGCCGGCGCCGAAGTCGACGAGGTCGGCGGGGGTGTAGAGCGGCAGCGTCTCGGGGAAATCGGGGGGGATCAGACCGTTGATGCCCGGGACGGGCCGCGGCCCGATCTCGTCGAAGTCGGTGGTGAAGCCGGTGTCGTCGCCGGCCGTCACCTCGACGTCGTCGAAGGACCTCTCGCCCTGGGGCTCCGGCTCGGCGCACGCCCCCGCCAGGGCCAGGGACGCCAGGAGGACGACTGCCCGGCCGACCCGGCTCATCCGCGCCCCCGCCAGGGGAAGAGGAGGAGCGCCGCCAGGAGCAGAAGGTGCACCGCGCCGCCGGCAGTCCAGCCGGTGAAGAGGAGCATCAGCCAGGCGGAGAGGAGGGCGGCGGAGAGCAGGGTCCGCGACGCGGGGGACATCCGGAGGCTCGGGCTACTTCCTGAGCCGGCTCAGGTTCTCGACCGCGCGCAGCGACCAGTAGACCAGAGCGCTGCCGGCGATCGAGGCGATCAGGGCGTGGAGCGGCGCGAACCCCCGCAGGTAGAGCAGCACCAGGAAGAGCCCCACGCCGCCGATGAGCGGCCAGAAGAGCTTCGGCTTGGGCATCGACGGCCAGTCTATCCGAGCCGGCGGCGCAGCAGCAGCCAGAGAAAGAAGGGGCCGCCGGTCAACGCCGTCAGCACTCCGACCGGCAGCTCCGCCGGTGCCAGCAGCCGGCGGGCCGCCAGGTCGCACAGCGCCAGGAAGGCGCCGCCGCCCAGGAAGCAGGCCGGCAGGAGGAGGGCGTGGTCGTGCCCGGTCCAGCGACGCAGCACGTGCGGCACCACCAGGCCTACGAAGCCGATGGGCCCGGCGACTGCCACCAGCGCCCCCACCATGGCCGAGGTGGCCGCCAGGGCGATCCAGCGCAGCCGGGTCAGGTCCACCCCCCGGCTGGCCGCCAGCTCCTCGCCGGTCAGCAGCAGGTCGAGCTCGCGCCGGTGGGCCACGAGCACCGCCACCCCCAGCACGACCCAGGGAGCCGCCCAGAGCACCTCGCCGAAGCCGACCACCGCCAGCCCGCCCATCATCCAACGCACCATGCGATAGGTGCGGTGGAAGTCGGCGAGGTACTGGACGAAGAGGATCAGCGCCGAGCTCGAGAGCGAGATGGCGATCCCGGCGAGAAGCAGCGTGGCGGTGGAGGTACCGCCCCGGGCGGTGGCGAGCCCGACGATCAACGCCGTCACGGCCAGAGCGCCCAGAAAGCTCGCGGCGTAGACCAGGGGCGCACCGAAGGCCCAGCCGTGGGGCGCCACCTGCAGCGCGAGCACCGCGCCGAGCGCCGCTCCCGAGGCCACCCCGAGGGTGTAGGGCTCGGCCAGCGGGTTGCGGAAGAGAGCCTGGAAGCCGGCCCCCGCGGCGGCGAGGGCGCCGCCCGCCAGGAGCGCCAGCAGGGCCCGCGGCACCCGCAGCTTCCAGAGCAGTGTCAGGGCCACCGGGTCGCCCTCCAGCAGCGCCCCGAGGTCGAGCGGCTGACTGCCGACTGCCGCCGCCGCCCCCAGCGCCACCACCCAGGCGACGGCGGTGAGAGTGACCGTCCGGCGGGCCGCGGCGGAGCTCACCCGTCGAGCTCCAGCACGGTGATCGGTCGCTCCCCGCCCCGAACCACCGCGAAGGGGGCGTCGAAGAGCTCGCCCAGCATCTCCGCCGTGAGCAGCCGGCGGGGCACGTCGCAGGTCAGGGCGCGGCCGTCGCGCAGGGCGAGGATGCGGGTCGCCACCAGCGAGGCGAAGTTCAAGTCGTGGGTGGCGGTGACCACGGTGCGCCCGGCGGTCTGGGAGAGCCGGCGCACCAGCGCCGCCGCGTCGCGCTGGTGCCCGGGATCGAGGTGGGTGGTGGGCTCGTCGAGCACCAGAAGCGGCGCCTCCTGCGCGAGCGCCGCGGCGATGAAGACCGCCTGGCGCTCGCCCCCGGAGAGCGCGTCCACCGGGCGGTCGGCGAGCGCGGCGATCCCGACCGTAGCCAGGGCCGCGGCGACCTCGCGGTAGTCCTCCGCCGTGGGGGAGCCGAAGCGGGGCAGGTGGGGGAAGCGACCCTGGAGCACGAGCTGCCGCACCGTGAGCGGGATCCGCGCCGGGCGAACCTGGGGAACGTAGGCGATGCGGCGCGCGAGCTGCCGCCGGCTCGCCGCCGCGTACGGCTCCTCCTGCCACAGCATGCGGCCTCGCCCCGGCGCGAGCAGCCCGGCCAGCAGCCGCAGCAGGGTGGTCTTGCCGGCGCCGTTGGGCCCCACCACCGCGAGGCACTCGCCCCGCTCCACCGCGAGGTCCAGCGGCCCCAGCCGGAAGCCGCCGGGCAGGTGGGCGGTGACGCCCTCGGCGCGTGCGAGCGGCGCGCTCACGAGCCGACCGTCTCGGGCTCCAGGGCGGCGCACGAGCCGATCGCCTCCCCCAGCTCGGCGTAGAGCCGCGGCAGGCGCGGACCGGGCAGCAGCGTGTGATCGCCGCTGATCAGCCGCACGCAGACGCGCCCGCGCCCCAGAAGACGCTCCCACTCCTGGACCATCCGCGCTCCCTGCTCCTCCGACGGCGGCTCGGGCTGCAGCTCCACGATCACCTCCGGCCGCCGCTCGACGATCTCCTCGGGGCCGACCTGGGGGTAGCGCACCGGCGCGTCCGCCATCAGGTTGACGGCGCCCAGGCGGTCGAGCAGCTCGTCGAAGAAGGTGCCCGGTCCGGCGCAGAGCACCTGGCTGAGACGACCCCCCTCGCGCGCCAGCGAGAGCACCACCCGCGGCGCCCCGGAGAGGGGGTCCGGAGCGAGCCGCTCCCGCCACTCCGCGACCAGCGCTTCGGCGCGCGCGGAGGCGCCCAGGCGGCGGCCGATGGTCGCCAGCGCGGCCTCGACGTCGTCGAGGGTCTCGGCGGGGACCGTCAGGATCTGGATCCCCAGGCCCTGCAGGCGCGTCGCCAGCTCCTGCTCGCTGGGCAGCAGGATCGCGAGGTCGGGCTGGAGGGCAACGATCCGCTCCAGCCGCGGATCGAAGAGACCGCCGATCCGGGGCAGCTCGGCGGCCTCCGCGGGATAGCGCACGAAGTCGCCCACCCCGACGATTCTGCCGCCCTCGCCCAGGCGGAAGACGATCTCTGCCAGGCTGGGCGAGACCACCACGATGCGCTCGGGCGGTGGGGCCGTCGCCCTCTCCGAGGTCGTCTCCTCGCCCGGGCCGCCGCAGCCGGCGAGGGCGGCCGCCGCCAGGAGCGCCGCGGCGATCCGGCTCAGCGCTCCCACATCACCCCCAGGAGGAGCCGGCGGTCGGGCGCCGGGGTGAAGAACTCCCGCGAGCTGCCGGCGGCGAAGTCGAAGGCGAAGATGCCGCGGGTGGAGTACTCCTCGTCGAGCAGGTTGCGGGCGTCCAGGTAGAGGGTCCATCTCGCCGCCGCCGGCAGCCGCCAGGCGAGGCGGGCGTCGAGAACCGAGTACGCCGGAAGCGGCCGCCGGAGGTTGAGGTCGTCGTTGCCCAGCGGCTGCTCGCCCACCCGCAGCCAGGCGGCTCGCAGATCGAGACCGCCCGGCAGCGAGGCGTCGATGCCGACCGAGATCCGCTCCTCGGGCACCAACGGCAGGGCGCGGCCGGCGCGATCGGGGGCGCCGGCGACCTCGAGGCGCTCGGCCTCCATCAGCGTCAGCTCGACGAAGCCGTTGACCCGCCCGCCGAGCGGGCCGCGAGCGGAGGCCTCGATCCCCTCCCGGCGCGCTCGGCCGCCGTTCACGTTGGCGCCGAAGGGGGCCCGGGGCGACGCGGGGTCGAAGACGATCTCGTCTTCGGTGTCGGTCCGGAAGAGGGCGAGGGCGCCGGTGCCGCGCCGGCCCAGCCGGGTCCGGACACCGGCCTCCCACGAGCGCGAATCCTCCGGCTCGAGGTCGGGATTGCTGCCGAAGAGCGGAAAGGCGAAGAGCTCCTCGATGGTGGGCGGCAGGTACGACTCGCCGTAGGAGAGGTAGAGGCCCCAGCGGTCGCCGGGAGCGTAGTTGACCCCGGCCCGCAGCGAGAGCTCCGAGTACCGGCGCCGGGCGCGGTTGGCCGGGTCGGGGAAGCGCTCGGTGTAGCGCACCTCGTCCTCGTCGAGGCGGGCGCCGGCGACCAGGCTCCAGCGGGGCGCCGGGGACCAGCGCCCCTGCAGGTAGAGGGCGCCGGTGAGACGCTCGGAGAGGTTGTCGGAGCCCAGACCGGCGGGGTCCACCGCGCCGGGGTCGTCGGGCGAGGTGAAGAAGCCGCGGGCGTCCGTCTCGCCCTCCAGCCACTCCGCGCCCAGGACGACCTCGCCCTCTCCCGCCCGTCCGTCGAGGACGCGCCGCAGCTCCACGGTGGCGCCGAGCGCGTCCGCCTCGGAGTCGAGAAAGAAGCCGCCGAAGAGGGGCGCCGCGCGCCCGGTGGAGAGAATCTCGGAGCCCCGGTCGCGGTGGTAGAGGTTGGCCGCCAGGCTGAGGGAGCCGGCCGGGACGCCGCGATAGTCGAGGGTCGCCTGGCGGGCCAGCTCGTCCGAGAAGTCGAGGCGGTTGAAGGGCGCCTGCCGGCGGTCCGCGGCGAGCTCCGCGGCGGTCAGGGCGCCGGGGCTCCCGAGGTCGGAGCGGCCGCCCAGGAGCGAGAGGCGGAGGGAGTGCCGGGGCGCGAGCTCGCCCGCGGCGGTCGCGGCCAGCCGCGTCAGCTCGCCGGCGGAGTTCTCGCGATGGCCGTCGGTCTCGCGCCGGGAGCCGGAGAGGAAGAGGTCGGTCTCCCCGGCACGGACGCCGCCGTGAGCGCCGGCGTCGATCGTCTCGTCGCTCCCCGCGGCGAGCCGCGCCCGCACCCGGCCGTCGGCGCCTCTCCGGGTCCAGAGGTTGAGGACCCCGGCCTCGGAGCCACCGCCGGCCAGGGCGGCGGTCGATCCCCGGACGACCTCGATCCGCTCGAGCGCCGCGAGCGGAACCAGCTCGAGCGCCGCCGAGTTGTTCCTCGGGTCGTTGATCGGCGCGCCGTCGAGGAGCACCCGGGTGCCGGTGCCGCCGAACCCGCGCAGGTCCAAGGTCAGGGACACGCCGTCCCCGACCTGGTCGAAGAGCACCACGCCGGCCCGGGTCGAGAGCAGCTCCTGCAGCGTCAGGGCGGTCGACGAGTCGATCTCCTGGCGCGAGATGACGGTGACGTTGTTGGGCGCGGCGAGCAGCTCCCGCGGCTCGCCGCGCAGCCGGCCGCCGGTGACGGTGAGGTCGTCCTCGACCACGATCCGGGGCGAGTCGTCGCCCTCGCCGGCGGTCTCCTCGGCCGCGGGGCCGTCCTCGGGCGGACCCTCCGCCGCCGGGGCCGGGAGGGAGAGAAGGGGGAGGATGAGGGGGACGAGAGCCCACCGGAGCCGCCCCCCGCGGCCCCGGAGGATGCGGGTGTCGATCACGGTGCGCACCTCCGCCGACCCGGTCGGGGGAGCCGGGACGGGACCGCGTCGGCGCGCCGCCCCCTCTCTCCCCGAGGAGGGTCGTGTCGAGACGCGGCCGGTCGGTCTCCTGGCTTCCGGCTCCACCTACTCCCGGGCCTTCCCACGCGGGCGACCGCTCGTCGAGCGATCTGGGCCGCGCAGTGGCGTCTCCGGTTTCGTCCCCGGTTACAGTGGCGGGGGCCGCGCCGGTCTCTCACCGGCTTCCCTTGCGACGCCCTCCCTCCCCGGGCCACGCGCCCGGAGAAGGCGGAGGGCGTCACCGCCGCGTCGTGGATATCAAAGAGTCAGGGCCCAGCGGACTAGTCGAAGGGCCTGCCCAGCGGCGGAGTGGTCCGCCGCGTGAAGCCGATGGGAATGCCGCCCGAAGCCTCTCCGGGCTCGCCATACTCCGTCGGCTGGACGAACTGCTCGACCGTGAACGGCTCCTCCCGCTGGCCTTCGAGCGCCCGCAGCAGCCGCTCGGTCGGGTCCTCGGGCGCGGTCTCGGCATTGGGATCCGGCTGATCGTTCGGCAGGTAGCCGACCTCCACCGTCTTCGAGTCGATGCGCAGGCCGAAGCCCCGGGTCTCGTACTCCTCGGTCACCGAGGCGACGATGGACAGGGGCAGCGAGATCCAGTTGCTCTGGTCGGTGAGCATCAACAGCTTGCTCTCGTCGTGCGGGTCGGTGATGGGCTGGTACCGGGTCTCGAGCGAGGCGCCGTTGGTCAGCGTCACCGTGTAGATCTCGGCCTCCGCCGGCGCGGCGATCGTCGCCAGCAGCGCGGCGCAGACCAGAAACAGGGGGGTCGTCTTCATGTCGAGC
>JAWWBN010000110.1:0-11471 GCA_033720955.1 Thermoanaerobaculia bacterium | reverse complement strand
GGGCGCCCAGGCCGCCCAGGGTGACGAGCAGGGCCAAGGTGAGCAGAAGCGCCGTCGCTCGACGGCGGGCGTGGGGTTCGGCGTGAGCGCTCATGGATTGAATCCTTCGGTTGTCTCTTCGATCGACGGTCGGTCCGGGTTGCTCCGGCGACCGCCGGTTGGATCGTTCTAGGTGTATCTCGAGTTCCGGTGCTCGTCGTCGTAGAGCTCGGGCAGCAGGGTGTCCACCCGCAGGAGGCCTTCCCGGGTGAGCCGGATGGCGTCGGCCTCCACCTCCAGCATTCCCCGCGCCTCGAGACGCGCCAGCGGTGCGGCGAACTCCTCGAGGATGTCGGAGCCGAACTTGGCCCGGAAGGGGGCCGCCTCGACGCGACCCAGCTTCATCTGCAGGATGAGCTCGCGGATGAGACGCTGCCGCTGGGTGGTGGCGAAGGCGCGCCCCACCGGGCTCTCGCCGGCGGCGGCCCGCGCGAGGTACTCGCCCCACCCGTCCACGTTCTGGAAGTGCAGACCGGAGAGGTGGGAGAACGACGCCACGCCGGCGCCCAGCAGGTCGCAGCCCCGCCACACCGAGTCGCGGTAGACGAAGTTGCACTCCCTGTCGCCGCGCACCATGGTGTAGGCGCTCGACAGACGGTAGCCGGCGCGCGCCAGGGCCTCGAAGGCCTGGTTCTGCCAGGCGCGCTTGGTGGGCCAGTCGGCCAGCGGCGCCGAGAGCTCGCCCTCGATGAGCCGGCGGGAGTAGCGGGTGTTGTAGGGCAGCTCCATCTGGTAGATGGTGACGCTGTCCGGCGCCAGATCGACGGTCTTGGCCACGGTCTCGCGCCAGGTCGCGTCGGTCTCGCCGACCATGCCGGCGATCAGGTCGATATTGAGCTGGTCGAAGCCCACCTCTTCGATCCACGGCAGACAGCGCCAGATCTCCTTCGACAGGTGGGCGCGCCCGTTCTCCCGCAGCACGTCGTCGTCGAAGTTCTCGATGCCGAGGGAGAGGCGGGTGACGCCGGCGTCGCGGATCGCCTCGAGCTTGTGCTTCTGCAGGGTGCCCGGCTCGCACTCGAAGGTGACCTCGCGGGCCTCGTCCCAGGGGATGGCGGCACGCAGCCGCTCCACCAGGGTGCCGAGCTGCTTGACCGAGAGGTAGGAGGGGGTGCCGCCGCCGAAGTAGACGAAAGCGGGCTTGCGCCCGGCGATCGCCGGACGGCGGGCGTAGGTCTCGACCTCTCCGGCCATGGCCTCCAGATAGCCGCCGATCTCGTCGAAGTTCTTGTCGGTGAAGACCCGGAAGTAGCAGAACTTGCACCGCTTTCGGCAGAAGGGGATGTGCAGGTAGAGGCCGAAGGGGGTGTCGGGCCGGGGCGGCGACTCGAGCGCCGTCTCGAGATGCGCCACCGCCTCCTCGCTCCAGAAGGAGTAGGGCGGGTAGTTGGAGACGAAGACGCTCCCGACCTCGGTATCGCGGCTTTCTCGCCCCGCGGTGGCGGGCTCGGAGTGGATCATGGGTTGGCGCCTCCCGGCGTGGTGGTCGTGGAGGCGGAGGAGCCGAATGCAAAGACGAGGCCGTCTTCGGTGCCAATCACCAGCCGGCCGTCGGCGACGGCGGCCGAGGCGATCACCGCCGATCCCGTCTCGAAGCGCCACCGCTCGCTGCCGTCGGCCAGGTCCAGCCCGTACAGATCGCCTGACAGCGAGCCCACGTAGACCCGCTTCCCGGCGATGACGGGCGAAGCGTCCACCCGGCCCGGCGTGACGAAGGTCCAGACCGCGGCGCCCGTCTTCGGGTCGAGGGCGTGGATCGTCTTGTCGCGCCCGCCCACCACCACCCGGTCGGCGCTCACCGCCGCCGAGGAGTAGAAGGGGAATTCGCGCTCCGGCTCGTAGCGCCAGACGATGCCGCCCTCCAGGTCGATGCCGAGGACCTCGTTCTCGAAGGTGCCGACGTAGGCGCGGCCGTCGCGGATGGCGGCGCTGGCGGCCACGTAGGCGCCCACCGGCAGGCCCTCCGCCTCGCTGCCGTCGGCGACGCGCACCCGGCGGAAGACCCCGTCGCAGCCGGCGACGTAGGCGTGGCCCTCCGCCACCGCGGGGGTGGAGTGGACGTAGTTGTCGGTCTCGACCTTCCACAGCAGCTTGCCGGTCCGGGCGTCGAGGGCGTAGAGGTAGGTGTCGTAGGAGCCGAAGAGCACCCGGTCGCCGACCAGGGTGGGCGACGAGGAGATCGCCCCCTCGACCTCGAAGATCCAGCGCGCGACGCCGGTCTTCGCATCGACGGCATGAAAGGTCCCGAGCTCGTCGCCGAAGTAGACCAGCCCGCCGGCGACCAGCGGCGAGGACTTGATCTCCTCCCCGGTCTCGTACCGCCACAGCAGCTCGCCGTCCTCGAGGTCGAGCGCGTAGAGGGTCCCGTCGAGGGCTGCCACGAAGACGCGGCCGTCCGCGATGGCGGCGGTGGCCTCGATGGCGTCGTCGGCCTGGAAGGTCCACACCGGAGCGAGGTCGTCGGCCAGGGAGGTCCCCGCCACCCCCGTCAGGGCCGCGTCGCCCCGGAAGCTGCGCCAGTCGGCCCGCCCGGCGGCGGGAGCGAGGGCCAGCAGGAGCGTGGCGGCCAGAGCCTGGGCGCGGAGGTCAGAGAACCTGTTCATAGAGCTTCAGGAAGTCCCCCTCGGAGAGGGGGGAAGGATTGTAGCCGCCCGTCCACTCGTCGGTCGCGGCGCGGGCCAGCGCCGGGAGGTCGCCGCGCTCGAGACCCAGGGCGGCCAGCGACGGCGGCAGACCGGCGATCTTCCCGAGCTCCTCGAGCCGCCGCGCGAGGGCCGCGCCTCCCCCCGGCACCAGACGCGCGTAGAGGTCGTCGGCGACGGCGCTGTTGTGACGCACCACCGCCGGGAGCATCATCCCCACGGCCACGCCGTGCAGGATGCCGTGACGGGCGGTCAGCGGATTGGCGGCGGCGTGCGCGCCGCCGAGCATGGACGCCTCGATCGCCGCGCCGGCGAGGTGGGCGCCGAGGAGCAGCCGTCCGTACACCGGGACGCCGCCGCCGGCGAGGGCGCTCTCCAGGCTCGACCCGAGAAGGGTCCACGCCTCCCGCGCCAGCATCGAGGAGACCGGCGTGCGCACCCGGGTGACGAAGGACTCGACGGCGTGGGCGAGGGCGTCGATACCGGCGGCGGCGTCCCCCGCCCGCGGTGCGGTGTTCGCCCGCTCGGGGTCCAGCAGCGCGGTGCGAAAGCGCGCCGAGCGGTCGCCGCAGGCCATCTTGCGCCCGCTGTCGGACCGGGAGATCAGGGCGTACGACTGCGCGTCGCTGCCGGTGCCCGCGGTGGTGGGCACGGCGACGGCGGGCAGCAGCGGCCGCTCGGCCTTGCCGAAACCCCAGAAGCGCTCCATGGGGCCGTCGTTGGTGAGCAGGAAGTTGATCCCCTTGGCGGCGTCCATGGCGCTGCCGCCGCCCAAAGCGACGAGGATCTCGGGGGGCTCGCCGCCGGAGCGGGCGAAGGCCGCGCCGCTCTCGACGTCCGCCTCGGTGGGGTTGGATCCCACCTCGTCGAAGAGGCGGGTCTCGACCCCGGCCTCCGCCAGCCGGGCGAGCGCCGCGTCCACGTGGCCGGCGGCGCGCAGGCCGGGGTCGCTGACGAGGAGCGCTCGGCGGCCGCCGTGGCCGCGCACGACCTTGCCCAGCTCGGAGAGCCGTCCCGCGCCGTAGAGGACCCGCACCGTGGCGATCTCGGCGTCCCAGGATTCGTGGGGACGAGTCACGTGCTGCATACGGTGGGTGGCTCCGGAGGGTTTTCGGGCGAGGAGCCCGCGCGGTGGCGGCTGCGGCTCGGTCAGGCCACGCCCTGGAGGGCGCGCTGCCGATAGAGGTGCTCGAAGAGATTGCCCTCGTGGGGCTGGTCCCAGGAGACCCGGCTGGTGGGGATCTCGCCCAGGTTGAGCCGCTCCACGTTGACCGCGGTCATGAGCTCCCACGAGAGCTCTTCGTCGTCCGTGAGGGCGGTGACCACCAGGCTCGACCCCATCCGCCGGATCAGCTCCTCCTGCGGGCACTCGACCACCGAGACGTAGGGGAAGAGGAACTCGGCGTGGGCGAGCTCGTGCCCGGGGTCGTCGCAGTAGATCACGGTGGGCAGGACGAAGGCGCAGCCGCCGGCCTCGGCCACCCGGCCGCCGGGCCGGAGGCGCGCCGTCAGGTCCTCCGCGCCGGGCCGGGCCAGACGGGCGTCGATGTAGTCGGACAGCCGCTGCGCCGCCTGCCGCGACGGGAAGCAGGCCAGCCGGGCGTCGGGGTGGTCCAGCGGCAGCGCCTCGATCGCCGCCAGCCGTCGAGCCAGGCCCTCGGCCAGCTCGCGCCCCGCGGCCGGGGTCCACACCCCGGAGGCGTTGATGCAGGAGCGGCCGCCGTTGTCCGCCACCGAGGCGACCATCAGGTCGAGGTGGTCGGCCCAGCGCGTGGCGCGGTCGGCGCCCAGCACCACCTTGCTCCAGCCCGGGCCGTGGATCTGCACTCGCTCGTCGCTCTCCCAGGCGCGGACGGTGGCCTTGTCGCCGTAGAGCAGCGAGCGGCCGCAGCGCAGCAGCAGCTCGCCGGCGCCCGAGTAGTCGGCGGGGTAGAAGCCGAAGGCCTCGGGGGGGCAGCCGGCGGCGATGTAGGCCTGGGCGATGCGATACGGGGTCCACGGCTCGGCCCGGCCCGGCTTGAGAGCCAGGGGGACCTTCAGGGGGATCGACGGCAGCCAGAGGGAGTGGACGCCCGGCGAGTTGCTGGGCAGCACCGCCCCGAGCACGTCGGTCTCGCGGCGATAGGAGATCGTACGGCCGTCCTGCTCCACCCAGCCGCGGTCCAGGGCCTCGAGGTCGAGGCCGCGGGTGAGCCCGCCCAGGACCGTGGCCATCTCCTCCATCACGAAGCGCGCCTTCGCCATGTTGCCGCGGGCCAGGCTCTCGGGCAGCCCGGTGGTGGCCGAGATCTGGCGAACGAAATCCTCCGGCGACTGGGTCTCTTCTCCCACGGGCAGATCGGCCTCGCCGAACAGCCGGCCCGCTTCGCCGGAGATCCCCACCAGCTCCTCGGCGCTCAGCCGCTCCAGGGCGCGTCGGTTCTCCGCCGCCCGCCCGAGGTCCCGGCGGATGAGGCCGGCGTTGGCGCGGCTGACCTCGGCCACCGGCTCGCCGGTGGCGACGTGGGCCAGAGTGTGGGTGCTCAGGCTGGTGTAGGGGCGCCCGGCCCGCAGGACGGGGATCTCGAGCATCAGTAGACCCCGACCACGACCGACTCCTCGAAGCGGGTGAAGAGCCTCAGGTTGGTCACCCCGTCCCACGGGTAGGGCTCGATCGGCCGCGCGCGCTCCCCCTCGTCGCGCTCCAGGAAGCGCGGCATGAAGAACTCCCTGGTGAGGGTGGTCAGCATCACGCGGCCGGTCTCGCCGTACTCCACGGTGCGCTCGGGGTCGTCCGGGTCCACCAGCTCGAAGACGGCCCGCGGGGACGGCGGGTAGTAGGTGATGGCGTAGTTGTCGGCAGGGTCGAACGGCTTGCAGCAGGCCAGGCCCATGAGGGTGTTGCCGTAGGTGGGGATGAAGTCGATCCCGGGCACCAGCTCCTCGCGGGCGAAGCGGTGGAACTGGGCGTTCATCTCGGTGCCGCCGCAGAAGATGCCGGTGATCCCCGCCTTGACCAGCGAGATCTTCTCGCACAGCGCCTCGAGCAGCTTCGGGGTCGTGAAGAGGCATCGGACGTTGTCGTGACCGCGCAGGATCTTCAGGCCCTGGTCGATCACGTGGTCCTTGTAGGCCTCGAGCTCGGTGAGCTTGCCGTCCTGGGCCAGGCGCTTGACCCAGCGCGGATCGAGATCCACGTGGAAGGAGACCCCCTTGCGGTGCTGGGCGAGGTGCTCGATGGCCAGCCGCAGCCGCCGCGGCCCGGTGGGCCCCAGCATGAGCCAGTCGGCCCCCACGGGAAAGCTCTCCGGCGAGAGGGTCTCGCTGAACAGCTCGTAGTCGGTCTGGAAGTCGTTGACGTTGACTCGCGACTTGGGCAGCCCGGTGGTGCCACCGGTCTCGAAGACGTAAAGCGGCCGGTCGGCGAGCGCCTTGGGCACCCAGCGGCGGACGGGACCGCCGCGCAGCCACTCGTCCTCGAAGTGCGGGAGACGCCTGAGATCGTCGTAGCCGTGGATCTTCTCCCGCGGGTCGAAGGAGAGCCGCGCCGCCTTCTCGAGCCAGAAGGGGGAGCCGGTCTCCGGCGAGAAGTGCCAGGCGACCATCTCCCGGACGTGGGCGTCGAGCCGCGCCCGGGCCTCCCGGGCGCGCTCGTCGAGGGAGGTTCCGGAGGTTGCCTTCATCGCTTCAATTCTTCGTCGTCCCCGGCCGGCCGGTTGCCGACCCGGCCGGGCCTCCGGCGGTCAACGGCTGGGCGCGCTCCGGGCGCCCTCCTTGAATGCGTAGAGCCGGTTTCGGCTGGCGATGTAGAGGACGCCGTCGGAGGCCACCGGAGTGGTGTAGACGGCGCTGCCCAGGGCGTGCTCGGCCAGCACCTCGGGCTCGCCGCCCTTGCCCTTGCCGGCGCGGATGACGACCACCTCGCCGTCCTCGTCGCCCAGGTAGACCTTGCCGTCGGCCACGAAGGCCGAGCCCCAGACCGCGGCGAAGGTGTCGTAGGTCCAGTAGTGCTCGCCCGTCTCCGCGTCCAGGGCGTAGAGAAAGCCCGAGAGGTCGGCGATGTAGACGATGCCGTCGGCGATGGCCGCCGTCGAGATCGTGCGCCGGAACTCCTCGCCCCCGCGGTGCCAGACCACCCCGGTGCCGGTGACGTCGCCGGTCTTCGTGGCGTCGATCACCCAGAAGTTGCCCACGCCCTCGCCGTGCTCGGGATCCTGGCCCACGCCGATGTAGACGCGGTCCTTGTAGAAGACCGGGGTCGAGATGATGTTGTTGCGGGTGCCGGCGCCGCCCAGCTCCCACACCGAGTCCTTCGGGTTGGCGTCGAACCGCCAGATCTCCTTGCCGGTCTCGGGCTCGAAGGAGTAGAGCCAGCCGTCGCCGCCGGGGAAGACGATCTGCTCCCGGCCGCCCGCCTTGCCGTAGGTCGGGTTGGACCACTGGCCGTGCAGGATCTTGCCGTCGGGGGCGTCGTTCTCCCACACCAGCTCGCCGGTCTTCTTGTTGACGGCGATGAAGCTGGGCGCCAGCGGGGAGGGGATGTTGATGTGGCCCTCGTCCACGCCGTTGCCGGTGACCGTGAACAGCAGGTCGCCGACGATGAGCGGGCTGCCCACCGCCAGGTTGTGGGGGAAGACGTCGAGCTCGTCGATCATGTCGAGCTTCCAGACGACGTCCTCGTCGAGCTCGGAGGTGTTCTCCTCGTCCTTGTACGGACCGTCGTTCTCGCCGTCCCGAAAGCCCTGCGTGTCGGCGGCGATCAGCTCGGCCTGGTTGGAGACGTAGTAGATGCGGTCGCCCTCGATGTAGGGGCCGGAGCAGACTCCCTGCAGCGGCCAGTCGTGGACGCGGCCGGCGGGGAGCTTGGTGTGGGCCGACTGCCAGAGGAACTCGCCGGTCTTCTTGTCGAAGGCCATCATGTTGCCGCGGTCGCCGGTGAGCTTGGGATTGCGCAGTCCCTCGTTGTTGGTGCCGACGTAGATCTGGTCTCCGGCGACCACCGGGCCGCCGTAGCTCTGCGAGCCCAGGGGCACTGTCCAGAGCAGGTTTTGGCCGGTCTCCAGGTTCCACTCCGCGGGCAGCCCGGTCTCGGGGGAGACCATGTTGCGGCTCGGAGTGTTGCCGTACATGCCGACGACCTCGGCGGCGGCCGGGGCGGCCGTCACCGCGGCGGCGGCGAGAAGAAGAAGGTTGGGGAGGACTCGCTTGGTCATCGGTTCTTGGTCACCTCGATGTTGTCGAAGTAGAGGAGAGCGGGGGAGTAGGCCGACAGGCCCGGTGCCCCGGCGGAGATCGGAAGGGGGTCCTCGGCGGTGATCGACCACTCCTCGGGCTCGGGCTCGCCCTTGGGCCACACCTTGCCGCGTACCAGGGCCTTGCCGTCGCGCTCGCGGACCTCGAAGACCATGCGGTACCAGACGCCCGGCTCCCAGGCGAAGTCGATTCTCTTGGCCATCCGCAGGCCGGCCTGCCAGGAGCGCACCTCGAGCGACCGGTGGGCGCCCAGGAGCTCCAGGGTGTAGCCGCTGTTGATCAGGCCGACGTCGCCCCAGCGGCGGCCCTCGCGGGTGGCCATGACGTCGCCGGCGATGGTGTAGTCGGAGAGGTCGTGCCGGCCGAGAAAGGTGATGTGGCGGTCGATCTTGACGGGTGAGGGCCCCTTGGCGAAGACCCGCTCGCCGTCGAGATCCGCGGCCTTGAAGGTGAAGGCGTAGGCCATGGCGTAGCCGGGCTGCGATCCGACCCCCACCGAGTCGAAGCTCTCCGTGATGGGGAGACCCTGCATCACGCGCACCCGGCCCGACGCTTCGAGGTCGCCGACCCTGGCGACCACCCGCCCCTGCTGGGACCGGTGCTCGTCCGGCGCCGTGTAGCGGCCCTCGGCGTCGACCTCGCCGCCGAGACCGGCCAGCGACCAGGTCGCCGAGCGCTCCCCGAGCGGGTTGCCGTCGGCGTCGAAGGCCATGGCCCTGAGCTCGGCGCTCTCACCCGGGTAGAGCAGCACCTCGGCCGGCATCACGCGCAGCCGCGCCGGGTCGCCCGAGCCCGAGGGAGGCGTCGCCGCGGCCGGGGCGGTGGCGGGCGGGGTGGCCGGTGCGGCCTCCCTCTCTGGATCGCCCAGGGCGTAGAGGCCCTCCTCGGTGGTGAAGTAGAGACGGCCGTCGGCCACCGCCACCGAGCTGTAGATCTCGGCCGGCCGGCCCTCTCCGGGCATGGGGATCTCGGTCAGGTCGGCGATCGAGGCCTCCTCGTCCCCCGTCTCCACGATGGCGAAGCGGCCGTTGACCTCGGTCACGTAGACCTTGCCGTCGGCGATGACCGGCGACGCCTTGCCGACCCGCCCCACGTTCACCTCCCAGAGCTGCTCGCCGGAGGCGGCGTCCACCGCGTAGAGGTTGGCCGAGTTGTCGAGCAGGTAGAGACGGCCGTCGGCGAGACCCGGGGAGGAGAAGCCCACCCCGAGCGGCAGCCGCCACCTCTCGTGGGTGGCGGTCACGTCCCCGGACCCGGTGCCGTCGATGGCCACCACGCGGCCCATGGTGCCCGATCCGTCCACGTTCTCTTCGCTGTGGGCGGCGAAGACGGTGGAGCCGTCCACCACCACGGAGGTGTTGATGCCGCGCTGGCTGAGCGAAAAGCCCCAGACCGGTTCGCCGGTGTAGGCCTCGACGGCGTAGATGCCGCCGTCGCCGTTGCCGGCCACGATCAACCGCTTCTCGCCCACGACCATCACGTTGGGAGTGGACTGGGTGTTCTTGTCGGACTGCGAGTCGGCGGGCTGGGAGACCCAGAGGAGCTCGCCGGTCCGCTTGTCGAAGGCGCGGTAGCGGTGCAGCGGCTTCGTCTCGCCCCCCCAGGAGGTGTTGGAGAAGGAGACGATCACCCGGTCACCGTCGACGAAGGGGGTCTGGGTGCGGCCGCCGTACCCCTCCATGAAGCCGTACTCCTCGATCAGCGGCTTCCACCAGACGATGGACCCGTCGCGGCTGTCGATGCAGTAGAAGTGGCCGCCGACGCCCTGGACGTAGAGGTAGCCGGTCTCCGGGTCGCCGGCCACGTTGGCCCACCCGACCCGGGTCCACGGCACCGAGGTGTGGTAGACGTTGAAGCGGTGCTCCCAGAGCTGCTCGCCGGTCTCGGCGTCGTAGCAGGCCGCCATCTCCTGGCGGGTGATCCCCTCTCCGACCCTCCCGTTCACGCAGACGCGGCCGTCGAAGACGACGGGCGTCGAGCGGCCCACCAGGGGCGCCTTCCAGAGGAGGTTGTCGCCCTCGAGCGACCACTCCGAGATCAGGCCGGTCTCGGGCGATGCGCCGTCGCGGGTGGGGCCCCGCCAGTGGGCCCACTGCGCGCTGAGGGCGTCGGCCGCCAGCAGGGCGGCCGCCAGGGTGAGCGCCGCAGCGTACGGGCGGCGTGCTTTGGGAGCTGCTCTCACGACGTCTTCTCCTTGTGGGGTGCTCGGGCCGGCGGGAACCGCGCGGGCGCGGGGAAATGCTAGCGGAAGCGGGAGCGGGCGGAGTGGGGAAAGCCGGCCGTCGCGGACTAGCGCCCGGCGCGGCCGACCCCGGAGATGGTCGCCAGGACCAGGTTGCGGACGAACGAGGAGACCCGCTCCGAGCGCTCTTGGCTCAGGCGCTCGAGGATCCCGTACTCCTCCTCCGTGAAGCGCGCCGTGATCTTGTTGTCGCGGGGCCGGTCGGGGGGAGGGAGTCGCTTGCGGATCCGCTCGGGGATGAGGCTCTTCGTGCTCACCACCCTCTCCTTTTACCACAGCCGGACCCACGACTCCACGCCCGAGACGCCGGCCCGCCCGCGCGGCCGCCGCCGCCGGTTCTGTCGAGCCGCGGCCCTCCGGCGCCGGTCGGATACCATCGCCGGCGGGCACCGAGCGTCATGCAGGCGTTGACCTTTCACGGCCCCGGGCGGGTCCGCTGCGAGACGGTGCCCGACCCCGTTCTGAGGGGGCCGGACGAGGCCCTGGTGCGGGTCACGACCACCGCCATCTGCGGCTCGGATCTTCACCCCTACCGGGGCCGCGAGAAAGGCCTCGATCCGGGAACGGTCCTCGGCCACGAGTTCGTGGGCGTGGTCGAGGAGGCCACCGCCGAAGCGCCGGCGGTCGGCCAACGGGTCGCCGCCCCCTTCTCGACGAGCTGCGGCGACTGCTTCTTCTGCCGCCGGGGGCTCACCAGCCGGTGCGAGCGCGGCCAGCTCTTCGGCTGGATCGAGGAGGGCGACGGCCTCCACGGCGGCCAGGCCGAGCTGGTGCGGGTGCCGCTCGCGCGCTCGAGCCTGACGCCGATTCCCGAGGGTGTCTCCGACGAAGCGGCCCTTCTCGCCGGCGACGTGCTCTCGACCGGCTTCTACTGCGCGGAGATGGCGGAGGTGTCGGCCGGCGACCGGGTGGCGGTGATCGGCTGCGGTCCGGTGGGTCTGATGGCGATCCTCGCGGCACGCGAGCTCGGCGCCGAGCGGGTGCTGGCGATCGACACCGTGGCCGAGCGCCGCGAGCTGGCGGCCGGTCTGGGCGCCGAGGCCGTCGACCCCGCCGCCGGGGAGGCGGTGGAGCGGGTCCGCGAGGCCACCTCCGGCCGCGGCGCCGACGCCGTGCTGGAGGCGGTGGGGAGCCCACAGGCGTCGCGGCTGGCGATCGACCTGGTGCGTCCGGGCGGCACGGTCGCGGCGGCCGGATTCCACACCGAGAGCCGCTTCGCCTTCGGCCCCGGCGAGGCCTACGACAAGAACCTCACCTACCGCGCCGGCCGCTGCCCCGCCCGCCACTACCTCGGCCGGCTGCTGCCGCGGCTCGCC
>JAWWBN010000109.1:0-11492 GCA_033720955.1 Thermoanaerobaculia bacterium | reverse complement strand
GCCTACGACGAGGCGGCCGACCGGCAGAGCTGGGCCAAGCTGCAGACGTTTCTCGCCGACATCTTCGCGGCGGAGTGAGCCCCGCCCGGCGTCCCGATCGAAAAGGGGCGCCGGTGACGCCCGTCCTCAGGCGGGCCGTGATGCGCCGCCGGAGCTCGCGGCGAGCTCCGCCATCCGGTCGAACTCGTCGTGGAAGCCGGCGACGATGGTCTCGGGGTCGGGCACCAGCCCCACGTCGGTGGCCACCCCCAGACGCACCTCGCCCGCGTAGCTGGCGATCGACAGGCCCATGCTCAGGTTGGCCGAGCGGGGGACCCAGAAGATGAAGGAGCGTATGGGCCTGCCGCCGAAGTAGAGGGTCCGGCGAGGCCCCGGGACGTTGGTGAGAACCGCCGTCCCCTTGGCGCCGAAGATGCTCACGGCCAGCTTCTGCGCGAGCTCCGGGGACGCCCCCAGCAACCCCAGGACCTTGAGCGCGACGACGGGCTCGAAGGAGCGCTTGAGCGCGCTCATCCGGCGGCGCACCTCGGCCAGCCGCCGGATCGGGTCGCGGATGCCCACCGGAAGGGAGAGGAAGACGAGGCCGAACTGGTTGCCCAGCGCCGCCATCTCCTCCAGCGGGCGCAGGTTCACCGGCACCACGGCACGGAACTTGAGCCTCTCCGACACCGTTCCGTCGCCGGCGAGATAGCGCCCCAGCGCCCCGGCGAGTGCGGAGGTCAGGACGTCGTTGACCGTTCCGCCGAGACCCCTGCGCACCGCCTCGACGTCGTCGAGCCGCAGCGGCCGCGACCAGGTGGCCCGCTGCTCGACGCCCAGCTTGCCCTTGAACTGCGTCCGCGGGTCCGGCGGCCGCAGGGCCAGCTTCGAGAAGGCCGGCACCGAGGCGCCCGCCTTCTGCCACCCCTTGAGCTCGGCCAGCTTCTGGGCCGGCAGGGTGAGCAGCTTGACCGCCGCCGGCATGACCCGCGAGAGATGGTCGCGCGCGGCCTCGGGAGAGATCGGCTCGGGGTCGAAGAGGGAGCGCAGTGGGCTGCGGTAGAGCTCGCCGGTCTCTTCGTTCCGGGACTCCGTCAGGGAGAGCAGCACCAGCATGAGGGCGATCCCGTCGCCGATGCAGTGGTGGATGCGGAACACCAGGGCGCTGCCCCCCTGGTAGTTGTGGACCAGCCGGGCCTGCCAGCAGGGGTGCTCGGGATCGAGGTCCCGGCTCATCCAGTAGCTCACGTGGTCCTGGAGGGCCCGGTCGTCCCCCGGCTCGGGCAGCCTGTCCTCCACGACGTGCCGGTCGATGTCGAAATCCGGGTCCAGCTCCCAGTGCGGCTTGCCGTTGCGGAACGCGACCCGCTGACGGAACCGCTCGATGGACAGCAGACGGCTCTCGAGCACCGCCTTGAGGTCATCGCGGGTCAGCAGGCCGTCCATCAGCAGCACGCCCGTGATGACCATCCGGTTGGTGGGCTTGTCCATGCGCAGCCACGCGCAGTCCACGCGCGACATCCGGCCGGGGGAGATCGCGGGGTGGGTCATAGACCGCCCACTCTAGCGCTTCGGCCGGCCGTCGAGGGCGGCGCCGGGCTCGAGGAGCCGAAATCGCCTGCTACGATGGGCGACGGTCCCAGCCGATGCGCGACAAGAGCCCCAACTCACGCTGGACCGGTCTGTCCGGCGTCCTCACCGGGCTCGACGGACCGAGCCTCGCCGGCTGCGGGACTCTCTCCCGTGAGCTCGTCCGCAGCGACGACGCCTCGGGACCCGTCCGGTAGAGGGCCGAGGATGACGGTCCGGGGTCTGCTCCTCCGCGCCTCCCTTCTCGTGCTGGGCGGCTGCACCGGCCGCCGCCCGCCCGAGCCCGAGCCTCCGCCCGCGCCCGACTGGGCCGCCCTGGCCCACCGGCGGCTGCCGATGCTCGAGCCGTGCGAGCGGCCGCCGGTGGAGGAGACGCTGCTCTGTGGGAGCCTCGAGGTGCCCGAGGACCGCGACCGGCCGGAGGGGCGCTCCATCCGGCTGGAGATCGTGGTGGTTCCCGCCCAGTCGGAGGCCCCGCCCCACGATCCCGTCTTCATCTTCGAGGGCGGGCCCGGCGGCGCCGCCACCCGGCGGGCGGGGGGCGGCGTCTACGCCGGGCCGGTGCGCGCGCGGGACATCGTTCTGGTGGACCAGCGCGGCACGGGCGGCTCCAACCCGCTCGACTGCGAGTGGCGGCAGGAGTTCTCCCCCGGCGAGCGACGCGAGATCTTCCCGGTGGAGCTGGTCCGCTCCTGCGCCGCCGAGCTCTCGGCACGCCTGGACCCGTCGCTCTACACCACCGACCACTTCGCCGACGACGTCGAGCGGGTTCGTCGCCACCTGGGATACGGCCCGATCAACGTCCGCGGCGGCTCCTACGGCACCTGGTCGGCGATGGTCTTCGCCCAGCGCTACCCCCAGAGCGTGCGGACGCTGTTCGGCATCGGCTTCAACTCGCCGCTGGTCTCGAACCTCTCGAAGCGTGGCGTCTGGACGGACCGCACCCTGGCGGGCCTCGCCGCCCTCTGCGCCACGCAGCCGGAGTGCGCGGCGCTGGGCCCCCTGGACGGGATGGCCCGCGAGGTGCTGGCCGAGCTGGCGGACGGGCCGCGTAGGGTCAGCCTGCCGGACCCGGCGCGGCCCGACGAGACCCTCGTCATCGATGTCGGGCGCGAATGGCTCACCGAGAACCTGCGCCTGATCCTCTACTACGCCTTCACCTCGCGGGCGCTGCCCTGGGCGCTCCACCGGGCCCGGGCGGCGGACGACTGGCGGCCCCTGGTGGCCATGGCGGTGCTCATCGAGCGCATGTTCCGCGGCAGCCTGGCCTACGGCCTGGTCCTCACCGTCCAGTGCTCCGAGATGATGGCCTTCGACGTCGAGGCGGCCCTCGCCCGGGGCGCGCCGACCCTGGTGGGCAACTACCGCCTCGAGCAGCAGCTCCAGGGATGCGCCAACTGGCCGCACCAGCGGCTCCCCACGCTCACGGTCGAGACCCCGCGAGTGCTGTCCATTCCCACCCTGATGCTCTCCGGCGCCCTCGACCCGGTGACACCCCCCGAGTACGCCGAAGACGCCCGCACCCTCTTCCCCGACTCTCTCCACCTGGTGCTCTCGGAGGGCCAGCACGGGCCGTTCGACCTGGAGGGCGCCTGGCCGTGCGTCCACCGCATCTGGGCCGACTTCCTGGACCGCGGATCCGTGGAGGGTCTGGACGTCGAGTGCGCCGCCACGCTCACCCGCCCGCCCTTCCTGGTGGACGAGGAGGGCTTCGGTGCCTATCTGCGCGATACCCTGGTGCCCGCGGCCGACTGATGGACGAGAGGCGCGAGATCGGTCCGCGCCAGAAACCTCGCACCCCGCGGACCGTAGACCGAGCAAGAGATGGGCATGACACTACTCACGGTCCTGCGCTGGCTGGCTGCCGGTCTGGTGGGCTTCCTGGTCATCTCGCTCGGCACGACCCTGGTTCTCGAGGTCTGGTTCGACGGAGTCACCTTCCACACCTCGAGCCCGACGGTTCTCGTGGTCAGCGGCGTGGCGAACTTCCTGGTCGGCATCGCGGGAGGGGTGGTGGCCGCCCTCCTCGGCGGCCGGCGGCCGCTGGTGAGCGCCGCGGTCATCGGCGGCTGGGTGACCCTCGACACGATCAACATCCTGCGCTCCGATCGCTTCGACGACCCGGCCTGGTTCACCCTCCTGGCCGGCGTCGGCCTGGTGACCGCCGCGCTCGTGGGCGGCTGGGCCGTCCGCCGCCACCTCGAGCGGCGCAAGGGGGACCCGGGTGGGGCATCCTCCGCCGACGCTCTCCGCGCGAGCTGAGGACCGGCGGGGTCTCGGGCGCCGAAGGACTCGGGAACCGGCCCGCAGCGCTCCGTGACCGAACGAGCTCTGGGTCGCGCGGGTCAGAAGGCCCGGCAGACTCCTGGACGTTGACATGAGCCAGCGGAACCCCCCGGTGACCTGGGACGAGCGAGCCGTGAGCTGCCTGATCAGAGCCCGTCAGACACTCGAAGATCTCGCTGCCGCGCGGTCGGCCGGCCACCAGCGGTCCAAGATGATCTCTCAGGCTCAGCGGGTGTCGGAGTACGCCCTGAAAGCCATTCTCTACAAACGGAGGATCAGGGTCGGCAAGACACACCGACTGGATCAGATCGCGATGGACCGGAAGGGCACGCTCATCGACCTCTGGTCCACGCTGGCACCCCTGCTGGAGGCCTACTCGACTCTGTGGACAGACCGGCAGATGGCTGACTACCGCCATGCCGACGTCCCCCCGATGGACGACTTCCCGGGCGTCGCCTCCCCGCCACTTTCCGATCGCCAGGTGGATCGAGCTCTGCGCACCGCCCACGGCCTGCGGGAGCTCGCGGAGAGCGTGGTGCTCCCGGGCGGTGGCCCCTAGCCCCGGCCTCGCGGTCCTCGGCTGCTACTTCACCGCCAGTGCTGTCCCGATGCTCGTGGAATTGGCTTTCACCTTCCGTCTTGCGGGAGCCGCGGAGTACGAATCCAACCGTGACCTCTTCTGGGCCGAGCGCTGGGCCTCCGTCGCGGGTGCTTCGGTGAAGGCGGTGCTGGGAGTGGGACTGTTCGTTGGTACTCGAGGCGCGTCGGAGCTCTGGCGGAAGCTGCAGGCCTAAACAGCTGGCGCCTGATCCCCTGTAAGTGGCCCGGCGTCGTCACACTGACTCAGGTTGCAGCGTGCGGTCCCACCGCACGTCGTCCGGCACTGCCCTGCACAGCGTCGTCTTCCGGAATGGCCCTGGCTTGGCCGGCGTCACTTGACGTTAAGACGTCAAGACGCTATGATGTCGCTATGGCAACCGCACAGAAGCGAGCTACCGTCTACTTCGATCCGGAGTTGCACCGCGCACTGCGATTGAAGGCCGCCGAGACCGACTGCAGCCTCTCCGAGTTGGTGAACGAGGCGGTCAAGATCACGCTGGCCGAGGATGCTGAAGATCTTGCGGCGTTCGAGGAGCGAGCCTCCGAACCGAACCTGCCCTTTGAGTCCGTGGTCAGGGACCTGAAGCGGCGTGGCAAGATTTGAGGTTCTGATCAAATCGTCGGCGGTCAAGGTGATTGAATCCATCCCCCGTACGAAGGACCGCAAGCGCGTCGTAGGTAGGATTCGCCGGTTGGCCGAGGATCCTCGGCCACCAGGATGTCGCAAGTTGTCTGGCCGCGATCGCTACCGGATCCGCCAAGGGTCCTATCGGATCGTCTACGCCATCGAGGACGACAGGCTGATCGTGTATGTGGTCAAAGTCGGCCACCGCAGGGACGTCTACCGTGGCACTCTCTGACCAGTTGCTGCACGGCACACGGCCCGTATGGGTCGATCACTCAGGGCCGTTGAACGCCCGATCCAAGTACACCGCGTAGGGAGGTGAAGGCTCAGGGTCGAAACTTGACGGGAAATGTACTTGACTGGCGAGGCACACCGTAAATGGCTGGGACAGGAGCCACTTACCAAACCCCCAACCTGAACCCCATTCAGCTCCCTGCCCCGCCCCGCCAGCTATGCTCGCTCCCGACTCACGCACGGACCGGACGCCGACCCCCGGTCAGTAAGTGAAGTACCTCGGGCGAGTCGTGCGCCTTCTGGCGGACCTGGCGGTGCCGCTCTTGGCGATCGGGGCCTGCATCGTCCTCTACCGGCTGGGCTTCGCGGCGCTGGCGGAAAGCCTGTTCTCACCCGAGGGGGTCCTGGTGACGGTCTTCCGACGCCTCGGGGTGATCGTGTCGCTGTTCCTCGGGTACTGGGCTGCCGCCAGGTACTACGAGCGGCGCCGCCCGACCGAGCTGGCGCTCGAGCCCGTGCCGGCCGCACTCAGCGCCCTCCTGGGGATCGGTCTGATCGGCGCGACCATCTTGGCGCTCTTCGCGCTCGGCCAGTATCGCCTGCTCTCGGTCCGCGGCGTCTCCGCGGCGCTGCCCCTCATGAGCATGATCGTCCTCATGGTCGTGATCGAGGAAGCCGTCTTTCGCGGCGTGATCTTCCGGCTGCTGGAGAAGCACACCGGGACCGTCTCGGCTCTGGTCGTTCAGTCTCTGGGCTTCGGCCTCCTGCACCTCCTGAACGAGGGCACCACTGCGGTCACGGTGATCTCGGTGACGTTGCTGGGCGCGTTCTGGTCGCTCATCTTCGTCCACTCGCGCAATCTCTCGGTGGTCATCGCCAACCACGCGGCCTGGAATCTCACCATCTTCGTTGCAGGCGTGCCGCTCTCCGGCGCGGAGGAGTGGCGCCTGTCGGCTCCGCTCGAGACCGCCTCCGAGGGGCCGCTCTGGCTGACGGGAGGATCCTTCGGGCCGGAGGACTCGGTCGTCAACATCCTGGTCATGGCGGGCGCGGTCCTCGTCCTCGCCTCGCGGACCCGGCGCAAGGGCGCCTTCGTCGCAGGAGCCTGGGAGTCCGCAGAGGGGAGCTGATTCACGGCGCGCCGGAGGGGATCGCCCCGCCTCCGCCGAGGCCCGGCAGTGGGTCGATCGGCTCCGAGGATCGGTCTCGCCCTCGCGAGCCTCCTCTCCCCTCCAAGCTCTCGAGCACCAGCACCACCAGCGCCAGGCCCTTCTCGTCGATGCTCGGATCGCGGTAGTAGTGGTCCAGGCCCAGCTCGGCGATGGCGACGCCGCCGGGAACCAGCTCGTCGGCCAGCAGGGTCAGGCCGTCGTTGGGGCCTTCGGGGCGGATCGCTCGGTAGCGTCTTCTGACGTCGGGGCTCACCTGGCCGGAGAGCGGCACGCCCACGAACTGGACGGCCAGCAGGCCGTCGGGCAGGGCGAGGGCCTCGAAGGCGGCGCGACGGCGGGCGGTCGACAGGCTCGCGACCATCTCGCGGGGCAGGCCGCGGAAGAGGAGGAAGGCGCGGCCCACCAGACCCATGAGACCGGAGCGGAGGGCCCGGTCGGCGTACGGGCTGCCCCGCAGCAGGCCGCCCACGCTGATCCACGCCCGCACCTTCCAGGCCGCCTCCGGCGGGAGCCCGCCGCCCAGCGCCAGGGCCGCCTCGGCGCCCCCCTTGCTGGTGCTCACCACCACGACGGACCGACGGTCGGCGGCCAGCCGCTCGAGCGCCGCGGCGACGATCCGGGCGTTGCCCTCCACGGTCCCCTGCTCGTCCGTCTCCACCAGGCGGGTGGCGAAGCCGGTCTCCTCCATGAGACGGCGCTGCCGGGCGAAGTCGGCCCCGGTGGCCGGGTTGAGCCGGTAGCCGTAGCCCGGGACGAAGACGAACAGGGTGTCGCGGTGGGCCGCGACCAGCTCGGTCGGCACACCCTCGGTCGGCAGCCTGGTCAGGATCGCCCGGTAGCTCTCCCGCGCGCGCCGGTTCCTCTCCACCCCATCCAGCGCGTGGACGAAGTAGAGGGTGGCGAAGTCCGTCGAGAAGCGTGCCGCCAGGCGGCGCAGCGCCTCGCGGTCGGCGGGGTCGGGCGCCTCCGCCAGCGCCCGGTCGATGGCTTGGTGGAGCCCGGCCTGCCGCTTCCCCTCCCCCAGGTAGCTCTCCAGGTAGTAGGCGGCGGCCACCGAGTCCACCGTGGTGGCGACAGGTTGGCCGGCGACCGTCCCGCGGGCCGGAACGCGTACCGTCTCGGCCTCCGCCGCCGCGGCCACGACCAGCAGCGGCAGCAGAGGGCCGGCCCGCCGCCCGCGGCTCACCCCCGGTCCACCTCGAGCTCGTAGCTCGTCCGGACGTCGGGCCAGTAGGCGATCTCGCCGTGCAGCGCCAGCTTCCAGACGTAGGGGTCGTCCTCCTCCCGCTGGGTCGGCCGGGCGTCCTCGGGGATGGCCAGGGTCACGGCGCCGTGCTCCAGACCCTGGCCGCGCAGCCGCTCGACGAGCTCCACCGAGGTCGCGTCCGGGTGCTCCAGCGCCCCGTCGACGCCCCGGGAGAGGACGCTGCGGGGCGCGCCGACGAGGTGGATGGTCAGCTTGCGCAGGCGCCCGGCGAAGCCGCGGAAGCTCCACTCGAGCTGGACCGACTCCCCGGGGGCCAGCCGGCCGCGGCTGAGCCGCAGCCGCGGCCGGGGGTTGGCCAGGGCCAGCACCGTGTAGGGGATGCCCGAGGCGATCAGCAGCCCGATGAGGACGAACGGCGTCAGCACCAGGGCCGCGAACCAGTCCGGGTTGCCGCGCCGCCACTCGGCCGCGACGTGCCAGACGAAGATGCCGACGAAGCCGTTCCAGAAGAGCGCCACCAGGGCGGCGCCGACGAGCCGGCCCAGAGGACCCGCGGCGGGCTCCAGGACGACCGGTCCCATCTCCGGGGCCGACTCCTCGACGGGCGGCGCCCGCCTCCAGGGCGGCTCCGCCGCGTCCGCCCGCGCCCGCCGCGCCATCCGGTAGGTCGCCCACAGTCCGCCGGCCCCGACCAGGGCGAAGAGCAGGGGGATCAGCCCGAAGAGCATGTCGCCGGAGAGGCCCCGGTTCAGAACCGCCTCCTCGGGCGCGTCCGGGTCCACGAAGCAGGTCGTCCTCGTTCCCGGCGGGATCTCCGCCACCACCCGCGCCTTGCCCTCGTAGCCGCTGCTGGAGCCGCCCAGGAAGCGGTAGCGGTTCGACAGGTACTTTCGGCCGTCCACCTCGTACCGGAAGAGGACCTCGACGCTGTAGGTGGTCGAGTCGTCGCCCCGGTGGTAGCGCACGCCGCTCTCGACGATCTCGCACGGCACCTGGCTCCACGAGCGCGCCTCCAGCACGTCGAGCGCCGGCCAGACGAAGAAGGGCAGCAGCATCCCGGTGCCGACCAGGAAGAAGAGCCCGAAGAGCCCGACCACGGCCACCGGAGCCTTGAAGCCCCGGACCCCCTCCCGGAGCGGCCGCGGCCGCTCCTTCGTCTCCTGTCCGGCGCCGCCGAGAAGGAGCCAGAGCGCGCCGCCCCCCACCGCCACGAAGAGGAGCGGCACGAAGATCCACAGCCCCCGCCAGAGGTCGGCGCGCAGGAGGGCCGACCGAGCGGGGTCCTCCGGATCGACCCAGCAGGAGAGGGCGTCGCCCGGTCGGTAGCGGCTGGCCAGGACCCGGGCCTCGGCCTCGTCGTCCGAGCCGGCGTAGCCATGCCGGTAGGTGGAGCCCACCCGGTCGCCGCCGGCCCAGCGGAAACCGTAGGTCACCTCGAAGAGGTGATCGCCCACCTCCGGCCGCGGCACCACCCGGGAGCTGAGCACGGTGCAGCTCGTCTCCTCCCAGCTCCAGGTCTCGAGACCCTGGAGCCAGTCGATGGCGACCGCCACGGTGCCCAGGACCCCGATGCCCGTGAAGAGGGCGAGAAGACCGACGCCCAGCCAGACCTTCGGTGGGCGGCGGGCGCGCCGCGGATCGCCGGCGAAGGGGTCGCTCGCGCTCATCGGCTCCGGCTCTCCTGACGCCCCACGGGTCAGCCCAGGAGCTGCTTCAGGTACCTCCCGGTGTGGCTCCTCGTCACCCGGGCCACCGCCTCCGGCGGCCCCTCGGCCACCAGCTCGCCGCCCGCGTCGCCCCCCTCCGGCCCCAGGTCCACGATCCAGTCGGCGGTCTTGATGACCTCCATGTTGTGCTCGATCACCACCACCGTGTTGCCCTTCTCCGACAGGCCGTGGAGCAGCTTGAGGAGCTTGCCCACGTCGTCGAAGTGGAGACCGGTGGTGGGCTCGTCCAGCAGGTAGAGGGTGCGGCCCGTAGAGCGCTTGCAGAGCTCCTTGGCCAGCTTGACCCGCTGCGCCTCGCCGCCCGAGAGGGTGGTGGCCGGCTGGCCCAGGCGGATATAGCCCAGGCCCACCTCGTCCAGGGTGGTGAGGATCCGCGCCACCGGCGGGATGTTCTCGAAGAACTCCCGCGCCTGCTCCACGGAGAGGTCCAGGATCTCGGCGATGTTCTTGCCCTTGTAGCGCACCCCGAGGGTCTCGCGGTCGTAGCGGGCGCCGCCGCAGACGTCGCAGGTGACGTAGATGTCGGGCAGGAAGTGCATCTCGATCTTGGTCTGCCCGTCGCCCTTGCACGCCTCGCATCGGCCGCCCTTGACGTTGAAGCTGAACCGCCCCGGCTTGTAGCCGCGCATCCGCGCCTCCGGGGTCTTGGCCATCAGGCTGCGGATGTGGTTGAAGACGTTGGTGTAGGTGGCCGGGTTCGAGCGGGGGGTCCGGCCGATGGGGCTCTGGTCGATCGCGATGACCTTGTCGAGCTGCTCCAGCCCCACGATGCGGTCGTGGTCGCCGGCGCGGTCGCCGGCGCGGTAGAGCTGCCCGGCCAGGGCGCGGTAGAGGATGTCGTTGATCAGGCTGCTCTTGCCCGAGCCGGAGACCCCGGTGACCACGATGAAGAGGCCCAGCGGCAGCTCGACGCGGAGGTTCTTGAGGTTGTGGTGGCGGGCCCCCTCGATCACCAGCCGGCGCTCGGTCGGCGTCCGCCGCTCGCCGGGCACGGGAACGTGGAGACGGCCGCTCAGGTAGCCCGCCGTCAGCGACGCGGCGCTCTTCTCGATCTCCCCGGCCGGGCCCGCGGCGACCACCTCGCCGCCGTGGAGCCCCGCGCCCGGCCCCAGGTCGATCACCCAGTCGGCGGCGCGGATCGTCTCCTCGTCGTGCTCCACCACCAGCACCGAGTTACCAAGGTCGCGCATCCCCTGGAGGGTGGCGATCAGCCGGGCGTTGTCGCGCTGGTGCAGCCCGATCGACGGCTCGTCGAGCACGTAGAGCACCCCCATGAGCTTGCTGCCGATCTGGGTCGCCAGCCGGATCCGCTGGCTCTCGCCGCCCGAGAGGGTGGCCGAGGCGCGGTCCAGGCTCAGGTAGCCGATGCCCACGTCGTCCAGGAACTTCAGCCGGTCGGCGATCTCCTGCACCACCTTGCCGGCGATGGCCTGCTGACGCTTGTCGAGGTGGAGGCCGGCGAGGCGCTCTTTGAGGGCGCTCACCGTGAGTCCGGAGAGCTCGTCGATGGAGAGCCCGTCCACTTTCACGGAGAGGGCCTCCGGGCGCAGCCGCCGGCCGTTGCAGGCGGGGCAGTCGTGCACCGACATGTACTTCTGGATCTCCGCCCGCACCGCCGCCGACTCGGTGTCCTTGTAGCGGCGCTCGAGCAGCGGGATGACCCCCTCGTAGCTTCCCCGCCACTTGTAGCTCGAGCGCCGGCCCTTGAACTCGAAGTCCATCTCCCGCCGTCCGGTGCCCTCGAGGATCACCTCGCGGACCCGCTGCGGCAGCTCGTTCCACGGCGTCTCCAGCGAGAAGCCGAGCTGCTCGGCCACCGTGCGCATCATCCGCATCCGCCAGGACGCCGAGCTGGTGGGCCACGGGGCGATGGCGCCCGCGTCGATCGACCGCTCGGGGTCGGCGATCACCTTCTCCGGGTCCACCCGCATCAGGGTGCCCAGACCCGAGCACTCCTCGCAGGCGCCGTAGGGGCTGTTGAACGAGAAGAGCCGCGGGGTGATCTCGGTCAGGGAGGTGCCGCAGTCGGCGCAGGCGTAGTTCTGCGACAGGGTCTCCTCCGACTGGCCGGC
>JAWWBN010000108.1:0-11562 GCA_033720955.1 Thermoanaerobaculia bacterium | reverse complement strand
TTGGCTCGGCGGCACGCTGACCAACTTCGTGACCATCCGCGCCTCCATCGAGCGTCTGAGCGACATCGAGGCGCGGCTGGAGGACGAGGAGTCGCCTCTTCTGAAGAAGGAGCGCCTCCGGCTGGACCGCGAGCGGAGCAAGATGCACCGCAACCTCCAGGGTGTGCGCAAGATGGACCGGCTGCCCGACGCCCTCTTCGTGGTCGATCCGAAGAAGGAGTACATCGCCGTCGCCGAGGCCAACAAGCTCGACATCCCGGTGATCGCCATCGTCGACACCAACTGCGACCCGGAGCGGATCGACTACCCGATTCCCGGCAACGACGACGCCATCCGCACCATCCGCCTGATCACCTCGCGCATCGCCGACGCCTACTTGGAGGGCGCCGGCGAGCTGGCCACCCAGACCGAGATCGCCGCCAAGGACGCGGTGGAGACGGGCGAGGAGCCGGCCGCCGAGACGGAGGCCGAGGTGGAGACGCCGGCGGCCGCCGAGACGGAGACCGCCGAGGCCGCGCCCGCCGAGGAGGACGCCGACGAGGCCCCGGAGGCCGACGAGGCGCTCGAGGCGGACGAGGACGAAGACGACGAAGAGCCGGTCAACTGACCGGCGCCCCCGCCTCTCCTCCCCCGAAATCCCCAGCCTGACGATCCCGCCGCGCCGCGGCGGGCGCCAAGGAGACGACCGATGAAGATCACCGCCCAGATGGTCAAGGAGCTGCGCGACCGCACCGGCGCGCCGATGATGGACTGCAAGAGCGCCCTCACCGAGGCGGAGGGCGACGTCGAGAAGGCGATCGACGTCCTGCGCAAGAAGGGCATCGCCAAGGCGGCCAAGAAGGCCGGTCGCGAGACCTCGGAGGGGGTGGTCGGGTCGTACATCCACGCCGGCGGCAAGATCGGCGTCCTGGTCGAGATCGCCTGCGAGACCGACTTCGTGGCCCGGACCGACGACTTCCAGCAGCTCGTCAAGGACGTGGCGATGCACATCGCCGCCGCCGACCCGCGCTTCGTGCGCCGCGAGGAGGTCACGGAGGACATCCTCGAGCGCGAGCGCGAGGTCTACCGCGAGCAGGCGCTGGGCGAGGGCAAGCCCGAGCAGATCGTGGACCGCATCGTGGACGGCAAGATGGAGAAGTTCTACTCCGAGAACGTTCTCCTCGACCAGGAGTTCGTCAAGAACCCGGACATCACCGTCGGCGAGCTGGTGGCCACCCTGGTGGGCAAGCTCGGCGAGAACATCCAGGTCACCCGGTTCACTCGCTATAGACTCGGCGAGTGACCAGCGATCGAGGCCCGGTCTACAAGCGCGTCGTCCTCAAGCTCTCCGGCGAGGCCCTCATGGGCCGCCAGAGCTTCGGAATCGACGAGCCGGTGGTCGCCCAGATCGCCGGCGAGATCAAGGAGATCTGGGACCTCGGGCTGGAGGTGGCCATCGTCATCGGCGGCGGCAACATCATCCGCGGCCTGGCGGCCAGCCACCGCGGTATCGAGCGCGTCACCGGCGACTACATGGGGATGCTGGCGACGGTGATCAACGCGCTGGCGCTGCAGGACGCGCTGGAGAAGAAGGGCGTCACCACCCGGGTGCAGACGGCGATCGACATCCGCGAGGTGGCCGAGCCGTTCATACGCCGCCGGGCCATCCGCCACCTGGAGAAGGGCCGGGCGGTGATCTTCGCCGCGGGGACCGGCAACCCCTACTTCACCACCGACAGCGCCGCCGCCCTGCGCGCCAACGAGATCCACGCCGAGGTGCTGCTGAAGGCCACCTCGGTGGACGGCGTCTACACGGCCGATCCCAACACCGATCCCACGGCGGAGCGGCTGGCCCGGGTGAGCTATCAGCAGGTGCTGGAGCAGAACCTGAGGGTCATGGACACCGCGGCGATCAGCCTCTGCCGTGACAACGGCGTCCCCATCGTGATCTTCGAGCTGATGAAACCGGGCAACATCCGGCGGGTGGTCCACGGCGAGCCGGTGGGCTCGTGGGTCTCGGACTCCCCGGCCCCGGCGGCCGCGCTGACCGAAGCGGAGACCGCCGGCGACTGACCGGCGGCCAGGAAGGGGAGCACCATGCAAGAGCTGTTTCGCGAGACCGAGCTGAAGATGAAGCACGCGGTGGACTTCTTGCACGAGGAGCTCAAGCACCTGCGCACCGGCCGGGCGTCCATCACCCTGCTCGACGGCATCTCGGTGGACTACTACGGGACGCCGACGCCGGTGAACCAGGTGGCCAACCTCGGGGTCCCCGACGCCACCCTGATCACTGTCCAGCCCTACGACCCCTCGTTGATCCCGGCCATCGAGAAGGCCATCCTGCAGTCGGACCTCGGGCTCAATCCGTCGAACGACGGCAAGTTGATCCGCGTGCCCGTGCCCCAGCTCACCGAGGATCGCCGCAAGGAGATCGTCAAGAAGGCTCACGACCAGGCCGAGAGCGCCCGCAACGCCGTCCGGGTGGCCCGCCGCGAGGGCAACGACGAGCTCAAGAGGAGGGAGCGCGAGAAGGAGATCGGCAAAGACGTGGAGCACCGCGGCCACGACGAGATCCAGAAGCTCCACGACCACTACATCGGCGAGATCAACTCCGCGCTGGCCCACAAGGAGAAGGAGATCCTCACCCTCTGAAGAGGGAGGAGGTCTGGCTCGGGCCCGGATGGCGGGGTCGCAGCGGAGGGACTGGAAGGTCATGGGGAGTTCCCGGCGACCCCCCGCCCAGGAGGGTCTATCGGTTCACTCCCGCCCGGGGGGTCGCGAGTGGGGCGGTGGGAAGGAGCGTGAGGTGGGCGGGGCCTCGTGCGATGGGAGATGAGTAGTGGCGGTGCGGCGGCTGGCGCTGGTTCCGGCGGCGGGGCGGGGAGAGCGGTTCGGCGACGCCCTGCCCAAGATGACGGTGGAGCTGGCCGGGCGGCCGATCCTGGTGTGGGCGGCCCGGAGGCTCGTGGCCGGCGGAGCCGATGAGGTGGTCGTCGCGGTCTCCGAGGAGCTCGCGGGCTACGCGGCGGAGCTGGACCTCGACGGGCTGCCGGTGCGCTTCACCCGCGGCGGCGCCACCCGGCAGGAGTCGGTGGCGGCCTGTCTGGCGGCGGCGCCGGGGCCGCCCGACGGGCTGGTCCTGGTGCATGACGGCGCCCGCCCCGCCGTGGACCCCGGGGACGTCGCCCGGGTGACGGCCGCGGCGGAGCGCTCCGGGGCGGCGATCCTTGGCCGGCCGGTGGCCGACACCCTCAAGCGGGTGGCCCGCGACCGGATCACCGGGACCGTCGACCGCAGCCAGCTCTTTCGCGCCGAGACCCCCCAGGTCTTCCGCCGGGAGATCCTGGAGAGGGCCTTCGAGCGCGCTCGACGCGACGGCTTCACCGGCACCGACGAGTCGTCGCTGGTGGAGCGGCTCGACGGGGTCGAGGTGACCGCCGTGGCCGCGGCGCGCCCCAACCCGAAGCTCACCGCACCGGGCGACCTGACCCTGCTGGAGCGGCTGCTGGCCGGGGCGGCGGGATGAGCGGCTACCGGATCGGCCAGGGGTACGACGTCCACCCGTTGGTGGAGGGGCGTCCCCTGGTGCTGGGAGGAGAGCGCATCGACCACCCGAAGGGCCTCGCCGGCCACTCGGACGCCGACGTGCTGCTCCACGCGCTGGGCGACGCCCTGCTGGGGGCTGCCGGGCTCGGCGACCTGGGGACCCACTTTCCCCCGTCGGACGAGCGATGGCGGGACGCCGACTCGGTGGACCTGCTGCGACGCATCGTGACCGGGGTCGAGGCGGCGGGCTACCGGGTGGTCAACTGCGACCTCACCCTGATCGCCGAGGCGCCCCGGCTGGCTCCCTACCGCGAGCGCATCTGCGCGCGGATCGCCGGAGTGCTGGGTGTGGCGCCGGGGGCGGTGGGGCTGAAGGCGACCACCCACGAGGGTCTGGGCGCGCTGGGCCGCGGCGAGGGGATGGCGGCGATGGCCGTGGCGCTCCTGGAGCGGGTCTGAGGGGGCGGGCGGGCTCCCCGGTGCCGAGCCAGCTCCACGGCTACCACCCGGTGCGCGAGGCCCTGCGTCACCGTCCCGAGGCGGTGGCGGCGGTCCTGGTGGCCCGGGGCCGGGGCGGCCGCCGCCGCTCGGAGATCGAGGCGCTCTGCGCCCGGGCCGGCGTCCCGGTGGAGGAGGTGCCCGAGGCGGTGCTGGACGAGCTCGCGCCAGTCGGCGTCCACAACGGCTTCGCCGTGCGGCTGACGGAGGGCGCGACGGGTGAGGGGGACGGCCCGGCGGCGAGCCCGGAGAGCCGCCCCGGCGGCGAGCCGCGGTCCGAGGGCGACGACGCCGGCGCGAACACGGGACGGCGCGGGCGCTCCCCCGGGGAGGGGAGCCGGCCGCAGAAGGGCGGTCCCGATCCCCAGCTCGTCGTGCTGGCCGAGGACGTCCAGGACCCGCGGAACCTGGGCGCCCTGATTCGCGTCTGCGAGTCGGCCGGGGTCGGCCGCTTTCTGCTGCGCGACCGGGGCAGCGCCCCGGTGAGCCCGACGGTGGTGAAGGCCTCGGCCGGCGCCGCCGAGTGGCTCCGGGTCGAGAGGATCACCAACACGGCCATCGAGATCGAGCGTCTGAAGAAGAGCGGGTACTGGGTCTACGGCGCGGCGGCCGGGGGCCGTCCGCCGTGGGACGTCGACCTGACCGGCCCGCTGGCGCTCTGTCTGGGCGGCGAGGAGAAGGGCCTGCGCCGCCGCACCCGCACGCTCTGCGACGGCCTCCTGGGGCTGCCCATGCAGGGGCGGGTCGAGTCGCTCAACGTGGCCACGGCGGCGGCGGCTCTGATCTACGAGGCGGTGCGGCAGCGGCTGGGGTAGGGCCGCCCGGGGCGCGCCCTCCCCCGGCACGGGTCCGGGCGCTCCCTCGCCGGCCCGGGCTGGCGCTGCTTGCCGCCGCGCCGCTCCGCCTGCCAACATGACCCGAGCCGGCATAGCTCAGGGGTAGAGCAGCTGTCTTGTAAACAGCAGGTCGTCGGTTCGAATCCGACTGCCGGCTCCATGCCACCTCGTCAGCCGCCGATGAGTCAGCGCCCTCGTGGGCGCCGGAACGGCGAGAGGACGAAGAAGAGCGCCAGCCAGAGCGTGTTCTCGACGAAGCCGATTCCCAGGGTGAGGTGGGTGCCCAGATGCAGGGCGATCAGACCGACCCCCCAGAGCTGGTGCAGGGTGGGCCGGAAGACCGCCCAGAGCGCGAAGAGCTCCAGGAGGATGGCGGCGACGATGAGCGGCAGGCCTGCCCAGGGGTGGTCGATCAGCCAAGGCCCCAGCAGGCTCACCTCGTCGGCGGCCAGGAGCTTCGCGGCCACCTGGCGAGCGAGACCGTCCGGGTGAAGGTAGTGGGACTCCCCGGCTACGACCTGGCGGCCGATGCCGAGGACCTTCCAGAAGCCCGAGAGGGTGTAGGTGAGCATGAGGAGAGACTGGCAGCCGGCGACCACCAGCAGCGTCGCGGCCCGCACCTGCCTCGGGGCCGTGGGCCAGCCGCGCCAGCCGGTGGGCAGGAAGATCAGCACGAATGCCAGCAGCAGACCCAGGTGCGCGCCGTGGTTGATCGCTCCGAACGAGAAGCGGAAGGCCAAGAACTGGAGCAGGGAGAGGAAGACCAGGACCCGCCCCCACCGGTATCGCACCAGGGTCAGAGCCGCCACGCCGCCGGCCAGGTGCAGCCAGAGGACGATCGAGATCGCCGTCTTCGGCTCCAGCCACGGCATCCAGAGCACCGGCCAGCGGGGATCGAGCTCCGTGGCGGCCAGATAGCCCTGCCAGGAGTAGATCTGGCCGGCGGCGAGGAAGAAGAGGACCGCATAGAAGGCGGAGAGGATCGCCTGACCGCTGGCAAAGCGCTCCCGGCCCGACAGCAGGAGGACCGCCTCGCCCGGGGGCCGCGGCCGCCGGGGGCGGAGCCAGGCGGCGACGGTCTCGAGCCGCGAGCGTCGCGGGCTCATCGGCCGCGCCTCGTGGTGTGGTAGGTCGCCAGGACCCGGCGCTCCCGGATCTCGCCCCTGCGCCACCGGGCGAGGGGCTCGAAGCTCTCGGCGACCAGGCGGTACTCGACCCGCCGGGCGAGGTAGTTGCTCTCGAGCAGCCTTCGAAGCCGCCGAGCCTCGTCCGCTTCCCCCTCCTGGTGCGCCTGGGCCAGCTTGGCGATCACCTTGTGTGCGACGTACCGGTCGCCCCGGACAAGCGGTGTCCCGGCGCGCAGGAAGGGCACCGGCTCGGGGAGAGCCCGGCCCCGATGGGCGAGGATCTCCACCTCGTACCGTGTCTGGAGGTTGGGCACCCGGGAGAAGAGCGACCAGCCGAAGAAGGGGAACACCTCGTCCACCCCGGGGATCGCCTTCTGGCTCACAGGGCCGGCGATGGCGTAGCAGGCGACGATCGCGATCAGGCGGCGCCGGAGACGACGGAGCCGTGTCGGGGGCGCGCTGGGGGGCGCGGGCATGCTCGCCGGAGTGTAGCTCCGGGCCTCGAGGTGGGGTACCCTCGGGGCATGCCGACGAGCACGGTGGAGGATTACCTGAAGGCGATCCTCCTGCAGGAGGGGAAGAGCGATTCCGACCTGGTGACGATGGGTCAGATCGCCGCGGCTCTCGACGTCGCGCCCGGCACGGTGACGGCGATGGTCAAGACTCTCGCGAGCAGCGACCTGGTCAGCTACGAGCCCTACAGCGGCGTGGCGCTGACCGATGCCGGGCGCCGGCTGGCGCTCCACGTCCTGCGCAGACACCGGCTGGTGGAGCTCTTCCTCGTCGAGGTCATGGGGATGAGCTGGAGCGAGGTGCACATCGAGGCCGAGCGCCTGGAGCACGTGATCTCCGAGCGCCTGTTGGAGCGGATGGACGAGATGCTGGGCAGCCCTTCGGTGGACCCCCACGGCGATCCCATCCCGGACGCCGACGGGGTGCTCGCAGAGCCGAGGCTGAAGAGCCTGGCGAGCTGCGGCGTGGGGGAGGGGCTGGCGATCGCCCGTGTGACCGACCAGAGCCCCGACTTCCTGGAGCTGGTGGAGAAGCGGGGCTTCAAGCCGGGTGCCCGGGTGGTGGTCGTGGGTCGCGACGAGGCCGCCGACGCCGTCACCCTCCGTCTCGCCGACGGCTCGGTCGTGAATCTGGGCGACCGCGCCGCGGCGAAGATCCTGGTGCGGCCGGTGGAACGAGGACCGGCCCGGACGCCGGCCGCCGGGCCCTCCGGCTGACGGCGGGCTTGTCACGAGGGCGTCGGCCGGTAGAGAATCGGCCCGATCGCAGTTAGGGGAGGCCAGCATGGCGAAGAAACGACCGCCCAGACGGTCCGGCAAGAGGTCTACCGACAAGGGGCGCAAGAACGCCAAGGATCACAAGGTGACCGCCCGCTTCTCGGACGAGGAGTTCCGCCGGCTGGCCGAGCTCTCCGATCGGCGAGGCGAGAAGCTCTCCTCGCTGGTTCGCGGCCTGGTGCTCGAGACGATCGACGAGGTCGCGGCGAGCATCAAGGAGAAGCCGTCCCGCTGAGCGGGGCCGCGAGGGCTGGCGACGGGCGTCTCCCGCTCTGGTAGACTCCGCTCTCGGTTCGCGGGGGGCGAAGCGCCCCGCGCACGGGGAGGCGTGGCAGAGCGGTCAAATGCACCAGACTGTAAATCTGGCGGGCTAAGCCCTACGGTGGTTCGAATCCATCCGCCTCCACCATCGTTCCGACGCACCCGGGCGGGAGTAACTCAGTGGTAGAGTCTCGGCCTTCCAAGCCGTTGGTCGCGGGTTCGATTCCCGTCTCCCGCTCCATCTGATTCGTCGGCTCTGCGAAGCGCGCCCGTCGTGGCGTCGGTGGGTCCCGGCGACCACGAAGGCGGCGCCGCGGGTCTCGACGACACCGGCTCCGGCGGACGGATCGCTCAGTGGCCGGGCCGACCGGGACACCCGAACCCGAAATCCTGCGCGACCCTGCTAGCCTTCGACGCCATGGACCTCCGGTATCCGATCGGCCGGTTCAGCCACCCCGGCCCGGTGACCGCGGCGGAGGTGGAGGGGTGGATCGCCGAGATGGCGGCGCTGCCCGACGAGATGCGGCGGGTCGTCTCGCCGCTCACCCAGGCGCAGCTCGACACGCGCTACCGGCCCGGCGGCTGGACGCTGCGCCAGGTCGTCCACCACGTTCCGGACAGCCATCTCAACAGCTACATCCGCTTCAAGTGGGCCCTCACCGAGGAGGAGCCGGCGATCAAGACCTACTTCGAGGAGAGGTGGGCCCTGCTCGAGGACTACCGCCTGGTGCCGGTCGAGGCCAGTCTCGACTTCCTGGCCGCCCTGCACCTGAAGCTGACGACGCTGCTGCGGTCGCTCGACCCGGATCAGCTCTCCCGGACGCTGCTTCACCCCGAGCTGGGGCGGGTCCGTCTCGACTGGTACGTGGGCTTCTACGCCTGGCACGGGCGCCATCACCTGGCGCACATCACCACGACGGTCGAGCGCCACGGCTGGTAGCGCCCCGAGCCGCCACGGGCGTCCCGGCCCGTGCCCGGGCGTGACGGAGCGGAGGGGAGAGAGCGCGGGTGGTACGCTCGGCCCCGACCGAGAGGCTCCCTCCGCATGCGACCCACCCCCCGGCTCGCGATTCTGCTGGCCAGCGGCTTTCTGGCCCTGGGCGGCTGCATCCTGACGCCCGGCGGCGTGCAGCTCCTGGAGCTCCACTTCGGGCTGTCGGAGACGGTGGTCTCCGGGGCGGAGTCGCTGGTCCACCAGCAGCTCCTTCCTGCCGAGGTCGTGCTCAAGAAGCACCAGGTGCGGGTCAGCGGCCTCCTCTCGGGAAGCGCCAGCCAGCCCGAGCGGATCGACGTGCTGGTCACCGCCGAGGACGCCGGCAACGGCAAGGTCTACGACCGGTTCCGGCTGAAGGTCGAGCTGCGACCCGACGGCGGCTTCTCGGCCACCGGCAAGTGGAGGAAGAACATCCGGCCCGACACCCTGCTGAAGGTCTTCGTGACGCCGGTGGGCGGCGATCTCCCCGAGGGGGCCGAGGTCGATCTCTGCGTCCACATGACCAGGAGCAAGGCGGCCCTGCGGGATCTGCTCGACTGCGCCCCGGGAACCTTGCTGCTGCCGCCCGCCTTCGAGCTCGAGCTCGACTCGGTCGGCTTCCACGAGCTCTTCTCGGAGCCCGGGGCCTTTCCCAAGGACCTCGGCCCCACGGCCGGGCGAGAGCTCGTCGTGGCGCTCCGAGACGTCACCCGGCCCGACCAGCAGTGCCCGGACGAGATCCCGTGGGACGGCTGCGCGACGGTGGACTGGGACGACGTGGCGGGTACGCGCAACGTACCCCCCGGGGGTGGCTACTTCGACAACCGGATCCGGGTGACCACCGAGAGCGGGCCGCTCGACCTCTACCTCAACCGGGAGCTGGGGCTGAGCCGCGAGCAGGACGACGACTTCGCCCTGCAGTGACTGCACACAGCCGTGGGCGGGTCCGCCCGCGAGTGGACGACGGTCCTGGACGAGAACATCGTCCCGGGCAGCAGGTACGTCCTCGAGCTGGCGATGACCAAGTGGCAGGATCCCGCCGTGGTGATCGGCTACGAGGTCTTCGTCCGCTAGGGCCGTCCGGCTCGGCGGGCGCTACCCGGTCAGGCGCTCGACGTGGAGCACCGCCGGGAGGCTGGCCGGGTTGGGGAGGGTGAGACAGCCGGTGGCTCCGGCCGGCCGGCTCCTGCCCCCGCCGTGGTATCCCCGGGCCCGGGCCCGTTTCCACCGCACCCGGTACCTCTCGCCCGGGTGGAGGGAGCAGACCTCGAGCGTCTGGCCCGGCTCGGCCCAGGCGAGGACCTCGTCGCCGTTGGTCTCCGCCGGGATGCAGTGGCCGCGGGACTGAGGGCAGGGGGCGTCGGAGGAGAAGAGGGTCCAGTCGGAGCTCGCGGGGCGCTGCTGGTCCCCGGGGGTGCCGCCGGCGTTGACCTGGGGCGCCATGGCCGCCAGCCCGCTCGCCACCCGCCCCTCCCGTACCCGGTTGACCGCCCCGGCGATCTCCTGGATCGCCCCCAGGGCGCGGCGCACGTGCCGCCAGGCGGCGTCGTCCGGGTCCCAGGGCGCGCCCTGCCACCAGGGCAGCTCCTGGGTCAGGTCCATGAAGAGCGGGTGCTGGCCGCGCAGGAACGCCTTCCACGCCCACTCCCAGTCGGGCGGTCCGAAGTGGTCGCTGTCGGCGATGACCACGGCGCGGCCGTCGGCGAAGGGCGGGTCGGTGAGGTAGCGGCCCTTCGGGTCGCAGGGGGCGACCAGGTCGGCGCCCACCGTGACCAGGGTGTCGTTGAGCTGGCGCTTCTGCTCGACCGAGAGCCCCAGGGTGTCGGGGCAGGAGACCCAGGTCAGGCGGCGGTCGCACTCGCTCTCGAGGGTTTTGAGAATCTGCCGCTGCCACATCGTGCCGCTGCGTCCGCTCAGTGAGAGGGCGTCGGGCTCGTTGGCGATCTCCCAGATCAGGTTGGGCTCGCGGCAGAGCTTCCGGGCCAGGTAGGCGACGTACTCGAGCTGCTGGGTCTGGGCGCGGCCGATGTGGAGATCGCCCTCCTGCTTGGTGACCCGCTCGGCGGTGTTGGCCCGGTTGAACGGGTGAAGCGGCCACGGGGCCGGGTGGCGCCGGCCGCCGTGGTCGCCCACGCTCCAGCCCTGGAAGAGCATGACGCTCACGTAGAGGCCGTGCCGCCGGGCCGCCCGGATCCGCTGCCGCAGCCGCTTGAGGTAGCTCTTCCGGTAGGGGGGCGAGAGCCGGTAGAGGCCGCGCTCGCGCGCGAAGGGCAGGGGCGAGTACCAGCCGTCCTCCCAGGCCCAGCCGCGGGTGAAGTTGTGGCCGTCGCCGGCGAGGCCGCGCAGGTACCGGGTGGCCTCGAAGGGCGGCGCGGGGTCGTAGTCCTGGAAGAGGCTCCAGGCGTGCGCCCCCGTCAGGACCAGGGCGGTGGCGCCGCCGTCCTCGGTGAGCCACCGCGGGTTGGCGGGATGGACCTCCAACGCGGCGACGCCGGCGGCAGCTCCGAGGAGCAGCAGCGCGAGAGCCGCCAGCCACAGCGCGTGTCGCGGCCGGGGCGGCCTCATCGGGCCAGTATGGCACACGCCCGCCGAGGGGGCGCGAGGGGTCGGCCGCCAGAGCCTGGACGGGAGGGGTGGCGTCTGGCAGAATGGGCCGAAAGCGGGCTCGCCGGACGGCAGAAGGCCGGCTCTTTACACGGCCGTCGAGGGCCCGTATAATCCACGATCCACCAGCCGACCCGGAAGAAGGGCCGGATGGTGGAGGATTGCGAGCGCACAACGCCCACGTGGCTCAGGGGTAGAGCACTTCCTTGGTAAGGAAGGGGTCACCGGTTCAAATCCGGTCGTGGGCTCCACAACGTCAGTTTCCTTAAAGCGAACAAGGACGCCAGCGGAGGGACCAGGAGATGGCGAAGGAGAAGTTCGAGCGGACGAAGCCCCACATCAACGTGGGGACGATCGGTCACGTGGACCACGGGAAGACGACGTTGACGGCGGCGATCACGAAGGTGTTGGCGTCGAAGGACGCGAGTCTGGCGTCGTACGTGGAGTTC
>JAWWBN010000107.1:0-11594 GCA_033720955.1 Thermoanaerobaculia bacterium | reverse complement strand
GGTGCTGGCGGCGCGGGTGCTCGAGGCGGCCCTCGAGGCCGCCGCCCCGGAGACCGTGGTGCGACTGGACCCGTGGGACCTCGACCGGCTGGCGGGCGGATGCGGCTGCGCCGCGGAGCGTCGCCGGCGGCTGGCGCGCATGGGCCTCTCCGGGACGGTCGAGCCGCCGGTGCGCTGCCCGAGCTGCCGGGGGGCGTCGGGGTGAGGCCGGGGCGGATCGCCGTCGTCGGCTCCGGCTTCGCCGGCTCCATCCTCGCCCGGATCGCCCGGCGGTTGGGGCACGAGGTGACTCTCGTCGAGCGCGGCCGGCATCCCCGGTTCGCCCTGGGAGAGTCGTCCACGCCGTTGGGGAACCTGGCTCTCCGGCGGCTCGGCGAGCGCTACGGGCTGGCCGACCTGGTCGAGCTGTCGAGCCACGGCCGCTGGCTCGCCGCCCACCCGGGTCTGCGACGCGGTCTGAAGCGGGGCTTCACCTTCTTCGCCCACCGGCCGGGCCGGCCGTTCGACCCCGGGGCCGGCAACCGGAACCGGCTGCTGGTCGCGGCCAGCCCCAACGACGAGGTGGCCGACACCCACTGGCTGCGCGCCGACGTGGACGCCTTCCTCGCCCGTCGGGCCAGCGCGGAGGGTGTGCGGCTGCTGGAGGCCACCGAGGTCACCGCGGTCGAGAGGCGGTCGCGGGGCCTGCGGCTGCTCGCCCGGGGACCGGCCGGCGAGTCTCTCGACGTCGTCGCCGACCTGGTGGTGGACGCCTCCGGGGCCGGCGGGATGCTGGCGCGGAGCCTGCCCATCGCCCCCCGGCGGCCCGCGCCACGGCCCGCTTCCGGCCTGGTTGCGGCGCACTTCACCGGTCTGGCGCCCTTCGCGAGAACGGTGCCGGGTGGCCTGGAGCCCGGGCCGTACCCCGACGAGCGGGCGGCGGTGCACCACCTTCTGCGGGAGGGCTGGGTGTACGTCCTGCCCTTCGACCACGGCGTCGCCAGCGTCGGCTGGATCAGGCCCCACGGGCGGCCGGGCGCACCGGGCGCCACGCCGGAGGAGCGCCTGCGGACCCTCTTCGCGCGCTACGCCTCTCTGGCGGAGCAGTTCGAGGCCGCCCGGCCCGCCACGCCGTTCATCGTCGCCGATCGCCTCCAGCACCGGCTGGCGCGGGCGGCGGGCCGGGCCTGGGTGCTGCTCCCGCACGCCTACGCCTTCTTCGATCCTCTCTTCTCGACCGGCATCGCCTGGTCCCTCCTGGGCGTCGAGCGGCTCGCACGGCTGCTGGAGGAGGCGCCGGCGGGGGCGGCGGCGATTCCGCCGGAGGGTCTCGACCGGTACGCCCGGCTCCTGAGCCGCGAAGCGGACCGGATCGAGGCCCTGATCGCCGCCGCCTACGCCGCGCTGGAGCGCCCCGAGCTGCTCTTCAGCTACTCGCTGCTCTACTTCGCGGCGGCGAGCTGGGCCGAGATCCGGCAGCGCATCGAGCCGGAGGCCGGCGAGAGGGCCGCGTGGGAGGGCTTCCTCGGCGTCGGCGACCGCGTGATCGACGACCTCTTCGCGCGGGGCGGCGAGCGCCTGGAGCGGGAGCTCGCCGGGGAGGAGGGGGCGCTCTCGGTATGGGTGCCGGGCGCGATCGCGGGCCGCGACCTGGTGGGACTGGCGGATTCCGCCCGCCGCAACCTCCACCCGGCCGACCTCGAGGCCGTCGTGGAGCGCTCCGCGCTTCTGGGCCGCACCCGCGCGGAGATGCGGGCCCTGGGACCCCGGCTGTTGGCGGTCTGACGGGCGGCGCCGGCGACGATCGGCCGGGTCGGGCTATAATCGTCGCAACTTCGTAGCTTCCGCCGCCGCGGGGCGCTCCCGCGGGCGGTATCTGGTTCGGCCCTACCGGGAGGAGGTTCCCATGCAGGCATTGAGCGAGACCGTCGGAAACTGGCTGCAGGCTTTCGTCGGCGAGGTGGGCGGCTACCTGCCGAATCTGGTCGGCGCCCTGGCGGTGCTGGTCATCGGCTGGTTGGTGGCGCTGCTCATCTCGCGTCTGGTGCGCGCCGGTCTGCGCCGCACCTCGATCGACAACAAGATCGCCGGCTGGGTGCGGGGCGAGGGGGAGCCGGCGCCCGACATCGAGCCCGCCGTCGGCCGGGTCGTCTTCTGGCTGCTGATGATCTTCGTGCTGATCGCCTTCTTCCAGATCCTCGGTCTGACCGCGATCACCGGGCCGCTGGACGCCTTCCTGCAGGAGATCTTCGAGTATGCGCCCCGCCTGCTGAGCGCCGGCGTGCTGCTTCTGGTGGCCTGGCTGGTGGCCAGCGGCGTGCGCCTGGTCCTGCGCACGGCACTGCGTGGTCTCAAGCTCGACGAGAGGGTGGGGAGCGAGGTCGCCGACCGCCGCGCGCCGGGCGAGCCGTACGAGGGCGAGACCCGGTCCGTGGGGCTCTCGACCATGCTCTCGGAGACCGCCTACTGGCTCGTCTTCCTGCTCTTCCTGCCCATGCTCCTCGACGCCCTCCGTCTCGAGGGCCTGCTGGCGCCGATCCGCGAGATGGTGGGCAAGCTCCTGGGCTTCCTGCCCAACCTCTTCGCGGCCGCCATCATCTTCCTGCTCGGTTGGTTCGTCGCCCGGATCGTGCAGCGGATCGTCACCAATCTCCTGGCCGCGGTGGGCGTGGACTCGGTGGGGGAGCGGGTGGGCCTCGACAAGGTGCTCGGACGGCAGCGGCTCTCCGGGCTGATCGGCCTGCTGGTCTACGCGCTCATCCTGCTGCCGGTGCTCATCTCGGCCCTGAACGCGCTTCAGCTCGAAGCGATCACCCGCCCGGCCAGCGGCATGCTGGACCGCATGCTGGCGGCGTTGCCGGCGCTCTTCGGCGCCGCGCTCGTCCTCACCATCGCCTACATCGTGGGTCGCATCGTGGCCGGGCTGGTGTCCAACGTCCTCCACGCGGCGGGCTTCGACCGCCTGCTGGACAACATCGGTCTCCGCTGGCGCAAGAGCGAGAGCCCCGACGGCTCGGCGTCGGAGTTCGCCGGCCGGCTGCTGTTGGTGGTGATCCTGCTCTTCGCCGCCGTCGAGGCGCTCAATCTCCTCCACTTCGAGAGCCTGGCCGCTCTCGTGACCTCCTTCATCGTCTTCCTCGGCAACGTCCTCCTGGGGCTCGTGATCTTCGGTCTCGGCCTCTACCTGGCCGGGTTCGCCGCGCAGGCGATCCGCGCCAGTCGGGGCGAGCGCGGCTCTCTGCTGGCGAGCGCCGCCTACGTCGCGATCGTGGTGCTGGCCAGCGCCATGGCCCTGCGGCAGATGGACGTCGCCGAGGACATCATCAACCTGGCCTTCGGCCTGGTTCTGGGCGCCGCGGCGGTCGCCGCCGCCGTCGCGTTCGGGATGGGAGGACGGGATCTGGCCCGGGCTCAGCTCGAGAGCTGGATGCGCTCCGGCGCCGACCGCGGCGGTTCCCGTGGTGCGTCGAATGTGCTAGGGTCCGACGCGGACTGAGCGGTGAACATGCGCCTTTTCGACGGGCGCTCGACAGCACGATGAACGCTGGCGGAAGGCAGACCCCGGCGCGAAGGAGGTTCTAGATGCAGCGGTGGTGGAGAGTGATCGCCCTTACCGGGCTTGCAGTGTTCCTGGCGGGGGGCCTCTGGGCGCAGACCGGGGACGACGAGTCCGACTACTACCTGGACGAGGAGGTCCGCCAGGAGGTCCACCGTTACGCGCTGGGGATCGGCTTCGGCCTGGTGGAGCTCGGGGACAACGTGATCCAGGGCGAGCGCATCGTCACCGACGATGACGTCGAGCAGTACTTCAACGTCAGCCTCCGCATCCGCTTCGGCGACCAGTACGCCAACCAGGGCCCGGGCAACGCCGGTTTCCGGGGCTACCTGGAGCCGGAGATCGGCTACTACGACGGCGAGGTCATCAGCGACCTGCTTCTGGGGGTCAACATCATCGGCGCCATGCCGGTCAACGCGGTCGAGTTCTTCCTCGGCGCCGGGGTGGGCGTGCACTTCATCGACCGCGAGCCGAGGAACATCTCGCTGCCCACGGGCACCGACGACAGCGACACGGCGCTGGGCTTCAACGCCCAGTTCGGCCTGGACGTCGCGGTGAGCAAGAAGGTCTCGGTCTTCGGCGTGGGGCGCTTCGACCTGGTGGACGACGACCGCGACGAGCTCGAGGGCAAGGTCTACCTGGGCCTGCGCTTCCGCTTCGGCGAAGACGACGATTGACCGGCCGGGCTGACCGGCGGCCCGAGCCGACGGTCAGCCGACCAGCGCCGGGGCCTCGTCGTCGGCCTCGGCGTAGCTCGCCACCGGATCGCAGGTGCAGACCAGGTGGCGGTCGCCCCACGCGTTGTCGATGCGCGCCGTGGGCGGCCAGAACTTCCGCTCCCTCAGCCACGGGGCGGGGTAGGCGGCCCGGCGCCTGCTGTAGGGGTGCGGCCACTCGTCGGCGGTGAGCCGCGCCGCCGGATGGGGGGCGTTGACCAGGAGGTTGTCCCGCCGGTCGGCCGCCCCCGTCTCGATCTCGCGGATCTCGGCGCGGATGGCGATCATCGCGTCGCAGAAGCGGTCCAGCTCCTGCTGCGACTCGCTCTCGGTGGGCTCGATCATCATCGTGCCGGGCACCGGCCACGACATGGTGGGGGCGTGGAAGCCGTAGTCCATGAGCCGCTTGGCGACGTCGTCCACCGTGATGCCGGCGCTCTTGCGGAAGCCGCGCAGGTCGATGACGAACTCGTGCGCCACCCGGCCGTTGCGGCCGGTGTAGAGGATGGGGAAGTGGTCCTTCAGCCGGCTCGCCATGTAGTTGGCGTTGAGGATGGCGATCTGGCTGGCGCGGGTGAGGCCCTCGGCGCCCATCATGGCGATGTACATCCAGGAGATCGGCAGGATCCCGGGGCTGCCCCACGGGGCCGCCGCCACCGGCGGGATCGCCCGGTCGCCGCCCGTGGCCGCCAGGGGGTGGCCCGGCAGGAAGGGCGCCAGGTGGTCGGCGGCGCAGATGGGTCCCATTCCGGGCCCGCCGCCGCCGTGGGGAATGCAGAAGGTCTTGTGCAGATTCAGGTGACAGACGTCGGCGCCGTACTCGGCCGGCCGGCAGAGCCCGACCTGGGCGTTCATGTTGGCGCCGTCCAGGTAGACCTGGCCGCCGCGCCGGTGAACGGCGTCGCAGATGTCCCGCACCCTCTCCTCGAAGACGCCGTGCGTCGAGGGGTAGGTGATCATGAGGGCCGCCAGGCGCTCGGCGTGGCGCTCGCACTTGCGCTCCAGGTCCTCGAAGTCGACGTTGCCCCGGTCGTCGCAGTCCACCGGCACCACTCGCAGCCCTGCCATCACGGCGCTCGCGGGATTGGTGCCGTGCGCCGACGTCGGGATGAGGCAGACGTCCCGCTCGCCCTCGCCGCGCTCCGCGTGATAGGCGCGGATCACCAGCAGACCGCTGTACTCCCCCTGGGAGCCGGCGTTGGGCTGGAGCGAGACGGCGGGGAAGCCGGTGATCTCCGCCAGCCACTCCTCGAGCTGCCGGAAGAGCTCGGCGTACCCGGCGGCCTGCTCCGGCGGCGCGAAGGGGTGGAGATCGGCGAGCTCGGGCCAGGTGATGGGCATCATCTCGGCCGTCGCGTTGAGCTTCATCGTGCAGGAGCCGAGCGGGATCATGGAGTGGGCGAGCGACAGGTCGCGCTCCTGCAGCCGGAAGAGGTACCGCAGCAGGTCGTGCTCGGAGTGATAGCGGGCGAAGACCTCCTGGGTCATGAAGGCGCTGGCGCGACGGTGAGCCGCCGGGATCTCCACCTCGGCCCCCCGCGCCAGCTCGTCCAACGAGCGGCCCCGGGCGACGCCCAGGCCCGCGGCGAAGGCGTCCAGCAGATCGTCCAGGTCGGTTCGCTCGACCGTCTCGTCGAGTGACACCGCGATCGACCCGTCGCCCCCGTCGCGCAGATTGATGCTCCGCTCGCGCGCCGCCGCCAGCACCGCCCCGGCCGTCTCCGGCTCCAGCCGCACCCGGACCGTGTCGAAGAGCGGCGCGGCCTGCGGCGCCGCTCCCAGCTCGGTCAGGCCGGCGGCCAGGACCCGGGTCGAGGCGGCGATCCGCCGGGCGATGCGGGTGAGCCCCGCGGGCCCGTGGTAGACGCCGTACATGGCGGCGAGGATCGCCGGCAGGACCTGCGCGGTGCAGATGTTGCTGGTCGCGCGCTCGCGGCGGATGTGCTGCTCGCGCGTCTGACGGGCGAGCCGGTAGCCGTCGCGGCCCTCGGCATCGCGCGAGACGCCGACGATGCGGCCGGGCAGCAGGCGCTCGAAGCTCTCCGCCGCGGCCAGGTAGGCGGCGTGCGGGCCGCCGTATCCGAGCGGCACTCCGAGGCGCTGGGTGGAGCCGACCGCGAGCGCCGCGCCGAACTCGCCCGGGGGCCGGAGCAGGGTGAGGGCCAGCGGGTCGGCCGCCACCACGAGGGCGGAGCCGGCCTCTTCGAGGGCGTGCGCCAGCTCGTCGTGGGCCTCCACGTCGCCCCAGGTCCCCGGGTACTGGACCAGGGCCCCGAAGGGCGCGTGCGGCCGGACGGCGTCCACGGTGGCCGGGCCGGTGGCGACGGTGATGCCGAGGGGAGCCGCGCGGCCGCGGAGCACCGCGAGGGTCTGCGGGTGGCAGTCCTCGGCGGCGTAGAAGACGCCCCCCTCTTCGACCCCGGCCGCGGCGCGGCAGATCGCCATCGCCTCCGCCGCCGCCGTGGCCTCGTCCAGGAGCGAGGCGTTGGCCAGCGGCAGCCCGGTGAGCTCGCTGATCATGGTCTGGAAGTTCAGCAGCGCCTCGAGCCGGCCCTGGGAGATCTCCGCCTGGTACGGGGTGTACTGGGTGTACCAGCCGGGGTTCGAGAGGACGTTGCGGGCGATCACCGCGGGGGTCACCGTGCCGGAGTAGCCCATCCCCAGATAGGACCGCCACACCTGGTTGCGGCCGGCGATGTCGGCCAGCCGCCGCAGCTCGCGGCGCTCGCCGTCGCCGGGCGGAAGCGCCAGGGGGCGGTCGCTCCGGATGGAGTTCGGGATGACCGAGGCGACGAGCTCCTCGAGCGAGCCGCAGCCCAGGCGCGCCAGCATCTCCTCCACCTCGGCGCCCCGCGGTCCCAGGTGGCGGGGCGGGAAGGGATCGTTGGGTCGGTCGAGAAACGTGGTCATCTCTTCCTCGAAGCTCGCCGCGCGCGATCCGGGTCGCACGGGGCCCTTCGCATATGATGTTTCCATGAAGACGAGTTCGGGACGGCTGCCGGCCGCAGCCGGCGCCGCGGGGGGTCGCCCGGTCTGGCGACGCCCGCTGGCGGGCGCGCTGGCCGCGCTGGCGATTCTAGCGGCCGCGCCGGTCGCCGGCCAGAGCGGCGACGAGGAGGCTTCGGCAGCCGCCTGGCACATCGTGCGCGACGGCGACAAGCTTATGCTGATCGCCCGAGACTACCTGGGGTCCAAGGGCCGCTGGCGCGAGATCTGGGAGCTCAACCGCTGGATCGAAAACCCCGACTTCCTGCTCCCGGGAACCCGGCTGCGCATGCCGCTGCCGTCCCCCGAGGTCTCGATCCCGGCGGCGCGGCTGGTGACCGTCTCGGGCCGCGTGGACGACAAGCCGAACCCTCTGCCGTGGCTGGAGGCGCGCCAGAACGATCTGCTCCTGGAGCGGGACGGCATCCGCACCTACCGCGACTCCTCCACCGAGATGCGGTTCATCGACGGAACCGGGGTGCTCCTGACGGAGGAGTCGCTGGTCTACGTGCGCCGCAAGAGCAGCCGCGAGGTCCCCCGCCCGGACCGCCGCGAGGTGGAGATCGTGGAGGGCCAGGCCGACGTCGCGCTGGCCTCCGAGCAGCCGGAGAGAGTGGCGGTGGAGATCGTGGTGGCCGGGACCCGGACGCGGCCGCGGCCGGGCGAGGAGGGTGCCCAGACCCGCGCCCGGGCCGCTCGGGCGGGGGGCGCCGAGCTGATGGTCTACGAGGGGTCGAGCGAGGTCGAGGCGGCCGGCGGCAAGGTCGAGCTGGAGAGGGGCATGGGCACCTCGGTGCCCGCCGGCGGACCGCCGTCGCCGCCGGAGAAGCTGCTCCCGGCCCCGCACCTGCTGGCCCCGGAGGCGGGCTCGGAGTGGGCGATCCCGGATCCCCGCCTCGCCTGGAGCGCGGTGCCGGGCGCGGTCTCCTACACCGTGGAGATCTGCGCCGACCCCCAGTGCGCCGCCCTGGTGCGCCGGCTCCCGGGGGTTCCCGGGAGCGAGGTGCAGGCCGAGCCGCTGCCGGTGGCGGCCCTCTTCTGGCGGGTCACCGCGGTGAGCGAGTCGGGCCTGGACGGGTTCCCGAGCCCGGCGTCGCCCTTCGCGGTCCTGAGCGACCGCCGGGACGACGAGCCGCCCACGGGGCGCATCAGCCTCGCCGGCGCCGGATGGGCGGGGCCGGAGGGCACCCTCCGCGCGGGGTCCACGGTGGTCTCGGTGACGGTGGAGGACGCCGGCAGCGGCGTCGCCTCGTGGACGGCCCGGGTGAACGGGGAGGAGGTGCCGCCGGCGCGTCTGGCCGGCCCCTGGGAGAGCGGCGCCTACCGGGTGGAGGCGACCGCGCTGGATCGGGCGGGCCACCGGGCCGAGCTGCCGCCTCTGACCTTCGAGGTGGACGCGGATCCGCCGCGGCTCGAGGTGGAGCTGCGCTGGGTCAGGCCGCTCCTGACCCACGTGCGTCCCGGGCTCGCCAGCCGGCGCTGGCTGGCGCGGAAGCGGCGCTTCGCCGTCTGGGCGGCGGCGCGGCCCGCCTCCGAGGCGGGACGGGGGTTCTGGGTGGTAGCCGCCGGCAGCGAGAGCAGCCCGATCGCGCTGCGGCACGGGCCGGACCCCTTCGAGACGGAGCCGTCGCTGCTGGAGCGTGAGCTCAGGGTCGAGGGCGACCTTCCCCAGGCGATCGTCCTCGCCGCCGGAGTCGAGCCGCCCGGTCCGGGCGGACCGGCCGACGACGGCCGCTTTCTCTGGATTCGCGCGTGGGACGACAGCAGCCGCGTCGAGTGGCTGGCGGTGAGGTCGGAGGGGGGCGAGCTGGTGATCGAGGCGGAGGACGCCCTCGCCAACCGCGCCCGGCTGGCGCTGCCCTACCGCTGAGACCGCTCCGCGGTCAGCGGCCGCGGATCCCGTCGCCCCCGGGCGGCACGGTGACGGTGTGCGCGTCCGGTTCGATTCGCCGGGTGGGGACGAACTGGGCGTTGTCGCCGGGCGCCGGGTGCGCCGCCGGCTGCCCGGCGGGCGATTCGGGGGCGGTCCAGCGGGCGCCGCGACGGGCGACGAGCCGTTCGAGCCGCGCGGCGATCTCGCCGGCGTCCGACGGCCGCTTCTCCGGCTGCCGCTGGAGCAGCTCGGTGACGATCTCGTCGAGCTCCGGCTCGATCTCCGGCGCCAGCCGGCGGGGTCGGGTGAACTTGCCACTGAGGGTCTTGCGGATCAGCTCGCGCACGGAGCCGCCCTCGAAGGGGCGCCGGCCCGTCAGGCAGAAGTAGAGGACGACCCCCAGGGCGTAGAGGTCGCCCGAGCGGCGGTACCCCTCGCCCTCGAGCGACTCCGGCGGCAGGTAGCCCGGGGTGCCGAAGATCACCTCGGCGCGGCCGCTCATCGAGGTGATCAGCTCCGAGATGCCGAAGTCGGTGACCTTGATGGAGCCGTCCCGGCCCAGGAGGATGTTGGCCGGCTTGATGTCGCGGTGGAGGAGGCCGTGCTCGTGCGCGACCTGCACGGCCCGGGCGACGGCCGCCCCCAGGCAGAGGGTTCGGTCCTGGTCGAGACGCCCCTCCCGCCAGAGGAGGTGCTCGAGGCTCTCGCCGTCCACGTACTCCATGGCGACGAAGGCCCCCTCGCCGCGGTCCTCCACGTCGTGGACCGAGACGATGTTCTGGTGGCTGAACTGGGCCACCATGATGGCCTCCTCGAGGAGACGGGTGATCAGCTCCTTGCGTCGGTCCGGCTCGAGCTCGGCGTCGAGCCGGATGGTCTTGAGGGCCACCGGGCGCTGCAGCTTGGGGTCCCAGCCCTCGAAGACGGTGCCCATGGCGCCCGAGCCCACGACCTCGCGCACCTGGTAGCGGCCGAGAAAGACCTCGTCCAGCTCGGCCCGCTGCTTGAGCCGCTGCTCGAGCAGGGCGAAGGAGCTCTTGAGCTGCTCGATCTCGTCGCCGCCGCCGCCGTCGCCGCCGCCGGCGAGCTGGCGCTGGGCGGAGACGAGCTGGCGGATGGGCCGCACCACGCTCAGGTAGGCGCCGCCGGAGAGGAGACCCACGAGCAACGTCGCCACTCCCAGAGCCCATCCCGTCTGTCGCCGCATCCGCAGCTCCGCGGCGCGGGCGATCCGCGCCGGCTGCCGCGACACGACCGCCCAGCCGACCAGCGGCACCGGCGCGTACGCGCCCACCGACTCCTCGGAGCCCTCACCGGCCCGAAAGCCGGGGTCGGCCCCCTGGATCCAGCCGGTTCCGGCCTGCTCCAGGAGGGCCGCCGGAAAGCCCTCGGCGCTGCCGAGGATCGCCTCGCCCCGGGAGTCGAGCAGGGCCACCGAGGCCTCCTCGCCGAGCTCGAAGGCGTCGAGCAGCTCGTCGAGGGCGGCGCCGTCGGCGAAGAGCCAGACCGCGCCCACGGACCCGGGCAGAGAGGCGCCGAAGCGGAGCACCAGAAGACCGTCGGCCGTGCGATGGGCGTCCACGCGACCGACGTCGGCCGGGCGGCCGAAGAGATCGGCCACCGTGGCGCGCACCGAGGCCGGCCCCGTCCCCGCCGCGAGCTGGGCCAGCACCACCTGCTCGCCGCCGGGGTCGACCACCGCCACCGCCGCCACCCCGAGACCCGACCAGGCCTGGAGGTTGCGCCCCAGGAGCTCGCGGGCCGGCTGCGACCGCGGCGCGGCGAGGGCCGGGTTGGCCGCCAGGCCCTCGGCGAGCGCCAGGCGGGCGGCGAGAAAGGCCTCGATCCCCTCGGCGGTCTTGCGTGCCGTGAGCACGTGGGTCTTGTCCACCTGGTCGGCCATCGACTGGCGGTTGATCCCCATCAGCCGGGTGGCGAGGAGGGCGACCGGGAGCAGGCCGAGGAGGGCCAGGGCCGCCGCCATCCGGGTGAGCAGCGGGGGGTGTCTGAGCAGGCTTCGGAGACTCGCCATCACGGGTCCGGACCCGGGGGCGAGTATCTCACGGAGGGCCACCCGGCCCCGTGGCGACGCGATCGGGAGGCGTAGGCGGTCCCAGCAGGTATCCCTGTCCGTAGCGGAAGCCGATCTCCCGGCAGGCGGCCAGCTCGCCCTCGGTCTCGACCCCCTCCGCGACGCAGTCGATCCCCAGGTCGGTCGCCATGGCGACCAGGGACCTGACCATGCCCGACCTTGACGGCGAGGCGCTGTCCAGCCCGTGGATGAGATCGATGTCGAACTTCAGGTAGTCGGGCGGGCTCTCCGCCAGCTCGCGGAGCCGTGCCGCGTCGGCTGCGCTGCATTGCCGCGTTCACGCTCGTTCTGCTCGTCGCGCAGGCGTCTGCGCAGCAAGCGCCGAATCGAGGTGCGGTCGCGAGCGCGCATCCGCTCGCGAGCGAGGCGGGCATCGAGATTCTCGAGGCCGGC
>JAWWBN010000106.1:0-11656 GCA_033720955.1 Thermoanaerobaculia bacterium | reverse complement strand
GCCGCTGCCGCAGGGGCACGCCTCGTTGCGTCCGATCTTGGCCGCCTGCCGGGGCGCCGGGGCGCCGGAGAAGCCCGGCCAAACGACCTTGGAGTACATCTTTCGCCCACCGCCCATCGTTCCACCTCCTTGACCGGCCAAGTCTACAAGGTGGGGCCGCCTCGGACCGGGCGGAGCTCCTCTTTACAGGCGTCGGGAGGCGGAGGTAGTTTCTCGGCGTCTCAAAGAGGAGGACCCTCGAATGATCAGAGCCGATCTGTCGTTCAAGCCCGGCAAGTACACGCCCGCCCGCAACATGGTGCTGCTGCCCACGGGGCGCAAGAGCGTGCCCGTCACGGTGGAGTGGTCGATGGAGGCCGACGAGACCTGCGTCCTGGCGACTCCCGACCCGAACTCGGGTCACGAGTGGTGCGTGATGGACTCGCGGCTCAAGCAGGTCATGTGGAGCGACGGCGGGCGCAAGAGGCGGGTGCTGAAGAGCGCCGCGCCCGTCGCCTCGAAGACCGTGATGGGCGGCGGCGCGACGAACACCCGCGAGGTGACCCTCGACCTGGCCACCGCCAAGCTGAAGGGCGGCGCCACCTACACCCTGATCTGCCGGCGTTGGGGAGTCGTCGCCTCCGGCGAGTTCGTGGCGGTGGCCGAGCCCAAGGCGCCGGCCAAGCGGGCCAAGCGGAAGGCGTCCAAGAAGCCGGCGGCCAAGAAGCCGGCGGCCAAGCGGGCAGCCGCGGCGAAGAAGACCTCCTCGTCCACCGCCACCAAGGCGGCGCCGAAGAAGGCCGCTCCCGCGAAGAAGGCGGCGCCCGCCAAGAAGGCGGCGCCCAAGAAGGCGGCACCCGCGAAGAAGGGGGCTCCGGCCAAGAAGGCGGCGCCCAAGAAGGCGGCACCCGCGAAGAAGGGGGCTCCGGCCAAGAAGGCGGCGCCGAAGAAGGCCGCTCCCGCCAAGAAGGCGGCGAAGAAGAAAAAGTAGGCTCGCCTACTCCTCGACGGGCACCTGGAAGCTGCCGTCGCCGAAGACCAGATCGGTTTCGGGCGGCGGCGGCGGGGCGCCGTCCACCGTGGCGACGGCGAGCCAGTCGTGCTGCATCTGGCCGTCCTTGCCCGGGCTGGCGATCCGATAGCTCACCCCGTCGGACCAGTAGACGAGGGGGTGCCCCCAGCCGTCGGTAGCCGGCACCTCCGCCAGGTAGAGCGACCCCAGGGCGTCCGTGAGGCTCTCGGCCGGCAGCCACTCGCCCCCGGTCTCGGGGTAGGCGCCGCTGTCCACGGCGTAGGCCTCCAGCGCGACGGCCAGATTGCGCAGGTCGGCCATGGTGCGCTGGCGCTTCGCCTTCTCCAGGGCGTCGATGAAGTTGGGGATGACGACCGCCGCGACGATCCCCGCGGAGGCCGCCCCGCCCGCCAGCGCCCTCGGTCCGTAGGTCATCCGCCGCACGCCGCCGTCGATCTCCACCGAGGTGGCGCCCACTCCCATGCCGGTGAAATCCGGCGAGCGGATCAGCTCGAGAATCGGCCGCGCCTCCTGGTTGGAGGCCAGCATGCCCTGGAGGAACTCGGAGCCCTCGAGCAGACCGCGGATCTTGGGCAGATTCAGGTAGGAGAGCCCCTTTGCCGAAGCTTCCAGGTGCGAGAAGACCCGCCGGAAGTCCTCGCCGTCGATGAGGCGGCCTCCGGCCGCGCGCGGTGCGAGGGCCGAGGCCACGAACTCCGGCGACGCGCTCAGGGCGGCGAAGCCGTCCCCCACCGAGTAGTAGACGGCGAGATCGGCCGGCAGCTCGGCGCCGGCCTGCTCGGGCGGCGCGATCCGCACGATGCCCTCCTCCTCCGCCACCGTCAGCTCGAAATGGCCCGCGAGCCGGCTCAGGCAGGCGGCGAGCGCAGCGCCGTCGCGCACTCCGACCACGAGCCCGGTTCCACGGCTGGCCTCCACGACCGCCGCCGCGGGGTCCTCCATGCCGGCCATGAGCTGGTCGATCGGAGGCAGGTCGAAGGCGAAGGCCAGCTCGGGGCCGACCTGCGCCAGGAGGTCGCCCCGCAGGGAGCAGCCGATCTCCTGGTCGAGCTCGGCCATCTCCGCCTCCCACGCCGTCGGATCCAGCTCGGGGTCGAAGCGGGTCACGAACTCCATCAGCTTGCCCAGGCCCTCGTCAGGGTTGCCGATCTCGACGACACCGGCCAGGACCGGGTCCCGGGGGAGGTGGTTCACGATGCCCACGGGCTCCTGCCCAGGAGCGGCGCCGGCCGCCAGCCAGAGCAGGCCGGCGATACAGATCGAGGTCGAGTGTCGCATGAGGTTCTCCCGTGCCGTTGAATCGGCTGGCGCGAGTCTAGCCCGCACCGGCGCTCCCGAGGGCGGCCATCCGCCGCCAGAGCCGCTTCGCCCGCTCCGCCGCCTCGGCCCGGATGGCGTCGAGGTCGGCGGTCAGCAGCCGGCCGCCGCCGACCACCCGCCGGCCGCCAACCAGCACCTCGCGGACGGTTCCCCCGCTCGATGCCACCGCGTCGGCGGCGCCGCCGGGGCCGAGGGGCGAGAAGGGCAGGCCGAACCTCTCGGCGGCGAGCTGGGGTCCGCGGGCGAGACGCGGCTCGGCGATCTGCCGCGGCTCGCCGTGGGCGGCCGCCTCCTCGAACAGGGCGCGGGCCTCTTCGGCCATCCGCGCCGGATAGCCGTCGGTGCCCACCGCCACCCTCCGGCTGGCGCCGAGGGCGCCCGGGTAGCCCACCCGGTTTCCCCGGTTCGAGCGGGGGTTCTGCACCAGCCAGAGGCCCTCCCGCTCGGCGCTGCGCACCTGGCGGGCGTCCAGGTGGACCCCGTGGGCGAGGATGGAGCCCGGCGGCAGCGCGTCCAGGGCGAGCAGGCGCTCCAGCGGGCCGGGGTAGCCTCGCCGCCGGGCGTCCTCCACGTCGCAGAGGTCCTCGGCCATGTGCACGTGGACGACCGTGCCGAGCTCGCGGGCCAGCTCGCCCGCCTCCCGGGCCGTCGCGTCCGAGACGGTGAAGGAGGCGTGCAGCCCCACCACCCCGGTCACCGCGGGGCGCCGGTTCGACTCCAGGAAGCGGCGGCACTCGCCGAGGCCGCGGCGGGCCTCGTCGCGGCCCCCGTTGCGCTCGGTGGCGCCGTAGCAGAGCAGGGCCCGCACGCCCACCTCCTGACAGGCGTCGGCGAGGATGTCCAGCGAGCCTTCGATCCGCTCGGGCGACTCGTGGTGGTCGATCAGGGTGGTGGTGCCCGCCAGCAGCGACTCGGCCGCGTAGAGACGGGCGGCGGCGGCCAGGCTCTCTTCGTCGAGGGCGCGATCCAGCCGCCACCAGACGCGCTCGAGGATCTCGAGGAAGCTCTCCGGCGGTGGATCGGGCGGCGGCATTCCGAGGGGCGCCAGGCCGCTGTAGATGTGGGTGTGGGCGTTGACCCGCCCCGGCTCGATGACCGCTCCGGGGCAGGGGACTGCCGGATCAGCCGACGACTCGTCCGCCTCGGCGGACCCGAAGGAGATCACCCGTCCGTCGCCCGCGACGAGCCGCCGCCCGAGGGAATCGGGGCCCAGCGCGGTCGGGTGAGGTGAGCGCATCGGGGAGATTGTAGAATCCCGGCCGCATGCCCCGGCGCACGGACCTCGAGACCATCCTGATCCCGGGCTCGGGTCCGATCGTCATCGGCCAGGCCTGCGAGTTCGACTATTCGGGCACCCAGGCCTGCCGCGCCCTGCGCCGGGAGGGGTACCGGGTGGTGCTGGTGAACTCCAACCCGGCCACCATCATGACCGACCCGGAGTTCTCCGACGCCACCTACGTGGAGCCGCTCACCGCCGAGCTCTGCGAGCGCATCATCGCGCGCGAGCGGCCGGACGCCATCCTCCCCACCGTGGGCGGGCAGACCGGCATCAACCTGACTCTGGAGCTGGACCGCACGGGGGTGCTGGAGCGCTACGGCGTCGAGCTCCTGGGAGCCAACGTGGGCGCCCTGGAGCTCGGTGAGGACCGGCTCCTGTTCAAGCAGGCGATGGAGGAGATCGGCCTCAAGGTGCCGCAGAGCGGCTACGCCGGCTCCATGGAGGAGGGCCGGGAGATCGCCGCCGAGATCGGCTACCCCCTGATCGTGCGCCCCAGCTTCACACTGGGCGGCGAGGGGGGCGGCACGGTCTACAACCGCGAGGAGCTGGAGGAGGTCGTGGAGGCGGCTCTCGACGCCAGCCCGGTCCGGCGCGTCCTCCTGGAGCGCTCGGTGCTGGGCTGGAAGGAGTTCGAGCTCGAAGTGATGCGCGACCGCGCCGACAACGCGATCGTGGTCTGCTCGGTCGAGAACGTCGACGCCATGGGGGTGCACACCGGCGACTCGATCACCGTCGCGCCGCAGCAGACGCTCTCCGACCGCGAGTACCAGGCGATGCGCGACGAGGCCTTCGCCGTCATCCGCCGGGTGGGGGTGGCGACCGGGGGGTCCAACATCCAGTTCGCCGTGGACCCCGCGACCGGGGAGCGGGTGGTGATCGAGATGAACCCGCGGGTGTCGCGCAGCTCGGCGCTGGCGTCCAAGGCCACCGGGTTCCCCATCGCGAAGATCGCGGCGCTTCTCGCCGTGGGCTACACCCTGGACGAGATCCCCAACGAGATCACCGGCGAGACCTACGCCGCCTTCGAGCCGTCGCTGGACTACACGGTGGTCAAGATCCCGCGCTGGGCCTTCGAGAAGTTCCCGCAGAGCGCCCCGGTCCTGGGCACGTCGATGAAGTCGGTGGGGGAGGTGATGGCCATCGGCAGCACCTTCCGGGAGGCCCTGATGAAGGGCCTGGCCTCCCTCGAGCTCGACGGGGACCAGTCGCTGCGGGCCGCTCGCCTCTCCGACCCGGTGGCGCTCAAGCGGCGCCTCCAGACTCCCAACTGGGAGCGTCTCTTCGCCGTCGCGGCGGCCTTCCGCCAGGGCTGGTCGGTGGAGGAGGTCAACGCCGCCAGCCACATCGACCCCTGGTTCCTGCGCGAGATCGAGGCGATCATCGCGCTGGAGCACGAGCTCGCCTGCTGGGACCTGGCGACCGTGCCCGACGCCCTGCTGCGCCGGGCGAAGGAGAGCGGCTTCTCCGACGTCAAGCTGGGGCGCCACCTCGACGTCGACGAGGGGTGGGTGCGCGAGGAGCGCCGCCGGCGCGGGATCGGCCCGGTCTTCAAGCGGGTGGACACCTGCGCCGCCGAGTTCCCGGCCACGACGCCCTATCTCTACTCGACTTTCGGCACCGAGGACGAGAGCGAGCCCGGGGAGGCCGACAAGGTGATGATCCTGGGCTCGGGACCCAACCGGATCGGCCAGGGGATCGAGTTCGACTACTGCTGCGTCCACGCCGCGTACGCCCTCTCCGACGCGGGCTACGAGACGATCATGGTCAACTGCAACCCGGAGACGGTGTCCACCGACTACGACACCTCCGACCGGCTCTACTTCGAGCCGCTCACCCTGGAGAAGGTGCTGGCCATCTGCGAGCGCGAGCGTCCCCAGGGGGTGATCGTCCAGCTCGGCGGGCAGACGCCCCTCAAGCTGGCCCGCGGCCTCGAGGCGGCCGGGGTGCCGATCTGGGGCACCCCGCCCGACGCCATCGACCTGGCCGAGGACCGCGAGCGGTTCGGGCGCCTGCTCGCCGCCGAGGGGATCCGGCAGCCCGACAACGGCACCGCTCTCACCGTCGAGGAGGGGATGGAGGTCGCCCGCGGCATCGGCTTCCCGGTGCTGGTCCGGCCCTCCTACGTCCTGGGCGGGCGGGCGATGGCGATCTGCTACGACGAGGGCACCCTGGCCGGGTACCTGCGCGAGGCGACCGAGGTGGCGGCGGGCCAGCCGGTGCTGCTCGACCGCTTCCTCGACGACGCCTACGAGGTGGACCTGGACCTGCTGGCCGACGGACGGCGCGCGGTCGTCTGCGGCATCCTGCAGCACATCGAGGAGGCGGGGATCCACTCGGGCGACTCGGCGGCGGTGCTGCCGCCGCAGCGCATCTCCGAGGCGGACCTCGACCGGATGCGCGAGATCGCCCGGCGGCTGGCCCTCCGGCTGGGGGTGGTGGGGCTGATGAACGTCCAGTTCGCCCTCCACCGGGGCGAGGTCTACGTTCTGGAGGTCAACCCGCGGGCGTCGCGCACCGTGCCCTTCATCGCCAAGGCGGTCGGCGTGCCGCTCGTCAACCTCGCGGCGCGGGTGATGGCCGGCGCCCGCCTCGAGGAGCTCGGCTTCACCGAGGAGCCGTCCGTGCCGGGGGTCTTCGTCAAGGCGCCGGTCTTTCCCTTCCGCCGCTTCCCCGGAGTGGACCCGGTCCTGGGTCCGGAGATGAAGTCCACCGGGGAGGTGATGGGGGTGGGGGAGCGGTTCGGCGACGCCTTCGCCAAGGCGTGGCTGGGGGCCGGGCACCGGCTGCCGCTCGAAGGCACCGCCTTCCTGTCCGTGAACGACCGCGACAAGGAGAGCCTGCTGCCGATCGCCGAGGAGCTGCTGGCCTGCGGCTTCCGGCTGGTGGCGACCTCGGGCACGGCGGAGTTTCTGCGCGCGCGCGGCGTCGAGGTCGAGGGGATCCGGAAGGCCCACGAGGAGCGGCCCAACCTGGTGGACCACCTGATCAACCGCGAGATCGACCTGATCGTCAACACGCCGCTGGGACGGGAGTCGCACGAGGACGACGCGCTGATCCGCCAGACGGCGCTCAAGTACGACCTGCCCTGCATCACCACCCTGTCGGGTGCGCGGGCGGCGGTGGCCGGCATCGCCGCCCTGCAGCGCAGCGAGCTGACCGTGCGGCCGCTGCAGGCGTTCCATCCCGCCTCCGAGAAGGCTCCGGCCTGAGCCCTTGATCCAGCAGCTCGCGAACTGGCTCTGGGGACCGCCCATGCTGGGGCTGTTCCTGGGCACCGGTCTCTACCTGCTGGTCCGGCTGCGGGTGGTGCAGTTCCGCTGCTTCGCGGCGGCCTGGCGGGATCTGCTGCGCCGGCCCGGGGATTCGCGGGAGGGCGACATCTCCCCCTTCGCGGCGCTCATGACCGCGGTCGGCGGGATCGTGGGCAACGGCAACCTGGCCGGCGTGGCCACCGCGATCACGGCCGGCGGTCCGGGCGCGCTCTTCTGGATGTGGGTGTCCGGCCTGGTGGGGATGGGAGCCATGTACGCCGAGTCGGTCCTGGGGGTGCGCTACCGACGCCGCGGCGCCGACGGGCTGTGGGTCGGCGGCCCGATGTACTACCTGCGCGACCGTCTGGGCTGGCCCAAGATCGCCGCCTTCTTCGCCTTCGGCCTCGCGGCCAAGACCCTGCTGGCCACCACCACCGTCCAGAGCAACTCGATCGCCTCGGTGGCCGCCTCCCAGCTCGGGTGGAGACCGGTCTTCACCTGCCTGGTGGTGGCGCTGGTCACCGGTGCGGCGGTGGTCGGCGGCGTGCGGTCGATCGCTCGCGTCTCGGAGGTCCTGGCACCGGCGATGGGGCTGCTCTACCTGGCCGCGGCGGGGGCGGTGCTCGTCGTCTTCCGGCAGGCGGTGCCCGCCGCCCTGGAGCTCGTCCTGACCCACGCCTTCAGCCCCGTGGCCGCGACGGGCGGCTTCCTGGGCGCCGGGGTCCGGGAGGCCTTCCGGTTCGGCGTGGCCCGGGGGGTCTACTCGAACGAGGCCGGCACCGGCTCGGTGCCCATCGCGCACGCCTCGGCGCGGACGTCGAGCCCCGAGCGCCAGGGGAGGGTGGCCATGCTCGGCGTCTTCCTCGACACGCTGGTGGTCTCGTCGGCCACCGGGCTGGTGCTGCTCGCCACCGGTGCGTGGAGCTCGGGTCTCGACTCCACGGCGCTCACCGCCTCCGCCTTCGCCGAGGGGCTGGGAGGCGCCGGCGGACCCGTGGTCCTCGTCACCTCGCTCCTCTTCGGGCTCTCGACCCTGATCACCTGGTCGTTCTATGGCGAGCAGTGCGCCGTCTACCTTTTCGGCGTCAAGGTGCGGCGGGTCTACCGCGGTCTCTACTGCGTGGCCATCCTGGGCGGCGCGCTGGCCGGCGCGCGGGCGATCTGGGCCTGGGCCGATCTGCTGAACGGCGTCATGGCGATCCCCAACCTGATCGCCCTCGTCGCCCTGGGCGGGGAGCTGGCCCGGCGGCGAGCCGGCGGGGGCTAGGGCGCCGCGTCGCCGTCCGGCCACCGCGGCTCCCGAGCCGCCCGGTGCCGGCTTCTCCCGCCCCTAGAGAAACGCCTGGAAGAGGATCATCGCCACCAGCGCCAGGGTGACCAGGAGGCCCACCGCCGCGCGGCCCGCGTGCTCGAGGGCCTCCGGCAGCAGCTCCACGAAGACCATGAAGACCATCGCGCCGGCGGCGAAGCCGACGCCGTAGGGCAGCGCCGGCCGGAAGGCGTCCACGAAGAGGAAGGCGGGCACCGCCATCAACGGCTGGGGCAGCGAGGAGAAGACGCTCCACCCGGCGCAGGCGGCGATCGACGCCCCCTGCGGTCGCAGCACGGCGCTGATCGCGATCCCCTCGGGAACGTTGTGGACGGCGATGGCGACGGTGATGAGGGTCGCTAGGGTCATGCCGCCCGCGAAGGAGGCGCCGATGGCCACCCCTTCGGCGAAGGAGTGGACGGTCATCACCACCAGCATGAGCAGCACGCGGCGGGCGCCGGCGCCCCGCACCTCGCCGATGGACAGCTCGTGCCGCGCCAGGACCCGCTGGGTGAGCAGGATGAAGACCACCCCCAGGTTGACCCCCGCGAACGTCTGCCAGGCGCCGTGCGCGGTGCCCTCGGCGGCGAGACCGAAGCTGGCGCCGAGCATGAGGCCGGCGGCGACCGCGTTGGCGTGGGCGGCGGTGGTCTCCGAGATGCGCCGGACCAGGGCGAAGGGGAGGGCCCCCAGCCCGGTGGAGACCGCCGTCGCGGCGCCGTAGAGGAAGACGGTGAGGGCGGGGTGCACGGTGAGGTCCGGCGGCGCCCGCTAGGGCAGCAGCCCCTGGAGCGCGATCATCGCGCCCAGGGCGAGGCTGGTGACGACCGCGATGGAGGTGGCGCCCGCCTGCCGGTAGGACTGGGGCAGGAGCTCCACCAGGGTGAGGTAGACCAGGGCGCCGGCGGCGTAGCCGAGGGTCACCGGCAGCAGCCACGGCGCCGCCCCCACCACGGCGAAGGTGGCCACCGCCAGCAGGACCTGCGCCCCGTTGACCGCCACCGCCAGGGCCGCGGCCTGGGGCAGGGTGACGCCTCGGCTGGCGAGCACCGCGGAGAGGACGGTGGCTTCGGGGACGTTGTGCACCGCCATGACCAGGGCCAGGAAGACGCCGAGCGGCAGCGACGCGGCCATGGCGGCGCCGATCGCCACCCCCTCGGAGGCGGCATGGAGAAAGCTCACCAGCAGGACCTGGTAGCCGTAGACCGGGTCGGCGTCGCCGCCGCCGAGCCGGTTGAGGTCCAGCTCCTCGGTGTGGGAGGCGCGGTGGCTCCAGAGGATGAGGAGGGCGCCCGCCACGGCGCCGCCGGCCATCGGGGTCGCCGCGATCTCCACGCCGGCCTCCGAGAGGGCGTAGGCCGCCCCCAGCATGAGGCCCGCCGCCAGGGCGTTGGACCAGCCGAACCAGACGGCGGGGGCGGTGCGACGGGCGGCGAGGGGCAGGACGCCGAGAGCGGCGGCGGCCGCCGCCAGCGACGAGAGGACGAGCACGACGAGGGTCGGGTTCACGGCGAGCCGGGGGGAGGGGACCGTAAGTCGCCATCGTAGCAGCTATAATCGATGATTCCCCATGAGCGCCGACACCGCCGTCAAAGCCGTCTCCAAGGTCGAGGAGCCGCGCGCCCAGAGCCTGGAGCGCCGCGACCTGTTCCTCAACCGCGAGCTCTCGTGGCTGGAGTTCAACGGCCGCGTGCTGGAGGAGGCGCTGGCGCGCAAGACGCCGCTGCTGGAGCGGGTGAAGTTCCTCTCGATCTTCACCAGCAACCTGGACGAGTTCTTCATGATCCGGGTGTCCGGCCTGCGGCGCCAGCTCGAGGCGGGGGCGCTGGAGGCGCCGCCCGACGGCATGAGCCCGGCGGAGCAGCTCGCGGCCATCCGCGACCGGCTGATGCCCATGCTGGCCGAGCCCAGCCGCTGCTGGCGCGACGACCTGCGCCCCAAGCTGGCGGAGAAGCGGGTGCGGGTGCTCGGCTACGCCGATCTCAAGCGGAAGCAGAAGAAGCTGCTGCGCCGGCACTTCCGGAGCGAGATCTTCCCCACCCTGACGCCCCTGGCCTTCGACCCCGGCCACCCCTTTCCGCACATCTCCAACCTGAGCATCAACCTGGCGGTGGTGATCGACGATCCGGCCCACGGGGAGCGCTTCGCCCGGATCAAGGTCCCCAACTCGCTGCCGCGGCTGCTGCGCATCCCGAGCGAGGAGAAGGCGGGGGGCTACGAGCGGCTGGGGCTGACCGAGCTCACCTCCACCAACTTCGTCTGGCTGGAAGAGGTGGTCATGGCCAACCTCGACCTGCTCTTCCCGGGTCTTCCGGTGACCGCGGCCTACCCCTTCCGGGTCACCCGCGACGCCGACGTGGAGATCGAGGAGGACGAGGCCTCCGACCTGCTGGAGGCCATGCAGGAGGTGGTGGAGCAGCGTCACTTCGGCTCCGCGATCCGGCTGGAGGTGGCCGAGGAGATGCCCGAGCGGATCCGCGACTACCTGATCGGGAACCTGCGGGTGGCCCCCTACCAGGTGTACGAGGTCGGCGGGCCCCTGGGCCTCTCGGACCTGATGGAGCTCACCCAGGTCGACCGCCCCGAGCTCAAGGACCCGCCCTTCCTGCCTCTGGTCACCCACAACCTGGGCTCGCCCGACGAGAGCCCCTTCCAGGTGCTCAAGCAGCGCGACGTTCTGCTCTACCACCCCTACGACAGCTTCCGTCCGGTGGTGGACTTCCTCCACGAGGCGGCGCGCGACCCCAAGGTGCTGGCGATCAAGCAGACCCTCTACCGGGTGGGCCCCGACTCGCCCATCGTGGCGGCGCTCAAGGAGGCGCGGGAGCGGGGCAAGCAGGTGGCCGCCCTGGTGGAGCTCAAGGCGCGGTTCGACGAGCAGAACAACATCGTCTGGGCGCGCGAGCTGGAGCGGGCCGGGGTCCACGTGGTCTACGGCCTGCTGGGGCTGAAGGTCCACTGCAAGATGTGTCTGGTGGTGCGTCGCGAGCGGGACGGCATCGTCCGCTACGTCCACCTGGGCACCGGCAACTACAACCCGGTGACCGCCCGCGTCTACACCGACCTGGGGTACCTGACCCGGGACGCCGAGATCGCCGACGACGTCTCCGACCTGTTCAACGCGCTGACCGGCTACTCGCGCAAGACCACCTACCGCAAGCTCCTGGTGGCGCCGCAGGCGATGCGCCGTCAGCTTCTGGAGCGGATCCAGCGGGAGATCGACCACCACGAGCAAGAGGGCAACGGCCACCTGGCCTTCAAGATGAACTCGCTCGTGGACAAGCGGTGCATCCAGGCCCTCTACCGCGCCTCCCAGGCGGGGGTGAAGGTCGATCTCCAGGTACGCGGCATCTGCTGCCTGCGGCCCGGCCTCCCCGGGGTGAGCGAGACCATCACCGTCACCTCGGTGGTGGGCCGCTTCCTCGAGCACCCGCGGATCTACTACTTCCGCAACGGTGGCGACGAGGAGATCCTGCTGGGCAGCG
>JAWWBN010000105.1:0-11659 GCA_033720955.1 Thermoanaerobaculia bacterium | reverse complement strand
CGTCGCCGCCAGCGCGACCACCTGGAGAACCTCGTCCGCGCTCCACCCCGCCGCCAGCGCCTTGCGCGCGGCGGAGCGCACCGCGCCGCGCCGCATCGAGCCGGCGGCGATCCCCAGCTTGACCATCCGCCGCACCCGCTCGTCCAGGGGACCGGCGGCCTCGCCCTCGCGCGCTCGGCGCCACGCCTCCTCGAGCTCCGGGTAACGCTCCCGAAAGGCGAGAAAGGACTCCGGCGGCTGCCGCTCTCCGGTCATCTCCAGGCTCCTCCCGTCGACGGGGGATCTTACGTCGCCGCAGGAGCGGGGCGAGAGCGGCCGGCGGCGCCTTCGGCTCCACCCGGGCTGCGGCTGCGGCGCGGCTCGGGCTTAAGATGGAGCCCGATGGAGAGGAGCCCCTTCGCCCGTCCCCTGCTGCTCGCCTCGGCCTGTGCGGTGGTGGGAATCCTGGCCGCGCGCGGCGTCTTCAACTCGATCTTCGGCTTCCCCTGGGTCTTCGCTCTCGTCTGTCTGGGGCTGGGCCTCGTCTCGCTCTGGCGCGACCGACCCCGGCGCGCCCTCGCCGCGCGCGCCGGCATCCTGCTGGCGGGAGCGGCGGCGGCGGTCGGGGGCTCGCTCTGGCAGGCACGCGAGATCGAGCGCGCCATCGCCGAGCGGGAACGGCAGCTCCAGATGGAGCTGCGGGGTCTCTCGGTGCCCAGCCTGGAGGGCCTCGAGCCGCTGAACGTGACGCTCGCCTCGTGGAACCGGTCCGCCTCCTTCTCCGCCCCGGCCACCATCGTCACCTTCTGGGCGCGCTGGTGCTCCCCCTGCTGGAAGGAGATGGCCGAGCTCGACGAGCTCTACCGGGAGCATCGCGACGACGGGCTGGAGGTGGTGGCGATCACCCGCTACGACGATCCCGAGAACCCGGCGAAGCGGCGCGCCGACCGCGACCGGGCGCGGCGCTTCCTCGACAACCGCGGCACCGGCTATCCCGCCGCGATCACCGACCGCGACGACCTCTACCGGGCCTACCGGGTGCCCGGACCCCCCCGCACCGCCCTGGTGGACGACCGGGGCAAGGTCGTCGCCTACGCCATCGGGATCGAGGGCGTCCGCCGCCTGATGGCGGAGGCGGTCGCGCTGCTGCCCGCGCCCGAGTCGCGGGAGCCGCCGTAGCGGTCCGCCGCGGCGCGGCTCAGGAGCGCATCGACCTCAGGGTCGCCAGCCCTCCGTCCACACCCCAGACCTGTCCGGTGATCCACGCCGACTCGCCGTCGAGAAGCCAGGCGATCGCCGCCGCCACCTCGTCGGCCGTACCCACCCTGCCGAGGGCGTGCAGACTCTTCGAGCTCTCCAGGGCGCGCTCGTTCCGCACGATGCGCTCGGTCATCGGCGTCTCCACCAGGCCGGGGGCCACGGCGTTGACCCGCAGCCCGCGCGACGCATAGGTGGCCGCCGCCGCACGGGTGAGTCCCGCCACCGCCCCCTTGGCCGCCGCGATGGCCTCGTGATTCGGCAGCCCGATCGAGGCGGCCGCCGACGAGACCAGGACCACCGAGCCTCCCGAGCGCATCTTGCGGCCCGCGGCGCGCACCACCGCGAAGGCGGTCTCCAGATTGGCGCCCACGGTCTCCTCCAGCTCCTGGCGGGTCGTCAGGTGGGCGGGCTTCAGCAGCAGCGACCCCGCGCAGTTGGCGACGCCCGCCAGGCGACCTTCGTCCCCGGCCCGGTCCAGCATCTCCTCCACCCGGTCGAAGTCGCGGCCATCCACCTCGAAGGGGACGCCGCCGATCTCGTCGGCCAGGGCGTGGACGGGCTCGGCTCGCCGGCCGCCCACGATCACCGTGTGCCCGCTCGCCGCCAGGCGGCGGCAGAGGGCGCCGCCGACGCCGCCGGCGCCGGCGAGAACCGCGTAGACGGTGGCCTGGCCCGGGTCGTCGCTCATGGCCTTCCCTTCGCCGCTGAGGATCGTCGGGATGCGGCGGCCGTCAACTGAATCCGTCCCGGCGGCGAAGAAGAGGGCATGAGCGAGATCCACTCCATCCTGTGCCTTTCCGATTCCCGGCGCCGCTCGGGCGCCGCCCTCGACACCGCCGTCCGGCTCGCCCGACGGACCGCGGCTCGCCTCACCCTGGCCGACCTCATGGAGGACGGACGCCAGGTCGTCGAGCCGATCCGCGCCGAGCGGCGCCGGCAGCTCGAGCGGCGGGCGGAGAGGTGCCGCCGACAGGAGGTGGATCCCGGCCTGCTGCTGCTCGACGGCGACCCCGTCCGGTCGGTGGCGGAGGCGGTGACCCGGCACGGCTTCGACCTGGTCGTCAAGAGCCCCGACGCCGCGACCGATCCGGCCCTGGTGCGCCGCTGCCCGGCTCCGGTCTGGGTCGCCAGGGAGGGCGGCGCCAACGACCACGCTCCCGGCGCGCCCCGCCGCATCCTGGCCGCCGTCGAGCCCTTCGCCTGGGAGTCCGACTTCGATCTCAACCGCGCCGTGCTCGAACGCGCCGCCGAGCTGGCCGACCTTCTCGACGCCGAGCTGCACGTCGTCTCCACCTGGACGCCGGGGCCGCTGGCGTCGCTCGCGGGCTCCGGCCGGCTCGCGGCGCTGGAGGCGGAGGCCCGGCGGGCCCAGGAGGAGCTGGTCGAGCGTCTGCCCTCCGTCTCGGTGCCGCCCGACCGGCTGCACCTCGCCGGCGGCGCCGCGGCCGAGGCCGTGCCGGCCGTGGCCCGCCGCGAGCGGGCCGACCTCCTCGTCGCCGGCAGCGCCGCCCGCGAGGGCATCGTCCGGCTGCTGGTCGGGAACACGGCCGAGCGTCTCCTGCGGCGCGCCGACCGCTCGGTGCTGATCGTCCGCGGCGACGACGTGACGCCGGCAGGCGCCGCGGTCGAGAGCTCGGCCGCCTGAGCCGTGCCCCGCTTCGCCCATACCCTCGCCGAGGTGAACCCGCCGGCGGACGGCCGCGGCTGGGTCTACGTGCCCTACGACCAGCTCACCGACGACTTCGGACCCCTGGCCGACCGGGAGCCCGGCGACACCGGGATCGTGCTGGTCGAGAGCACCTGGAAGGGCCATCGGCGGCCCTACCACCGGCAGAAGCTGGCGCTGATCCTCGCCAACCAACGTCACTTCGCCGTGGAGCAGGCGCGGCGAGGGGTAGCCGTTCGGCACCTGGTGACCGATCGGCCCTACGGCGATGCGCTGCGCCCGCTGGCCGAGGAGCTGGGCGGGCTCACGGCGATGGAGCCGGCGGAGCGGGAGCTGCGCGCCGACCTCGAGCCCCTGGTGGACGACGGGCTGCTCGAGGTGGTGGACCACGCCGGCTGGCTGACCACCCGCGAGCAGTTCGACCAATCGACCGGCGGGCCGCCCTGGCGCATGGACGCCTTCTACCGCCGGGTGCGGCGGGACACCGGCTATCTCATGGACGAGGGCGGCCCGGCCGGCGGCAGGTACAGCCACGACGCCGACAACCGCGAGCCGTGGGACGGCACGCCCAAGGCGCCCCAGCCGCCGGTCTTCGAGCCCGACGAGCTGACCCGGGAGGTGGGCGACCTGATCGAGAGCCGCTTCGCCCTCCACCCCGGCCGGCTGGACCTGGAATCGCTGCCGGCGACCCGCGACGACGCCGAGCGGCTCTGGCGATGGGCGCTCGACGAGTGCATGGAGAGCTTCGGCCCCTACGAGGACGCCATGTCCAGCCGCTCGCGGGGGCTCTTCCACACCCGCATCGGGCCGCTGCTCAACATCTCCCGGCTGACCCCCCGCCGGGTGGTCGAGGACGCCCTGGCCACGGGGGCGCCGCTCTCCAGCAGGGAGGGCTTCCTGCGCCAGATCGCCGGCTGGCGGGAGTTCGTGCGTCACGTCCACCGCGCCACCGACGGCTTCCGCGAGCTGGACCGCCGCCGCATCGCCCACGCTCCCGGAGACGGCGGCTGGTCGCGCTGGAACGGCGCCGAGTGGCCTTCCGAGCCCGGCGAGCCGGGCGGTCTCGACGGCGGCGCCACCCCCTCCCATCTCGACGCCGGCCGGCCTCTGCCACCGGCCTGGTGGGGCGCCACCTCCGGCCTCGCCTGTCTCGACACGGTGATCTCGGACGTCTGGCGGGAGGCCTACAGCCACCACATCACCCGCCTGATGGTGCTGGCCAACCTGGGCACCCTGCTGGGCGTCGAGCCGCGTCAGCTCGCCGACTGGTTCTGGGTCGCCTACGCCGACGCCTACGACTGGGTGGTGGAGCCCAATGTCCTGGCCATGGGCAGCTTCGCCACCGGCGACCTGATGACCACCAAGCCGTACGTCTCCGGGGCCAACTACATCGACAAGATGAGCGACTACTGTGGCGGCTGCCGCTTCGACCCGAAGAGGAGCTGTCCGATCACCCCGGTGTACTGGGCCTTTCTGGCCCGCAACGAGGAGCGGCTCGACGGCAACCGGCGGATGAGCCTGGTGATGGGCTCGCTGCGGAAGCGGGGCGCCGAGAAGCGCGCGCGCGACCGTCTGGTCTACGAGAGGGTGCTCGAGCGGCTCGGGGCGGGCGAGGAGATCGACGTCGGGGACCTGCCCCCGAGCTCGACGTAGCGCCGCTGTTGATCGAGGGCCTCTAGCCCAGCCGGTGGGTCCCACCGTCGAAGCGGGAGCCGTCGGGCACCCGGGCGGCGCCGGCGCCGGCCGAGAGCGTCACCTCGCCGCGCACCTCGACCCCGGCGCCGAAGCGCACGTCGCCCTCCACGGTGAGCGTGTCGCAGTGCGCGAGCCCCAGCGGGTGCGGCACCCGCTCGTCGAGGTCGCGGGCGCCGCGGTAGTAGGCGCGGTCGAGGCGCACGACGGGCGGCAGATCGCGGCCCTCGACCAGCCGGAGGGCGCCGTCGCGGTCCACGGCAAAGGCGTCGGAGCGCACCGCCAGCAGGTCGTCGGTGGTCTTGACCGGCGCGAAGCGACGCCGCGACACCCGGATCCCCAGGGCGCGGTCGAAGCAGCCGATGGCGGCGCCCATCGCCGTCTCGAGCTGGACCAGGTCCCGTCCCTCCTCTCGCTTGGCGTTCACGATCAGCGGCAGGTCGAGCCCCTCCTCGAGCTTCCTTCGCACCGCTTCGAGGTCCCACCACAGGGTGTTGGTGTTGAAGACGGGCAGCTTGTCCGTGTTCTCGAAGTCGGCGACGTGCGCCGGCTCCACCTGGGCCCGCTCGAGCAGGGTGAGCCGCCCCCGCCAGCGCACGAGGGTGCCCCCCTTCACGTCGGCGCGGGTCTTCGGGGTCACCTCCATCGCGAACTCCACCCGCCGCTCTTCCAGATGGGCGAGCGTGGCGGCGTCCGGCGTCGCGGCCAGGTTGTCGATGTTGGCCACGAAGGCCCAGCGGTAGCCGGCCGCCAGCAGCCGGTCGAGCAGCCCCGAGGCCGCCAGCGCCCAGTACACGTCGCCATGGCCCGGGGGCGCCCAGCGACGCTCCGCGGCGGAGAGCCGCGCCGGGCCGCCGGACTCGGCGTCGATCCGCGGGAAGCGCTGCTGCAGAAAGTCCAGCGGCAGCCCGTCGGGCTGCTCGAAGCCCCGGAGCGCGGCGAGCGACCTCTCCCGGGTGGCGAAGCTGTCCATCAGGAGCAGCGGCAGCCGGGCCCCGGTGCGCCGGCGCAGCTTGGCCACCTGCTCCGAGAGAAGATCCAAGAAGCTCCTGCCGCCCCGAACGGGGATCAGCGACTTGGGACCCGCCAGCCGCATCGAGGTGCCCAGGCCGCCGTTGAGGCGGATCAGCGCCAGGCGGTCGAGGAGCTCCCGCTCCCGTCGCTCCCCGATCTCGGGAAGGTCGGCCCGGTCCGCCAGGTCCCCCGCACGCGGCGGCGCCAACTCGTCCCAGGGCAGAGTGCCGCGCTCCCCGGCGCGGAAGCGCCGGTAGCAGCCGAGGAACTCCTCGATCGTCGCCGGTGCCAGCCCCTCGCGTCGCATGCAGGCGGCGAGCTCGCGGGCCGCCTCTTCCGGCTCGATCAGAGGGGCCAATCCTCGAGAATCCGAAGGGTCTCCTCCAGATGGCCGGTCTCGTCCGCCACCATGTCCTCGAGCTGGACCGCCAGGCCCTTGTCGCCATAGGCGTCGGCCTCTCTGGCGCGCTGGGTGTAGTCCTTCACCGCCTGCCGCTCCGCCTGGGCGACCGCCTCGACCATCTCCCGGTTGGTGCCGGCGGACGGCACCTCGCGGGGCACGGTGGTGGGCTCGCCCCCCAGGGTGATGATCTTGTTGGCCAGAAAGGTGGCGTGGGCCTGCTCGTCCGCGATCTCCTCGGAGAAGAACGCGGAGAGCTGCGGCCGGTAGGGCCCGTTGGCCTTGGCGGCGTAGGTGATGTACTGGATGACGGCGGAGAGCTCCCCCGCCAGGTCTTCGTTCAGGTTGTCGATCAGCGTCTCTCTGTCCATATCGGGCCTCCTCCTCGAGGGGAATCGTCGAAGTCCGGGCGCCGGGCGCCCCGACGGCCAGTGTAGCGGGGCCCCAGGACGCGATCAACGCGACCCGGAGCGTCGAAAAGAGCTTCGCCGCCGCCTCTCGGACGGTTCCACGCCGCCCTGCCGACCCCACGGACTCCCCGTCGATCGCGGCGACCGACGGGTCGCTGTCGCGGAACGCCGGCGGCGATGTAGATTGAGGGCTGAAGGAGGCGCTGCCATGCGACCCAGATCCACCCCGTCCGCCGGCTCCCTTGCGATCCTGGCTCTCCTGCTCTCGGCGTTTCTGGCCGGCCCGCCCGTCGCGGCGCAGGACCGTCCCAACGAGGAGCCCAGCTCTTTCGACACCCTGATGGACCGCACCGACATGGGCAACGTCGCGCAGACCGCGCGGATGGCCTACCACACGGGAGTGCGCGAGCTGGAGCAGGCGCGCAAGCTGGAGGAGAAGGCGGCCGAGACCCCGGAGGAGGCGAAGCGGGCCAAGCACCAGAAGAGGGCTCTCGCCTCCTACGAGCGCGCCATCGAGTCGCTGACCGACGCCCTGCGCACCCAGCCGACCCTGGTGGAGGCCTACGACCCGCTGGGGAGGGCCTTCCTCGCAACCGGCCGCCCGGAGGAGGCGCTCAGCGTGTACGCCGCCGCGCTGCGGCTCGCGCCGGAGCTGATCGAGGCCAAGGAGGGTCTGGGCGAGGCGTTGCTCGAAGCGGGGCGTGTGCGCGACGCCGCCGCCGCCTACGAGTCCCTCCGCGGCGAGGACGGGGAGGCGGCCGCCCGGCTGCTGGCGGCGATGCGCCGGTGGGTGGACCGCCACCGCGAGACGCCGGAGCCGTTCAGCCCCGAGGTCGTCGAGGCGGTGGCCACCCTCGTCCAGCAGTGGGAGCAGGAGAGCTGACCCGGCCCACGCCGCCGCGGGGGCCGGGTCGCCCGGGCTAGAGCCACCGGTCCGACCGGCGGCTCGGAGCTCGGTGGGCCGAAGTCCGCCCGCCCGCGGCCCTCCCGCGGCGCCGGATCGGCTGGCTCGGCGAGTGGAATTTGTAACAGCGCTCGCAATGGGTTATCCTGCCGAGGTCATATCCATACGCCTCGATGCGAGGCAGCTGATTCGGGGAAAGAAGGGGGAATCGATGAGGAAGGTCACGCTTGTGGTCGTCTGCTGCGCCGTGGTGTGCGCCGCGGCGCCCGCCCTGCAAGCGCAGCTCGTCTGCACCTGCGACAACACCGGCAGCTCGATCTGCAGCGTCCAGGGGTTCGAGATCGAGCTGGTCAATTTCGAGGTCGACCAACAGGCCGGCACCAGCTTCTGGGACTACCGGGTCTGCAACGACGCCGACCTGACCGGCGACTGCGTGCCGCCGAAGGACCTGAGCCACGTCAATATCGACCTCCCCGCCCTGGGGAGCTGTCTGACCGCTGCGCAGGACATCAGCCTGACCCAGGTCGGCGGCTTCGCCCAAGCCATCCTGGCGTGCGGTATCAGCGAGAAGGACCCGTCGTGCGACATCTTCGGCACCCCCGGCGACGACTTCGTCGCCAAGTGCGACATCGCCGGCGGCAACCTGGATCCGGGCGAGTGCGTGGTGATGCGTCTCTCCATCGCCGGCGAGCAGCCCACCCTCGGGGCGGGGGCGGCGATGACGGTGACCAAGGCGGGCCCCGGGTGCGCCGCCGACTGCATCCTGGGTCCGTCGTGCCAGCCCTGCGAGCCGCAGCCGAGCGACGAGTGTCTGACCCGCACGCCGGGCTTCTGGGGAACCCATCCCCACATCACCGGTCTCTTCCTGCCGGTCACGGTCTGCGGCCAGACGCTGACCCACGCCGGCGCCGGCGACTGCGAGGGGGCCAGCGAGGCGCTCTGCACCCGGCGCACCCGCGCCCACCGCCAGCTCGTCCGGCAGCTCACCGCGGCGAAGCTGAACCTGGCGGCGTCCGCCGCCAACGGCGGCTCGTGCGGAGGGGCGATCGAGGGCCGCATCGCAGAGTGCGAGCTCCTCTGCGGCGCCGGGCAGAGCGTCATCAGCTCCAGCGGCTGCATCGAGGACCTCACCGACTTCAACGAGCGGCCGGACACCTTCGCCCTCACCCCGGCGCCCTTCGACTCGCCGGGACCGGCCAACCCGGAGGAGTGCCAGCGAGCACGGAGATCGAGCCTGAACGTCGGCGAGGGGCCCTGCTCCTAGCGGGAGCGGCACCGGCCGGCGGTCTCCGCGTCGAGTGACGGAGCGCCGGGCGCGGCCGCCGGCCGGGCCCGGCGCTCGAATCGTCCAGGACGGGGTGCCCCACCTCCACCTGCAGCTCCGCCGGGTGGGGTAGGCCCCCGTGGGTCGATCCGCCGCAGCGCGGAGGTCGTGGCGAGCGAGCGGCCGCGAGGCTAGGATGGCGCCCAGGAGGCAGAGACGATGAAGACGACCAGCACGACCCCCGAGACCGTCCGATCGGTCCTGAGCCAGGCCCTCTCCGGACGCGGTGCCCACGTCCTGGTCCGGGACGTGGTGGACGGCCTGGACTGGGAGCTCGCCGGCCGGCGGAGCGACGGGGCGCCCCACACGGTCTTCCAGATCGTCAACCACCTGGTCTACTGGCACGACTTCGCCATCGCCTGGATCGACGGCTCCAAGCCCTCGACGCCCGACCAGGCGGCCGGAAGCTGGCCCGGAGCGGAGGCCCCCGCCTCGGAATCGGAGTGGCTCGCCCTGGTGGAGCGTTTCGGCGCCGACCTCGACGCCTTCGAGAAGCGGACGCGCGAGCTCGACCTGCTCGACGACCGCGGCCCCAAGACCGTCCTCGAGATCCTCCAGCTCATCGCCTCCCACAACAGCTACCACTCCGGGCAGATCGCCGCCCTGCGCCGCGCCCTGGGCGCCTGGCCGCCCCCGGGCGGCGGCGCCACCTGGTAGGCGGGGTGATCGTGGGCATCGCTTACGCCGGGGTCGGGATTCGTCCCCTCGACCTCCGGCGGCGGCGCCGGTAGCGTCGGGTCCCGGCCGCAGGGAGACCCTCCGATCCCGGGAGGCCGGCCCGGGCCCTGCCCCGGCTGTGACGCCCTCCCTAGCCGACCGGCCCCCCGACGGGCAGGGTGGTGCCGAGATGGGCCCTCTGCGCCGTGCCCTCCGGCCCCTGGCCGCCGTAGGCGGCGGAGCCCTTCTTCCGCTCGCCGCCGCCGCCACGGCGCCCAGCTTCGACCGGACCTACGTCGACCTGACCTACGGGGGCAACGGGCGGCCGGGTTGGGTGCGGGCCGGCGACATGGACGGGGACGGGGACCTCGACATCGTGGCCGGAGGCGGCTACGCCCTCTTCGTCTACGAGAACGACGGCTCCGCCGGCGGCTGGACGCGTCACGGGACGCTGGACGGCACCGGACAGATCGGGGCCAACGGCGCGGTGCTCTTCGACGCCGACGGCGACGGCGACCTGGACGTGGTCTGCGCCAAGTACAAGGACGACCTGGGCTGGTGGGAGAACCCCGGCGGCGCGCTGGCGACGACGGCCTGGACCTTTCACAAGATCGCCGACGCCGCGCGCTACCTGCACGACATGATCCTCGCCGACCTGGACCAGGACGGCAGCGCGCGCGAGGTCGTGGCCAACCTGAACCAGGGGTACTGGAGCAGCCGCATCACCCTCAAGTGGCTCACCCCGGGGGCCGACCCCGAGATGCCATGGGTGCAGCACACCATCGAGAGCGACCGAGCCGAGGGGCCGCCCCACGGCCACGCCGGCATGGACACCGGCGACGTGGACGACGACGGCAACGTGGATCTCGCCTATTCCAACGGCTGGTACGAGGCCCCCGACGACCCGGCGGGGAGCTGGACCTGGCACGAGGTGACCACCGCGATCTACGGCATCTCGAACGCCCTGCTGCGGGACATGGACGAGGATGGCGACCTGGACATGGTGGTCTCCGCCGGTCACCACGGCTCGGGCGTCTATTGGCTGGAGGCCCCGGAAGACCCGATCGCCGGCACCTGGACCCAGCACGCGATCGACGCCGGTGTCCACCATCCGGAGTGCCTGGCGGTCCTCGATCTCTGGGGCGACGGCGACCCCGACGTCGTCTCCTGCGATCTCTTCTTCGGCGAAGACCCGGGCGAGCCGGGCTGGAACGAGGAGGTGCACAACATCTACGTCTGGGAGAACCTGGGAGGCGCGGCGAGCTGGTCGATGACCAACGTGGCGCCGGATTCCTTCCCCAGCCACCTCCTCCAGCCGGTGGACATGAACGGCGACGGCAGAACCGACATCATCAGCGAGGCCACCGGGACCTCGGTGGTGAGCTACTACGAGAACACCTCGCCCTTCGCGGGCTGCCAGGACGACCTCTTCGAGCCCGACGACACCTGCGCCACGGCGGGCGGCCTGCCGCCCGAGGCTTCCCGCGCCCTCCTCCACTGCGACGCCGACTGGTTCGAGCTGGCGGTCGCCGCCGGGGCCACCTACGAGGTCGCCACCTCGGCCCTGGTGGGCGGCGCCGACACCGAGATCGAGATCTGGGGCCCCACCTGCTCCGACTACGTGACCGGCGACGACGACTCGGGCCCGGGGGCGGCCTCGCTCGCCACCTTCACCGCCGTCGCCACCGGCAGCTACCGGGCGCTGGTGCGGCAGGCGAGCTACTCGCCCGGCGAGGGGTACTCGATCTTCTGGGAGTGCATCGGGGGATGTGGCCTCTGCACCGGGCCCGACGATCTGACGCTCTCCGACGACACGGTCGACTCGCCGGAGGCCCATCAGGCCTGTCACACCCTGGCCACCGGCGCCGCCTACACGGTGACGGGCACCGGGGAGCTGACCGTGACGGCCGGCGACCTGGTCACCCTGGGCAACGGCCTGTCGATCCTGGCGGGAGGCCGGATGCGGGTCGAGATCGACCGCTCGCTGCGGTAGCTCCCGGCCGGCCGCAGCCCGGTGCGTCGAGGGTCCGAGCCCCGATCAGGTGGCGCCCCCCGGGTACACTGCCGTGTCGGTCGCCGCGGCCCGCCGCCGTGGAGACGCGTCCATGCTCCAGACACCCCTGGCGATCCTCGCCGTCCTCCTCGCGGTGATCCTCGGCTCCCTGTGGCTGGTGCGCCGCTACCCCTGGGCCGAGCGGCTGTCGCCGATCATCTGGATCATCTTCGGCTGCGCCCTCTGCTCGAACCTGGGGCTGATCCCCACCGACGCGCCTCTCTACGGCGACCTGATCGGCTTCGCCGTGCCCTTCGCGGTCTGCGTGATCCTCTTTACGGTCCGCCTCGGCGACGTGCG
>JAWWBN010000104.1:0-11708 GCA_033720955.1 Thermoanaerobaculia bacterium | reverse complement strand
GGAGGAAGGCCTGCTCGAGCCCGGCATGACGATCGTCGAGCCCACCTCCGGCAACACGGGCGTCGGCCTGTGCATCGCGGCGATCCTCAAGGGCTACCGGATGATCTGCACGGCGGCGGACAAGATCCCGCCGGAGAAGGTCGCGCTCCTCGAGGCCTACGGCGCCGAGGTCATCACCTGTCCGACGGAGGTCCCGGCCGACGATCCGCGGTCCTACTACAAGGTGGCCGAGCGCATCCGCGACGAACAGGGCGCCTTCCTGCCCTACCAGTACTACAACCAGGCCAACCCGATGGCGCACTACCGGACCACCGGGCCGGAGATCTGGCGCCAGACCGGCGGCAGGATCACCCACTGGGTGGCGGGCGTCGGCACCGGCGGCACCATCAGCGGGGTCGCCAAGTACCTGAAAGAGCAGAACCCGGAGATCCGGGTGATCGGCGTGGACCCGATCGGCAGCGTCTACAAGCACTACAAGGAGCACGGCGAGCTGCCGCCGGAGGAGCAGATCCACCAGTACCTGATCGACGGCATCGGCGAGGACCTGCTGCCCGAGAGCGTCTGGATGGACCAGATCGACGAGGTGATCCAGGTCGACGACAAGACCGCCTACCGGGCCGTCTTCGAGCTGGCCAGGAAAGAGGCGATCTTCGCCGGGTCCTCCTGCGGCGCCGCGGTGGCCGGTGCCCGCCGGGTGGCCGAGGGGCTGCCGGAGGAGGCGGTCGTGGTCACGCTGCTGCCCGACTCCGGCGAGCGCTACCTCTCCAAGCTCAATGAGAAGTGGATGCGCGAGCGGGGTCTTCTGGACCCGGACTGACCTCGGTCCCGGTCCGCTCCAGGAGCACCGCCGTCCAGTCGTCGGAGGGCTCGTCCCCCGCCTCGAGGGAGAGCCGTCGGAACAGACGGCCCAGGAGCTCGGAGGGGTCGCCGGCGCCCCGTGGCAGGAGACGCTCGAAAGCCTCGTAGCCCAGCACCTCGTCCTCCCCGATCTGGGCCTCGGGGAGACCGTCGGTCAGCAGCAGCAGCCGGTCGCCCGGCTCCAGGCGACCCGACCGCGCTTCGTAGGCCACCCCCTGGCGGACCCCCAGCGGCAGCCGCGGACCCGGCGTCTCCAGGGGTGTCGCGGCGCCGTCGCCGCGCAGCAGGTAGGGATCGGGCAGCCCGGCGTTGGCCACCTCCAGCTCGCCCGTGTCGGGGCGGTAGAGCGCCAGCGCGACGGCGACGAACTCGCGGCTGCCCATGTCCTCGACCAGCCGCTCGTTGAGCGCCGTCAGGGTGTCCGCGGCGGAGCCGCCCACGGCCACCAGCGGCAGCATCGCCTTGACCGACGCCATGATCAGGCTGGTCGCCATGCCCTTGCCGGCGACGTCGCCCACCGCGATCGCCTGGCGGCCGTCCGGAAGGGCGAAGACGTCGTAGAAGTCGCCGGCCACCCAGGCCGCCGCCCGGTTCCTCGCCGCCAGACGGTAGCTGCCGGCGTCCACCTTCAGCGGCGGCAGCAGCCGCCGCTGCATCGCCCGCGCCAGCTCCAGCTCGCGCTCGGCGAACTCGGCCGTCTTGAGCCGGGTGATCTTCTCCGACAGCTCGCCGCGCAGACGCTCGTAGCCGTAGAAGAGAAAGCCGATCACCACCGCCAGGCCGCCGGCGAGGAGAATCGGCATCAGGAGCTGGCCGGGGACGACCCGCTGACCGGCGGCGGTGGCCCAGACGGTGAAGACCGAGAGCCAGGCCAGGGCGCCCGAGACGGCGAAGATCGCGCCCAGCACGGCGCCGTGGCGCGCACCCGAGAGGCCGGCCCGCCAGCGCCGGGTGAGTCGGAGCTGCAGGTCGATGAGGAGGAAGATGAGCAGGCCCACCGCCGCGCTGGGCAGGAGCAGTCCCAGGCTGAGCCGCTCTCGCCCGATCTGCAGGAGCAGGCCGACCCCGAGCCCGACGACCAGCGAGATCAGGATGCCGGGGAAGAACCCGATCGCGCCGGAGGCGGTCTTCGATCCTCGGTCGCGTCTCACGGCCGGGCCACCGAATGGGCGTAGTAGGCGATGAGCGCCCTCTCCTCCGGTCGCGCCCGGTAGAGGCCCTCCTCCTGCACCACCAGGTGTCGCAGCACCAGCATCCGCAGACCCACCTGGATGGCGTAGTCGCGGCTGCGCCGCGGCACGTAGACGCGCGACCCGCCCCGCTCCAGCTCTCCGATGAGCTCCTGGGCCGCCGCCTTGAGCTCGAGCTCGCTGAAGCGCCGGTCGGGCTGACGGTGGAAGAGGGTAGACACCAGGGCCACGGGCAGAGCCGGGATCGCCCGCTGGACCCGTCCCATCAGCTCGCCCGCCAGCTCGCCCACCCGCTCGAACCGCTCCTCCTTCGGCAGCGCCCCGAGGTCCACTCCGCGAGCCGCGAGAAAGTCGCGCGTCGAGAGGGGCAGCCCGAAGTTGACGCAGGCGTAGCCGAACCGGAACCACCGTCCCCGCAGCAGGAGAAGCAGGTTGTGGCTCAGGAAGCCGAAGGTGGTGGCGAGGGCCCGCAGGGCTCCCTTGCGCTCGGCGCCGGGCCGGCCGTCGAGGAGGAGGGTCCGGTCCTCCAGCACCCGGTCGTAGTTGATCCCCACCGGCACGAAGACCACGTCGCGGCACTTCCGATCGAACTCGCGCAGCATGTAGTCGAGCAGCCCGAGCTTGGGCGGCTGGAGCCGGCCGTCGCGGGACAGCCCGCCCTCGGGGTAGACCGCCTGGGTGAGGCCCTCGCGGGTGGCCATGGCGACGTAGCGGGCGAGCACCAACCGGTAGAGGTCGTTGCGCGAGCGACGGCGCACGAAGTAGGCGCCCATCGACCGGATGAGCTGCTCGAGGGGCCAGATCCTCGCCCACTCCCCCACCGCGTAGCTCAGCGCGGCCCGCTCGGCGACCAGGTAGGCCACCAGCACGTAGTCCATGTTGCTGCGGTGGTTCATCACGAAGACCACCGTGGCCTCGGGGTCGATCGACGCCAGGGCGTCCTCGTCACGGGCGCCGAGCCGCACCCGGTAGAGGGCGCGGGCGATGCGGCGCGACAGCCAGTAGCCGAACCGGAAGTAGATGTAGGCGTTGAACGAGGGCACGATCTCGTTGGCGTACCGCTCGACTCTCTCGACCAGGACCTGGCGGGGCACCCCCTCGGCGGCGGCGGTCTCCTCCACCTTGCGGACGACCTCGGGGTCGTAGACCAACCGGTCGATCAGCACCCGCCGCTTCGTCAGCTTGAACGGCGGCAGCCGGATCTGCAGCCGCCGGTTCGCCTCCTCGAGGGCGCGGTTCACCCGTTGCCGCAGGAGCCAGCGCACGCTGGGCACGAGCAGCCGGTCCAACGCCGCCCAGGCGGCGAGCAGCGCCACCAGGAGGGCGAGCCAGACGGGTACGGCGATCGTGGAGGTCATGACGGGCGCCGGTCCGGCGCGAGGCCGGTCGGATGCCGAGCGGTCCGGAGCGAGAACGGCGGCAGTCTACCCCGACCCGGCCCGCCCGGCCGCCCCCGCGGCGGCGGCGGCGGCCCTCCCGGGGCGCGACGGCTGCCGTAGTATCGAACCATGAGCGACCTGCCCGACGACCCGCACCGGATCGCCCCCGGGAGCCCGGTGGACCTCGCCCGGCTCCCCACCCGCGCCGACGCCTTCCACGACGACCGGGAGGCCGCCGAGCGGGAGTTCCGGGAGCTGCGCGAAGAGCTCGCCGATCTCCAGTACCGGCTCTACGCCGAGGACCGAAGGAAGCTCCTCGTCGTCCTGCAGGCGCTCGACGCCGGCGGCAAGGACGGCACCATCCGGAAGCTCACCAGGGGAGTCAACCCGCAGGGGGTCGAGGTGACCTCCTTCAAGGTGCCGTCGAAGCTCGAGCTGGCGCACGACTTCCTCTGGCGGATCCACCGCCGGGTGCCGGGCAACGGCAAGATCGGCATCTTCAACCGCTCCCACTACGAGGACGTGCTCGTGGTGCGGGTCGACGAGATCGTCCCGGAGACCGTCTGGCGGCCGCGCTACGAGCTGATCAACCAGTTCGAGCGGCTGTTGAGCGAGACCGGCACCACGGTTCTCAAGTTCTTTCTCCACATCTCGAGGGAGGAGCAGCTCGAGCGCTTCCAGGCCCGGCTCGACACGCCCGAGAAGCGGTGGAAGTTCTCCCGAGACGATCTGCGCAAGCGCGAGCAGTGGGAGGCGTATCGGGAGGCCTACCAGGAGGCCCTGACGCGGTGCACCACCGAGTGGGCCCCCTGGCGGGCCATCCCCGCCGACCAGAAGTGGTACCGCAACCTGGCCGTCGCCCGGGTGGTCGTGGGCGCCCTCCGGCAGATGGATCCGCGCTTCCCCGAGCCCGAGGAGGACCTCGACGCCCTCCGGCTGTCCGGCTGAGGCGCTCCGCGCGGACCCTTGGCACCCGGTTTGCTCCCAGTGGGCGGCGAGGGGGTCCGCCCCCCGGCAACCAGGAGAGAACCGACATGATCGCACCGCCATCCCGACGTACCCTGATCGCCCTTCTGGCCCTTCTGGCCCTGGCCGTGGGAGCGGCCGACGCCGATCCGCGAAAGCGCCAGAAGGAGAAGAAGAAGAAGGCGCGGCAGCAGTCCGCCCAGACCCAGGAGCCCAAGACCGACGGCTCCTCCGAGGGCTCCAGCGCGAGCCTGCCCCCGGCGCTCGAGCCCCCGGCCGAGATCGCCGCGGTGAGCCGCAAGCTCTGGGCCTGGGAGACCGCCGAGGCCCGGAAGGCCCTGGAGACGGGCGACCTCGCCGGGCCGCAGGCGGATTCCGCCTGGGGCCGGGTGCTCTTCCAGGAGCAGCGGCTGGCCGAGGCCGCCGACCGGCTGCGCGCCGCCGCAGCGGCCGCCAAGGACGACCCGGAGCCGCTGATCCAGCTCGGCGAGACCCTCCGGACCCAGGGCGACAGCGCCGGCGCGACCCAGGCCTTCCGCGACGCGGTGACCCGCGCCCAGGCGCTGGTGGACGCCTATCCCGGCAACCCGAGGGCGCTCTACCACCTGGGGATGGGCCGCCTGTGGGCCGGCGACGTCGAGGGCGCCGTGACCGCCCTCGAGAAGGCGCGCGAGAAGGCCCCCGGCGATCCGCTGGTCCACTACCACCTCGGGCTGGCCCGCGCCTCCCAGGAGCGCTGGAGCGACACCGTGGCGCACCTCGACGAGGCGCTGAAGGGCAACGACGGGATCGCCCTCGCCTACTACTACCGGGGGCTGGCCCAGAGCCGGCTGGGACGCAAGGACCTCATGGTCGCGGACCTGGAGCGCTTCCTGAAGCTGGCGCCGAACTCGCCCGAGGCGCCGAAGGCGCGGCGCATCCTCGGCGGCGTCTGAGGCGGCGGCGCCCTCAGAAGAGGGTGCCGAAGCCGAAGTGGAGGCGGAAGCCGGAGTCCTCCTCGCGGCGGTCCAGGGGCCAGGCTACGTCCAGCCGGAGCATCCCCAGGGGGGTGATCGCACGGAAGCCCACCCCGGCGCTCTGGAACAGCTCGTCGTCGACCGTGTCGAGCCGCTCCCAGACGTTGCCCGCGTCGAAGAAGAGCAGCGTCGTCAGGCGATCGGGCAGCACGGTCACCCGCAGCTCCTGGTTCAGCACGAGGAGCGCCTCGCCGCCGGTCGGCACCCGGTTTCCGGCCAGGGTCTCGGAGGGCCCGAGGCTCTCCGTGGGGTAGCCGCGCACCGAGAAGGGGCCGCCGGCGAAGAAGCGGTCGCGGGCCAGCCGCTGGTTGAAGGCCTCCGCCGCCCCCACCCGCCAGCTCTGCGCCCAGACCACGGCGCGCCGGCCCCTCTCGGCGAGCTGGTGGAAGAGGTGCACCTGGGCGAACGACCGGACGTAGCGGAAGTCGCTGGCCAGGAACTCGCCGCTGCCGGAGAGATCCAGGCTGGCGAAGACGCCCCGCCGGGGCAGCAGCGCCGCACCGCGGGTGTTGTAGAGGAGCTGGCCGCCCAGGACCGGACTCTGCAGCCGCTCGTCGAGGGGGAAGAACGGGTCGGGCTCCTCCTCGCGGACCCGGGTGTCCAGCCAGCTCCCGTAGACGCGTCCACGGAGATTCTGGCCCAGAGGGTGGTCGTACTGGAGGGTGGACTCGAAGCTCTCGGTGATGAGATCCGAGGGGACGAGCTCGTCCACCTCGCGTCGCAGCAGGTTGAACCAGCGCAGCTCGCCGCGGCCGCCCAGGAAGCGGGGCACGCTGAGCATGGTGCGGAAACTCGCGTCCTTCTCGGAGGCCAGCGCCCGGACGCCGAGCTGGATACCGCGGCCGAAGAGGTTGTTGTCGGTGGCGTCCACCAGCAGGCTGGCGGCGTCGTCGGTGTCCCACCGCAGGCCGTAGGAGAGCTGGTAGCGCGGCCGCTCCTCCACGTCGAAGACCACGCTCGCCAGCTCCCCCTCCTCCGGGCGCTCGATGCGGGCGCCGACCGCGGAGAAGAGACCGGTGCGGTAGAGCCGCCGCCGCGCCTGGCGCATCTGCTCCTCGAGGAAGAGGTCGCCGCCCGGGAGGCCGGCCACCGAACGCGCCCACCCCGGTCGGGTGGAGCCCAGCCCCTCGAAGCCGACGTCGCCGAAGCGGAAGCGCCGGCCCGCCTCGACCTCCAGGACGACGGCGACGGCGAAGGGGTCGTCGGGCAGCGGCTGGCGGCGGGCCCAGGTGCGGGCGTCGGGATAGCCGCGGCTCTCCAGCTCCCGCCGCAGCCGGGTGGCGGCCGCCGCGATCCGGTCCACCCGCGCCGGGTCGCCGGGGGCCAGCTCCTCCATCTCGGGCAGGGGCCCGTCGAAGCCCTGGACCTCCAGGCTGGCCACCACCTGCCGTCGGCCCGGCCGGACGGTGACGGTGAGCTCCTCCCCCCCGGGTGAGAGCCGCCGGTCCACGATCTCCGCCTCGGGGTAGCCCAGATCCGCCAGGGCCTCCCGCGCCCGCCGGTCGGCGTCGGGCAGCCCCGCCGCCAGCTCGGTCCGCTGCACCGGCCCCCAGAAGCGCGCCGCCACGAAGTCGCTCTCCTCCGGCGGCACTCCCTCGAAGAGGGGCGGGCCGGGCTCGATCCGCTCCCCCGGCCGGGTGGTCACCACCACCCAACGGTCGACCGGCTCGCCGACGGCGGCCGGGAGCACCTCCACGCTCACCTCGGGCTCCAGGTAGCCCTGGCTGCGGAAGACCCGGATCGTCTGCTGACGCATCTCCTCCAGCGAGGCCTCCTCCCACAGGTCGGCGCGGTAGAGGGTGCGGATCGAGCCCCGCAGCCGCTCCGGCGGTCGCGCCCCGTCGAACCGGAACCCCACCCGCACCCCGGCGTCGATGGCCACCGCCAGGTCCACGGAGTGCTCGGCGCGCTCGCTGGCCCGGGCGGTCACCGTCACCCGCGCCGCCGGGTAGCCGCGGCCGCGCAGGTACTCGGCCAGGTCCACTTCGGCGGCGAACCGGTCACCCGCCCCCAGCGGATCGCCCTCGTCCAGCCGCAGGGCGCGCTTGAGGCCCCGCCGGGACACCCCCGGCGGACGGCCTTCGATGGTGAGCTCCCGGATTCGCGGGTCGGCGCTCGGGGCCCGCCCACCCAGACGGAGCGTCTGGGTCACGGTGGCGCCCTCGGTGCCGTCGTCGAGGGTGAAGAGCTGGGTGCGCAGCCGCTCCACGTAGGGGAGGTCGTGGAGGTCGAGGATGTAGGTCTGTCCCTCGGCCTCGCGCAGGTCCACCGACGCCACCACGGAGATCCGTCGGGTGAAGTCCCGGCTGATGTTGAGCCGCGCCGCCGGGTCGGTCTCGCCGAAGACCGGGATGGGCCGGAGCGAGATCTCCGTGCCTCCCAGGGTCTCGCCGACCCGCGACGCCACCTGCTCGCCGTAGAAGAGCGCCAGCCCCTGCGAGAGACCGGAGAGCCCGGCCAGCGGCTCCTCGGCGTCGCCGGGGAGGGCGGCGGAGTCGGCCAGGGCGGTCTCGCGCGAGAACTGCGGCTCGTCCACCGTCGTGGTGGTGGCGAAGTCGAGCTCGGGGGGCTCGCCCGGGCGACCGCTGTAGGTGATCGACGCCCGCTCCAGCCGCAGCGTCTGGCCCGGCGCGTAGATCAGGCCCCCCGGCTGCACCTCCAGCCGGCCCTCCACCCGCGGTATGGCCAGGTTGCCCCGCACCGAGAGGGGGTCCCAGAGCACCAGCAGGTCGGCCAGGTTGTTGCGGACGCGCACCCCCTCGCGGGTCGAGACCTCGAGGTCCAGCGCCACCTGCTCCAGCGGGCCCCCCGAGGTGCCCGTCAGATCCACCGGCGAGAGAAGGCCGGTCAGGAACTCCCGGTCCAGCTCGATCGGGCGGGTGAGGATTCCGCGCGCCACCCGGATGCTGCCGCTCAGGGTGGAGTCTCCGGCCGGGTCCCCGCGCCACTCCAGCGTCCCGCCGAGGGTGACCAGGAGACCGTAGTCCAGGCGGTAGCGGACTTCGGAGAGCACCGCCCTCAGGTCGGCCCGTCCGGCGGAGTCGAGGCCGCCGAGGAGCTGCACCCGCCCCTCGTTCAGCCTCAGCTCGCTGCCGTCCAGCCGGAAGGCGCCCTGTTCGAACGCGACCCGCAGACGGGGCGACTCGATCAGGGTGCGGTACGGCACGGGGTAGAGGATCGAGACCTCGGGGCCGTCCACCCGGAGGCTGCCGGCCAGGGCGTCGGGCGGGCCCTCGAGGTCGAGCTCCAGGGCCAGCGGACCGCTCGCCGCGCCCCCCGCGAGAAGCGGCGTGAGAAGCCGCGCCTCCAGACCCCCCCGCGCGTGCGCCGCCAGGGATCGCACCGGCGGCCGCCCGGCCGTCCACTCGGGGTCGAGCTCCGCCGTCGCGTCGAAGGTCAGGGGGAGGCCGCCGAGCTCCAGGGTCGTCTCGGGCACGGTCAGCCGTCCCCCGGCGAGCCTGGCCTCGAGCGGGCCGAGCTGGCGGATGGGCCGGCCCTCCAGGGCTCCGCTGAGACCGGTGACCTCGAGCCGCGCCGTCGCCGCCGCCGGCGAGGCGGGATCGAGACGCGCCCGGGCGGTGAGCCCGGCGGTGATCTCGATCGGCTTCTCCAGCTCCAGCAGCCGGGTGGCAAGCGCCCCCACCTCGCAGGGCGGAAGCTCGAGCGAGACCTCCATCTCGCCCTCGCCGGTGCGTGGCAGGTCGCCCTCCAACCGGCCGGAGCACTCCGCCATCCCGACGGGATCCAGCACCACCGCCACCCGCTCGTCCAGGAGCCGGGCGGAGCCGCCCAGCGCCACCTCCTCCCCCGCCACTTGCAGCACCGCCGGCGCCAGCTCCAGCCGGCCGTCGTCGACCGCCAGCTCGAGGGGGCCCGGCGCCGAGAGATCGAGAGCGCCGCTCCGCACCGCCAGCGCCTCGATCGTGGCCCGGCCCGACGCCTCCAGCGGCCGCTCGGGATCGAGGGCCAGGGAGCCCCGCGACGCCAGCTCGAGCCGCTCCGGAGGGGCGACGCCCAGCCCTGCCAGCAGCGGCGCCCAGTCGCGCGGGGCCAGCCGCCACCGGAGACTCACCGCGCCCGCGGCCGGCTGCGCCACCCATCCGTCCGCGGGGGGACCGAGGACCGCCAGGGGGATCTCGGCCTCCACCTCGGCCGGGGCGCCGGAGGGGTCCAGCCCGACCGTCAGCGAGAGAAGGCCGCCCGCGAGCCGCCCGTCGAGGACCGCGCCGCCCACACCCAGACGTGGATCGGCGACCGCGGCGGTCAGCTCGCCGGCGACGACGGGCGGCGCCAGGGGCCCCACGAGAAGCAGCTCGCCCGCGACGCGGACCGAGGTCTCGCCCCGCACCGCCTCGACCCGTGTCACCCGCAGCCGCTCCCCCCGCGACTCGGCGACGAGGGCGAGGCGGTCCAGGGTCGGCTGCTCGCCCCAGCTCAGGCCGAGGGCTGTCAGGTCGGCGTCGAGGGTCGCGGGCTCCGAGCTTCCGGGCCTGCTCGCCACGAGAGCCCCGTCCAGCGTGCCGGTCAGACCCTCGAGCCCCAGCGCGCCCAGCTCGAAGCCCCGCGCCTCGGCTGCGAGCCGGCCGATCCCCTCGGCCGGCCGGCCGGAGCCGCGCAGCCGTACCACGCCCCCCCGCGCCGTGATCGACCCGTCGAGGGAGACCCGCGGCGACGTCAGGGGACCGTCGAAGGTGGCGTCGAGAGCCACCGCCCCGGAGGCGCCCAGGCGATCCAGGTCGGCGGCGGCAGCCGGCGGCGCCAGCCCGGGCCAGAGCGTCTCGATCTGGCCCGGGAGCTCGGTGAGCCGCGGCAGCCGGAGACGCGCCCGGCCGTTCTCCCAGGTCGCCCCGCCGAGCTCCGCCAGGCTCGGGGCGACCAGCGTGCCGGAGACGCGCCGCTCGCCCCGACCGTCGGGCAGCAGACGCAGGTCCAGGGGAAGCCGGGTCTCCTCCCCGCTCACCCGCGGCGTCGCCTCGAGGCCGAAGAGCCGCCGTCCCCCCCGGCTCCCGGCCGCCGTCACCTCGCCCTGGACCCGACCCAGGGATCCCGGCCCCAGCTCCAGCCTCGCGCTCAGGTCGAGCCGCGCTCCGGCCAGCGGCGGGGGGGGAGCGTCGTCGAAGAGCAGCCGGGCCACCGGGTCGAAGGGCACCTCCCGGGTGTCGATCTCCAGCCTCCCGGCCGCGGCCGCCAGGTCGACCTCGCCGTCGGCGCGCCACGCTCCCGCCAGCCCACGGCCGGGCAGCAGGCCCTCGGCCTCCCCCTCGGCCGCGAAGCGCACGGTGAGGGGCGCGTCGTCGCCCGTCCCCGCCTGTCCGGAGAGCCGCGCCGAGAAGCCCGCGCTCTCGAGCGACACCTCCTCGAAGGTCCACGGTCCACCCACCGGACCGCGGGCCTCGCCGCGCAGCGTGGCGCTGCGGTCGCCCAGGCGCTCCGAGCCCACCTCGATCGCGGAGCGCAGAACCCGGGCGGTGAGGCGGCCTCCGGTCAGCGCGCCCACGGCGCGGATCTCCCGCGCCTCCAGCGCCTCCAGGACGCCGCCGGGCTCGAACGCGAGCCCCAGGAGCTGGCCCCCGGTGATCGCGAAGCGGCCGATCTCGATACCCCCGCCGCCGTCCCCACCCTCCGACGCCGCCAGCTCGGGCAGCGGCGCCGAGAGGTCCACCACCGGCCGGTCCAGTTCCACCGAGGTCAGCCTTCGGGGCTGCCCTCGCAGCTCCTTCAGCCTCAGCATCACCGTCGCCCGCCGCGCGGTCAGGGCGGGCCGCTCGCCCGGCCGCCCCAGCCGCAGGCCGTCGATCTCCAGACGTCCCTCCCCGGGGTCGAAGCGGAAGTCGGACGCCCCGAACGCGACGCCGGTGCGGCTCTCCACCTGGCTGGCCACCCGCTCGAGGACGGCCCGCCGCACCGCGGGCGAGCGGGCCGCCACGGTCGCGCCGAGACCGGCCAGACCGCCGAAGGCCAGCAGCAGCAGCTCGGCCACCACCGCTCCGCGTTGCCATCGTCGTCGCATCGCTCGTTGCCCCCGGGCTCGCTTGCCCGTCCGGGCGTATAGTAATGAGCGTCCGGAGGCCCGATCGATGGCCCAGTCCGACCCGCGAGCGATCCGCCCCCCCGCCGTCGCCGGAATCTTCTATCCCGCCGATCCCGGGACCCTGGCGCGGCGGGTGGACGAGCTGCTGGAGGGCGCCCGGAGCGACGCACCGACACCTGGGCCGAAAGCCGTCGTCGCGCCCCACGCCGGCTACCGCTACTCGGGGCCGATCGCCGCCAGCGCTTTCGCGACTCTCTCTCGCGAGGTC
>JAWWBN010000103.1:0-11713 GCA_033720955.1 Thermoanaerobaculia bacterium | reverse complement strand
GTCCGGCCTCCCTGACGATCTTGGAGAAACTGTAAGCTGCTGATTTTACTGTATTTATGGTCGGGACGGCGAGATTTGAACTCGCGACCCCCTGAACCCCATTCAGGTACGCTACCAGACTGCGCCACGTCCCGACGCCGGGGATTCTACACAGAGGACGGGTCAGCGGTCGAGCAGGGCACGGATCTCGCGCAGCTCCTCCACCGCGTGGCGCAGCGCCTTCTCCAGCCGGGCCTCGCGGTCGCTCGGGCCGGACCGCTTGTTGACCGCCTTGGCCGGCTTCGCCCCCGTCTTCCTGCCTTTGGCCGCCCGCGCCGCGGGCTTCGCCGCCGGCTTCTCCTCCTCCGGCTCGGCCACCTCGGCCGGCTCCTTGCGGCCCGCCCCTGCCTTCGGCTTCATCGCCGGGGCCTCCTCCCCCACCGTGGGCAGGCTCGCCAGGTCCTCTCCCGCCAGCTTCTTCTTGGCGCCGGCGATGGTGTAGCCCTCGTCGTAGAGGAGCTCCTTGATGCGGCGGATCACCGCCAGGTCGCGCTCCCCGTAGACCCGCTGGCCCGACTTGCTCTTGGTGGGACTGAGGGCGCCGAACTCCGTCTCCCAGTAGCGCAGGACGTAGGGCTGGATGTCCAGCAGCTTGCACGCCTCGCCGATCTTGTAGTACAGCTTCTTCGCCATCTCTCAGCCCAGGGACCGCAGCAGGCGGGGCGGTCTACCGCTCGTCGGGGTCGTCGACCTCGTCCTTCAGCTTGGGCGCCGGACGGAAGCTCAGACCCTTGTGGGGCGGGATGAAGATCTTGCGGCCGTTGGCCGGGTTCACGCCGGTGCGCCCCTGGCGGCGACGCACCTCGAAGACGCCGAAGTTCTGGATCTTGATGGGCCGCCCATCCACCAGGTTGGCCTTCATGGTGTCGAAGATCTTCTCCACCACTTTGGCCGCCTCGGCCTTGGTGAGGCCGCCGTGCCGGCGGTACACCCTGTCCGTCAGGTCCGATTTCGTCAGGCCACCCCGGTTCGAGCGCCGGCTCTTGTCGGTCACGCTAGCTCCAGCTCCCGTTAAGTTCCCCGCAAAGCTTAAAGGAACACCTCAGAGAATCTGCTCGAAGTATAGACGGCCGAGGCGGTCTCGGCAACCCGTGGACACTAGGCGGAGCGCTGCTTGACCACCAGCCGCACCGGCACCCCGGCCAGATCGAGCTCGGCTCGCAAGCGGTTCTCCAGGTAGCGCCGGTAGCTCGACGTCAGCGGCAGCCTGCGGTTCGCGAAGAGGAGGAAGGTGGGCGGACCGGCCGAGACCTGGGTGGCGTAGTAGACCTTCCACGGCCGGCCCTGGTGGGAGGGGGGCGGCTGGCGGCGGAGAGCCTCCTCCAGCAGCCGGTTGACCGCCGCCGTGGTCAGCCGCGTGGCGAAGCGGTCCAGGGTGGCCGCCACCGGCTCGGCGAGCCGCTCGAGGCCGCGGCCCGTCAGCGCCGACACGTTGACCCGCGTCGGCTCGTGCAGGACCAGGGCGAGCCGCGGCCAGCTCTCCTCCAGGCGGCGGCGGGACTCCTCGTCCAGCAGGTCCCACTTGTTCACCAGCACCACGGCCGCCCGCCCCAGCTCGTTCACCGCTCCGGCGATCGCCAGGTCGCCCGAGGTGACCCCCTCGGAGGCGTCGATCACCAGGAGGGCCAGGTCGGAGCTTTCGAGCTGGCGCCGCGCCATCATCACCGCCAGCTCCTCCGGCGCGCCCGTCATGCGGCTGCGGCGCCGGATGCCGGCGGTGTCGGTCAGCAGGTACTCCCGCCCGCCCAGGCCGACCACGGTGTCCACGGGGTCGCGGGTGGTGCCGGGACGGTCCGAGACCAGCGCCCGCTCCTGCCCCACCAGCCGGTTCAGGATCGACGACTTGCCCACGTTGGGCCGACCGACGATCGCCAGCCGCGGCAGATCGGGGGGCGCCTCCTCGACCGGCTCCTCGGGCAGCAGGGCGGCCATCGCCTCCACCAGGTCGCCCAGCCCGCCGCCGTGCTCGGCCGACACCAGCACCAGCTCGGCGACGCCCAGGGCGTAGAACTCGCCGTGGCCCTCCTGCGCCAGGCGGGTATCTCCCTTGTTGACCACCAGCACCACGGGCTTGCCCAGGGGCCGCAGCTCGTCCCACACGCGACGGTCCGCCGCCACCAGCCCCTCCTTGCCATCCACCACGAAGAGCAGCAGATCGCTCTCCTCCACCGCCGCCATCACCTGGCGGTTGAGACCCAGGGGATCGTCGCCGGGCACCAGGCCACCGGTGTCGATCAGGTCCACCCGGCGGCCGTCCAGCTCGGTCGAGCCCACGATGCGGTCGCGGGTCACCCCGGGCTGGTCGTGGACGATGGCCTGGCGGCGACCCACCAGCCGGTTGAAGAGGGTGGACTTGCCGACGTTGGGGCGGCCGACGATCGCCGCCGTGGGAGTTCGAGGCATGGAGTCGGGGGCGGGCCGCGAGGCCCTACGGGCGGCGGCCGGTCATTCCACGATGGTCCGGTAGAGCACCAGCCAGCCCGCCGCCGAGTCGGAGTCGCGCTTCATCTGGTACTTCACCCGGCTGCGCTGCCCGATCTCCGAAGCCAGCAGCCGGCGGGTGCCCGTGGAGAAGACCTCGAGGTCCCACACCTCCACCGTGGTGACGTAGGCGTTGCTGTGGCTCCAGACGTCCCAGCTCTCGATGCTGAACTGCTTGAGCGTCGGCACCAGCGAGCGCCCCTCGGCGGTCAGGTCGTCGATGCGCTTGCGAACGCTGGCGATCTCCTTGGGGGCGGCGTATCCCTCGAGCCCGGCCAGGTCGCCGTCGGCGTAGGCCGCCCCGAGGCGCGGCAGATACGCCTCGATCACCGCGCGCAGCTCGTCGCGGTCGGCCAGGTCGGCCTCTCCCGAGGCGCCGCAGGCCACGAGGGGCAGGAGCAGAAGCGGCAGCAGGGCGCGTCGCAGCATGGGCCGAGTCTACCAGCGTCGGCGGCGCACGAGGCTGCCGGGGAGGCGGCGTGCGGTCGCCCTCAGCCGCGGTCCCGCTCCGGCGGCGCGGGCGCCAGGTCCAGGCTCCGTCGGTGCTCGTTGATGCCCGTCAGCACCACCTCGATGGCGTCGCCCAGGCGGAAGACGCGGCCCCGGTCTCGCCCCACCAGACGGTGTCCCTCCGGGTCGTGCTCGTACCAGTCGTCGTCGAGCTCGCGCACCGGGAGCAGACCGTCCACGAAGTAGTCCACCAGCAGCACGAAGAGGCCGAACGGCTCCACCCCCGTGATCCGCCCGCTGAAGGTCTCCCCCACCCGGTCGGCCAGCAGACGGACGAGCTTCCATTGGAGAATCATCCGCTCGGCCCGCTCGGCGCGACGCTCGGCGGTGCTGCACCACTCGGCGATCGCCGGCAGCCGCTGGGGCAGGAGGGCGCGCACCCCCGCCTGCGGGTCTCCATCCAGGGCGGCCTTGAGCTGACGGTGGACCAGGAGGTCCGGGTAGCGGCGGATGGGGGAGGTGAAGTGGGTGTAGTCGCCGGTGGCGAGGGCGTAGTGTCCCCGCGGCTCGGGCGAGTAGACGGCGCGCTGCATGGCCCGGAGCACGAGGCTGGCCACGAAGGGCTCCTCCTCCCTGCCCTCCACCCGCGCCAGGGCGGCCTGGAGCGCCGACGGGGGCAGCTCCGCCAGGTCGCCCTTCAGCGAGATGCCCAGGGTGCGCAGGGTCTCCCGCAGGTCCTCCAGCTTCTCCGGCGAAGGCGGCTCGTGGACCCGATAGAGCGCCGGCAGCTCGCGCCGGTCGAGCTCCCGCGCCACCGCCCCGTTGGCCGACAGCATGAGCTCCTCGATGATGCGGTGCGCCACGGTGCGCTGACCCGGCTTGACGTCCACGGTGTAGCCGTCGGTGTCCAGGATGACGTCGCCGTGGGGCAGATCGAAGTCGAGGGAGCCGCGCGCCACCCGGCGGCGGTAGAGCAGCCGCATGACGTCGCGGGCGTCGAAGAGCAGCCGCAGCACCTCGGGCCCGTATCGCTTCTCGTCGCCGGGCCGAGGCTCCTCCAGCACCCGGCGGACCTCGGCGTAGGTCAGCCGGCGGGCGCTGCGGATGACCGAGCGGGCGAAGCGGCGGCGGCGCACCCGGCCCTCCGGATCGACGTCGAAGAAGGCCGAGAGGGTCAGCCGCGGCACGCCGGGCTTGAGCGAGCAGAGGCCGTTCGAGAGGCTCTCCGGCAGCATGGGCACGGCGCGGTCCGGGAAGTAGACGCTGGTGGCGCGGCGGTAGGCCTCGAGGTCGAGGACGCCGCCCTCGGGCACGTAGTGGGAGACGTCGGCGATGTGCACCCCCACGCGGAAGCCGCCCCGGTCCCGCCGCTCCACGGTGATGGCGTCGTCGAAGTCGCGCGCCTGGCCGCCGTCGATGGTGACGGCGGTCTCGGCTCGCAGATCGCGCCGCCCGGAGAGGTCGTCCTCCCCCGGGTCGGCGGGGAGCCCGGCCGCCGCCTCGAGGACCTCCGGCGGGAAGGCCTCGGGGATGTCGAGGTGGCGCAGGAGCACCAGCACGTCCACCCCGGGCGTCCCGATCCGGCCCAACCGCTCCACGACGCGGCCGCTCAGGGGCAGATCGGAGCGGCCCGGCCGTCGCTCGATCTCGACCACGACGTAGGTGTCCTCCAGCAGCTCCTCGCCGCCCTCCACCTCGATCTCCAGGTGGAGCTTGGGGTCGAAGGGGATCAGCCACCGCCGCTCCTCCCCCAGCTCCAGGGTGCCCACCACCCGCTCGTGGCGCCGCTCGAGGACGCGGGAGACCGAGGCGCGCGGGAGCTCGCCCCTGCGCTTCGGACGCCGGCCGCGGTGGGGTTTCAGCAGCACCCGGTCGCCGTCGCGCGCCCCGCCCAGCTCACGTTGCTTGACGTAGTGGGCCGGGCCGCCCCGGCCGCCCTCCTCCGCCACCGCGTCGCCGTTGGCGAGCCGCTTCAGCGTGGCCACCTTCCAGTCGGTGAAGCGCGGCGCCATCCAGCGCCGGTTCCACTCGATCGCCTCGCCGCCCGCGGCCAGCCGCGCCAGCGCCCTGCGCACCTCCTGCTCGTCCCAGCTCTCGCCCAGCTTGTCCACCAGCGTCTGGGCCGCCAGGCCGTGACGCCCGGCTCTCTCGAGCCGCTCCCGGATCTCCTCCTCGGCGAGGCGACCGCCCCCCGGCAGATGAATTGACACCGACTGACTCCGTTTCTAGAATCCTCTCCGCCTGCGAAAGTGGCGGAATTGGTAGACGCGCAAGGTTCAGGACCTTGTGGTCATTACGACCGTGGGGGTTCGAGTCCCCCCTTTCGCACCATCCCGACCCCTCGACGCTAGCACTTCTCGTCCGGGGGCAGGCCGGCGCCGCGGAGGCGCCCTTCCCGCTCTCCCGTGCCGCGCCGATCGGAGGTCCGACGCCCACGATGCGACCGGCGAGGCGGACTTGCCCGCCCCGCGGAGCTTGTGACATTCTTCACGTGCCCGGCGCGTGGCGCGGCCCGCCTCGCCCGATGGGCTGGGTCGCCCGGCTCGCGCGGCCCTCAACCCCCGGAAAAGACCAGGACCGTCTACCGTGCCGCAAGACCACTACCCGGTGCTCCTCGCGCTGGGCATCGCGCTCACCCTCGGACTGGTGATCCTGCTGCTCTCGCGCTGGATCAACCGGAGCACCGGCGGCGCGCGCAAGCTCTCCACCTACGAGTCGGGCGAGCCCATTCTCGACGCGTCGCGCAAGCGGATCTCCATCATCTTCTTCCTGGTGGCCATCGACTTCGTCATCTTCGACGTCGAGGCCGCCTTCCTCTACCCCTGGGTGCTGGTGCTGCGCGAGGGGAGCTGGCCCCTCTTCTGGGCGATGATGGTCTTCATCTTCCTGATCCTCGTGGGCTTCGTCTACATCTGGAAGAAGGGGGGCCTGGAGCTCATGAAGCCGCGGCCCGGCGGGAGACAGGCGCGTGGCTAACGGCGCCGGCCCCCGCCTGGGCGAGAAGGCGCGCAAGACGCTCGACGCCCTCCGCGAGCGGTACCCCACCAGCGAGGCCCTGCTGCTGCCGGCGCTGCACCTGGCCCAGGAGCAGTGGGGCGGCTGGCTGCCCGACGAGGCGATCGAGGCGGTGGCCGGCGAGCTGGGGCTCGCCCCGGCCAAGGTCTACGGGGTGGTCACCTTCTACGACCTCTACCACCAGGAGCCGGTCGGACGGCACCGCATCCGCATCTGCACCAACCTCTCCTGCGCGCTGCGCGGCGCCACCGAGATCGTAGAGACGGTGGCCGACGAGCTGGGGGTCGAGGCCGACGAGGTGACCCCCGACGGGCGCTGCTCGTTCACCGGCTTCGAGTGTCTCGGAGCCTGCGACATCGCGCCGATGGCGATGATCGACGACGAGTACCACGGCCCCCTGACCCCGGACGCGGTGCGCCGGCTGATCCGAGGACTCGAGTGATGGCCTTCGAGCCGATTCTCACGCGCAACGTGGGCAACCCCGACGTGCGGACCGTGGCCGGATACCGGAGGGCCGGCGGCTACGAGGCGCTCGCCAAGGGCCTCGCCACCGAGCCCGACGAGCTCATCGAGCAGGTCAAGCTCTCCGGTCTGCGGGGCCGGGGGGGCGCCGGCTTCCCGGCCGGCGTCAAGTGGGGTTTCATCCCCAAGGGGAACGACCGGCCGAAGTACCTGGTGGCCAACGCCGACGAGTCGGAGCCCGGCACCTTCAAGGACCGGGTGCTCATGGAGCACGACCCCCACCAGTTCATCGAGGGCTGCGCCCTCTGCTGCTGGGCGGTCCAGGCCAACACCTGCTACATCTACATCCGCGGCGAGTACGTGCGGCAGGCGGAGGTGCTCGAGGTGGCCATCGCCGACGCCTACCGCGAGGGCATCCTGGGCGACAACGTGCTGGGCAGCGGCTTCCGCCTGGAGATGCAGGTCCACCGGGGCGCCGGCGCCTACATCTGCGGCGAGGAGACCGGCATGCTGGAGTCGCTCGAAGGGCGTCGCGGCCAGCCGCGGGTCAAGCCGCCCTTCCCTGCCGTGGTGGGCGCCTTCGGCTGCCCGACGGTGATCAACAACGTCGAGACCCTCTGCAACGTGCCGCACATCGTGAGCCGCGGGCCCGAGTGGTTCAAGCAGATCGGCACCGACGAGCGCAACACGGGGCCCAAGCTCTACTGCCTGTCGGGGCACGTCGAGCGCCCGGGGGTCTACGAGACGGCCATCGGCGCCACCCTCGACGAGCTGCTCGAGCGCGCCGGCGGCATGCTGGGGGGCAGGGAGCTCAAGGCCTTCCAGCCCGGCGGCGCCTCGGCGGCGATTCTCCCCGCCGACAAGCGCGCCGTGCCGCTCGACTTCGACTCGCTGGCCGCCGAGGGCAGCATGCTCGGCTCGGCGGCGGTGATCGTGATGGACGAGACCACCTGTCTGGTGCGGGCCACCCGCCGCCTGGCGGCCTTCTTCAACCACGAGTCGTGCGGCCAGTGCACCCCCTGCCGCGAGGGCACCAACTGGTCGGAGATGGTCCTCGACCGGATCGAGGCCGGGGAGGGCTCCGCCGCCGACGTGGAGCTGATCCGGCGGATCTGCAACAACATGGGGGGCACCACCCTGTGCGCCCTGGCCGACGCCGCGGTGGGGCCGCTCCGCTCGCTGGTGGACACCTTCGGCGACGAGGTCGAGGCCCACCTGGCCGGCGGCGGCTGCCCCCTTCCCGAGCGGCGCTACTTCGAGGAGGCGGCGCGCGTCTGATGCCCAAGGTGACCATCGACGGCCGAGAGATCGAAGTCGAGCGCGGCGAGAACCTGATCGAGGCCGGCAAGAAGGTCGGCGTCCAGATCCCCCACTACTGCTACCACCCGCGCCTCTCCGTGGTCGGCCAGTGCCGCATGTGCCTGGTGAAGGTCGAGGGCATGCCCAAGCTCCAGACCGCCTGCACCACCCAGGTGATGAAGGACGGCATGGAGGTCAAGGTGGACGACCCGCAGGTCCAGGAGGCGCAGGCGGGGGTGATGGAGTTCCTGCTGATCAACCACCCCCTCGACTGCCCCATCTGCGACCAGGCGGGAGAGTGCGGCCTGCAGGACTACTCCTTCAAGCACGGCCAGGCCTTTTCGCGCTTCGAGTACGACAAGAAGCGGGTCTACCCGGGCCGCGAGCGGATTCCGGTGGGGCCGCACGTCCTGCTGAACATGAACCGGTGCATCCAGTGCACCCGCTGCGTGCGCTTCACCGAGGAGGTCACCGGCACCGGGGAGCTGGGCTTCTTCCAGCGCGGCGCCCGCGCCGAGATCGGCGTCTTCCCGGGCAAGCAGCTCGACAACCCCCTCTCGACCTGCGTCGTGGACATCTGCCCCGTGGGCGCCCTGACCTCGACCGAGTTCCGCTTCGCCGAGCGGGTCTGGTACCTGGACAAGGAGCCGTCCATCTGCACCGGCTGCGACGTGGGCTGCAACATCACCCTGGAGCACCGCGAGGGCAAGATCCGCCGGTACAAGCCGCGCGCCAACCCGGAGGTCAACGACTACTGGATGTGCGACTACGGCCGCGGCACCTTCCGGCGCTACGAGGAGACCCCGCGTCTGACCACGCCGCTGCTGCGCGAGGAGCCGCAGGCCGAGCCGCAACGCCTGGCCTGGAGCGAGGGCATCCGCCGGCTGGTCCAGCAGCTCGCCGCCCTCGGACCGGAGGACACCAGCGCCTTCCTGTCCGCCGGCTTCTGCTCCACCGAGGAGGCCTATCTGCTGCGTCGCCTGGCCGACGCCGTCGAGTCGCCGCACCGGGGCACCACCCTGGAGCCGGGCGAGGTGCGGCGCATCCCCAACCCGCAGGGCGGCATCGAGGGCCGAGAGGCGGCGCCCAACCGCCGCGGCTGCGAGCTGGCCGGGCTCACCCCCGGCGAGGGCGGCTTCTCCGCCACGGACCTGACCGAGGGCGACGCCGCTGGGAAGTGCACCCTGCTGGTGGTGGCCGACGCCGACCCCGGCAGCCGGCTCCACCGGCCCGAGACCGTGGAGCGTCTGCGGCGCGCCGCCTTCCTGGTGGTTCTCGGCTGGGGAGAGTCGCCCCTGAGCGCGGTGGCCGACCTGGTCCTGCCCACCACCACCCACGCCGAGAGCGACGGCACCTATGTGAACTGCGAGCACCGGCTGCAGCAGTTCGAGCGCGCCTTCCCCGCCCCCACGGGCGCCCGGCCGGCGGTCGACACCCTGTTGGAGGTGCTGGCCGTGGTGGACGCGAGATGGCGGGATCTGACCACCGCCGAAGTCTTCGAGCGCATGGCCGCCGAGGTCCTGGCGCCGGCCGAGGTCTCCTTCGCCGGCTTCCCGGCCCGCGGCCTCTCCCTCGGCGACGGGGAGGCCGCCGCCGGATGAGCTTCGAGCTTCTGGCCACGGCCGCCAAGCTCGCCCTGTGGGTAGCGGTGCTGCTGAACGTGACCCCGATCATGGTCTGGATCGAGCGCCGTGGGAGCGCCCTGATCCAGGATCGCCTGGGCCCCAACCGGGTCGGGCCCCTGGGCCTCTTCCAGTCGCTCGCCGACGCGGTGAAGTTCATCTGCAAGGAGGACGTGGTCCCCACCAACGTGGACAAGACCCTCTACTTCCTGGCCCCCATGCTGGCCCTGGTGCCGGCCCTGACCACCTTCGTCGTGATCCCCTTCGGCCCCGAGGTCGAGGTCGCCGGCCGCCAGGTGAAGCTGCTGGTGGCGGACGTGGACACCGGGGTGCTGCTCCTTCTGGCCCTGGCCAGCCTGGGCGTCTACTCGCTGGTGATCGCCGGCTACAGCTCGAACAACAAGTACTCCTTGCTGGGCTCGGTGCGCGCCTCCGCGCAGATGATCTCCTACGAGCTGGCGCTGACCCTCTCGGTGGTGGCGGTGCTCGTCCCGGCCGGCTCGCTGCGGCTCGACGAGGTCGTCGCCTACCAGCAGGGCACCTGGTTGGGCTTCCTGCCGGGGTGGAACGTCTTCCCGCAGTTCCTCGGCTTCGTCGTCTTCCTGGTGGCCTCCTTCGCCGAGACCAACCGGCTGCCGTTCGACCTGCCCGAGGCGGAGTCGGAGCTGGTGGCCGGGTACCACACCGAGTACAGCTCCATGAAGTTCGCCCTCTTCTTCATGGGCGAGTACATGTCGATGGCCACCCTCTCGGCCCTCGGCGCCACCCTCTTCTTCGGCGGATGGCACCTGCCCGGGCTCTCCTACACCGGCCCCTGGCCGCTGGTGGCGGCCACCGGGCTGGGCGTCCTCCTGGGCAAGGTGACCCTCTTCCTCCTCTTCTTCGTGTGGGTGCGCTGGAGCTTCCCGCGCTTCCGCTTCGATCAGCTCATGCAGCTCGGCTGGAAGGTCCTGCTGCCCCTGGCCGTCGTCAACCTGATCGCCACCGCCGCCATGACCCTGGCCGGGTGGCTCTGACACCACCGATGCCCTCCCTACTCCACAGCGTCACAGAGAGCCTCGGCCGGGGCCGGTCCTCCGAGAGACCCACCCGGCCCGTCCGCCCTCCGGACCCGAGGGGCGCCTAGATGGAGCTCGCCGTCTTCCTGATCTTCGCCGGCCTGGCGGTGGTCTCCTCGCTGCTGGTGGTGACCCACCGCAACCCCGTCTTCTCGGTGCTGAGCCTCGTGGTGACCCTGGTGTCGCTGGCGGTGCTCTTCGTGCTCCTGGGATCGCCCTTCCTGGCGGCGGTGCAGGTGCTCGTCTACACCGGCGCCATCCTGGTGCTCTTCCTGTTCGTGATCATGCTCCTGAACATCGGCCGCGAGGAGCCGGGCTCCGGCGGGCGCGGCCAGAAGGTGGCCGCCGGGATCGCCGGCGCCCTCTTCGGCGGCATCCTCATGCTGCTGCTCTGGGGCGCCTACGGCGGCCAGAGCGTGCCGCCGGTGGACGAGAGCCTGGTGCAGCTCCAGCCGCTGGCCCGCCAGCTCCTCTCCACCTACCTGCTGCCCTTCGAGATGGTCGGGCTCCTCCTGCTGGCGGCGGTGATCGCCGCCACGGTGCTGGCCCGCCGCGGCGACCCGGGCGGGGAGACGCGCCGGTGACCGCGGTCCCCATCACCTGGTACCTGCTGCTCTCGGCGATCCTCTTCACCGTGGGCACGGTGGGCGCTCTCACCCGGCGCAACGCCATCACCATCTTCCTGTCGATCGAGCTGATGCTCAACTCGGCGAACCTGGCGGTGCTGGCCTACGCCCGCCTGGCGGCGGCGCGCGCGGGCGACGCCCTGGCCGCGACCCACGGCCAGGTCCTGGTGCTCGTCGTCATCGCCGTCGCCGCGGCCGAGGCCGCCGTGGGACTGGCCCTCTTCATCGCCGTCTACCGCAACCGCCGGACCATCGACGTCACCCGGCTGAACCTGCTGCGCTGGTGAAGAGATGGACTGGCTGAGCCTTCTCTACCTGATCCCGCTGCTGCCCCTGCTGGGCGCGGCCGCCAGCGGCGCCGCCGGCCCCCGCGCCCCCCGGCCGGTGACCAACGCCATCGCGCTCGGCTCCACCGCCCTCTCCATGCTCCTGGCCCTGGCCGCCGTGGGCAGCTTCGTCGCGCGGGATCGCGAGCCGGTGGAGCAGGTCCTCTATCTCTGGTCGGCGGGCGAGCTCCAGATCGAGATGGGCTTTCTCCTGGACCCGTTGTCGTCGGTGATGCTGGTGGTGGTGACGGTGGTGGGCTTCCTGATCCACGTGTACTCGGTGGGGTACATGGGTCACGAGGGGGGGTACCAGCGGTACTTCGCCTACCTGAACC
>JAWWBN010000102.1:0-11756 GCA_033720955.1 Thermoanaerobaculia bacterium | reverse complement strand
GGATGGCGGCTCGACCTCGCCGGCCGGGTCCGGATCGCCCCCGAACGCCCCTGGGGCTTCGACCTCGCCGCCCATCTCTTCGGCCGCCAGGGGACGCCCCTGCTCTACGCTTTCGAGGCCAGAACCGAGGACGGGCGCAAGAGCGTGCAGGCCACGCGGAAGGTCGACTCCTTCCGTGCCGACGACGTCGTGACTCTCGACCTGCGGCTCGAGAAGGAGATCGCCGCCAGCTCGTCCCTCTCCCTGACCTTCAGCCTCGACGGCTTCAACGTTCTCGACGAGATCGCCGTCCTCCAGCGGGACACGCTGCTCAACGAGGGCACCGCCGGCTGGGTCGAGGAGCTGCTGGCTCCCCGCGTCTGGCGGCTGGGCGTCCGGCTGGGCTGGCGATAGCCGGGCCCCGGTCGCAGCCTCCGCGGCTCGAGCTCTCCGGAGTGAGAAAAGGGGGACCGGCTCTCGCCGGACCCCCGTCAGATCGGAGCGGACGGCGCGGCCCTAGTACCGGTACATCTCCGGCTTGTACGGCCCGTCCACCTCTACGTTGATGTAGTCGGCCTGGCTCTGGGTGAGCCGGGTCAGCTTGACCCCGAGCTGCTCGAGGTGGAGCCTCGCGACCTCCTCGTCGAGCTTCTTGGGCAGCAGGTAGACCTTCTTCCCGAGCTCGTCGCGCTTGGTCCAGAGCTCGATCTGGGCGAGCACCTGGTTGGCGAACGAGGTGGACATCACGAAGCTGGGGTGGCCGGTGGCGTTGCCCAGGTTGAGCAGCCGGCCCTCGGAGAGGACCAGGATCGACCGGCCGTCGGCGAAGCGCCACTCGTCGTACTGCGGCTTGACGTTGATCCGCTCGACTCCGGGGATCTTCTTCAGGCCCGCCATGTCGATCTCGTTGTCGAAGTGGCCGATGTTGCCCACGATCGCCTTGTCCTTCATCCGCGCCATCTGCTCGGCGGTGATGATGTCCTTGTTGCCGGTGGCGGTGATGAAGATGTCGGCGGTCTCGAGGACGTTCTCGAGGGTGTTGACCTCGTACCCCTCCATGGCCGCCTGGAGCGCGCAGATCGGGTCGATCTCGGTGATGATCACCCGGGCCCCCTGACCGCGCAGCGCCTGGGCGCAGCCCTTGCCGACCTCGCCGAAGCCGCACACCACGGCGACCTTGCCCCCGATCATCACGTCGGTGGCCCGGTTCAGGCCGTCGATCACCGAGTGGCGGCAGCCGTAGACGTTGTCGAACTTGCTCTTGGTGACCGAGTCGTTGACGTTGATGGCGGGGAAGAGCAGGGTGCCCTCCTTCTCGCGCTGGTAGAGCCGGTGGACGCCGGTGGTCGTCTCCTCGGAGACGCCGGCGACGTTGCCGGCGATCTGGGTCCAGCGGCCGGGGTGCTGGGCGAGCTCCTCGCGGATGGTGTCGAGGATGACGCCCAGCTCCTCCGGATCGTTGTCCGGATCGAACTCGGGGACTCGGCCGGCGCGCTCGTACTCCGACGCCAGGTGCACCAGCATGGTGGCGTCGCCGCCGTCGTCCACGATGAGGTCCGGGCCCCAGCCGTCGGGCCAGGTCAGGGTCTCCTTGGTGCACCACCAGTACTCCTCGAGGGTCTCGCCCTTCCAGGCGAAGACCGGCACGCCGCGCGGCTCCTCGGGGGTGCCGCCGGTCTCGGGCCGGCCGACGACGACCGCGGCCGCGGCGTGGTCCTGGGTGGAGAAGATGTTGCACGACGCCCAGCGCACGTCGGCGCCGAGGTCGGCCAGGGTCTCGATGAGGACGGCGGTCTGCACCGTCATGTGCAGGCTGCCGGCGACGCGGACGCCGGCCAGGGGCCGGCTGGCGGCGTACTGCTCGCGCAGCTTCATCAGGCCGGGCATCTCGTGCTCGGCCAGGCGGATCTCGGTGCGGCCCGCCTCGGCCAGCGACAGGTCGGCCACCTTGAAGGCGGGGCGGCCGCCGGCGGACTCGAGGGTGCGGGGCTTCTCTTGGGTCATCGTGGTCATCTGTGTCTCTCCTTGCGGGAGCCGGCCGGGCCGGCGAAGTTGCTATCGGTCGTCGCGAGGTGGGGTCTGGGGGGCCTTGCTTGCGGAGGCGGCGAAGAGGCCGGGTCCCTTGGCCTCCGGGTCGGGGGGCAGCGCCACGACCTGCGGCTCGGCGCCGCCGGCCTCTCGCAGCCACTCCTCGATCTGCTCCCGGGCGAAGCCCAGCCAGAGGTGGCCCATCTCCTGCCGGTACTCCTCGCGCTCGTGGGGCAGCATGTCCACCAGCAGGAGGCGTCCGCCGGGCTTGAGGCAGCGCAAGGCGTGGGCCAGCGCGGCGCGGGGCCGCTCCAGGTGATGCAGCACCAGGAAGAGAACGGCGGCGTCGAGGGTCTCGTCGTCGAGGGGCAGCTCTTCGAGCCGCCCCAGACGGGTCTCCACGTTGTCGAAGCCGGCCAGGCGCTGGCGGGCAGCGTCGAGCATGGCCGGCGACTCGTCCACGGCCACCACCCGGGCCACGAAGGGGGCCAGGGCGCGGGCGGTCAGGCCGGTGCCGGCGCCGAGGTCGCCGACCACCCAGGCGGGGTCGAGCAGGCCCAGCAGCGCGTGCAGGTCGAAGCGGCGGCCGAAGAGCTCGCGGCGCAGATCGGCCCACTCGCCGGCGGTGGCGGAGAAGAACTCCTGCGACCGGCTCCGGCGGCGGCGGACCACCTCCTCCAGACGCCGCCGGTCCTCGCGCGCCGCCGCCCCGGTGGCGACGTCGTCGCGCACAAGCCGCCAGAGCTCGCGACGCGCCTCGTCGCCGGCCTCCAGGCGGGCGGCGTAGCGACGGCTGGTGCCCTCCTTGCGCCCGGTCACCCAGGCGTCGTCGGCGAGCACCTTGAGATGACGGCTCACCGTGGACTGCGGGGCCTGCAGCACCGAGCAGAGCTCCCCCACCGTCAGCTCGTTCTCCTCGAGGGCCAGCAGCAGCCGGCACCGGATGGGGTCGGCGAGGGCCGACATCCGGTCGATGATGCCCGGGCGGGTGGGAGCGGAGGCGGTTGAACCGTTCATCCGGATAAAAGGATATAGAAACGCCGCCCAGGTGTCAAGTCCCCGGGCCGGTTGGGTGGGTGGGCGGCTGCGGCCGCCTCTCGGACCTCTCGCTCGGCCGGGATCGGGTCGAACCTCCTGGAACGGGCGCCGGGAGGGAGCTCAGCGGGTCGTGGACGCGAGCTCGGCAGCCCAGCCGGGCACATAGACGATCTGCCGCTCCAGCGCGGCTTCGGGCGGATGGCCGAGGAGAAAGAAGCGCTGCCCCTCGCGAGCCACCTCGAAGCTGCCGGTGAAGCCCCGCTCGAGGAAGCGCCGGTCGAGATCGAACAGGGTTCGGGGGCGGCCGACCGAGAGGGTGGTCGCCGCCTTGACCGGCGTCGCGCAGACGGCGAGCGAAAACCGGCCGGGACAGAGGTAGAGCACGGTGCCGCCGTCCGGGCTCCACTGCGGCGACGTACCGCTTCCGGTCGAGATCCGTGTGGGCGGACTCTCGCCGGAGAAGGCGCGGACGTAGATGGCCGAGGCGCCATCCGTGTCGCTCTGATACGCGACCCAGCCACCTTCGGGGGAGAACCTCCCGGACTGCTCCAGACCGGGCGTCACCAGCCAGGGGCGGGGCCTCCGATCTCCGTCGGGCTCGAGTGTGTAGAGGTCGATGCCGCCGAACACCGCTCGCTCGACCAGCAGGACGCGATCGTCGGCGGAGATCGAGACCGGAAACTCCCATGTCTTCCCCTCGGTGAGCTGCTCCGGGTCGCCGATGCCGCCGACCGGCACCCGGAAGACCTTGAGGGCGCCGTCGATCCGGGCGCTGAAGTAGAGCCACCTGCCGTCTCGGCTCCAGACGACGCGTGGGTACGCCCTTCCATCGGCGGTGCGCCGCGTCCAGTGCTCGGTGGCGGGCTCGTACGTCCACACGTCCGCCTCGTCCGGGCTCGACGAGATGACGACGGCCAGACGGGTGCCGTCCGGAGAGGGCACCGGCGGCGCGCCGTAGGCGGCCCGGCGCTGGGCTACGCGGAGGGCGCTGCCGCTCCCGTCGAGCTCGACGAGCTCGGAGTCCAGGCGCCGTCGGGGACCGCCGGGAGCGAAGACCAGGTCGCCCGAGCGGGCGAGGTCGAAGTAGGCGAAGTGATTGGACTCGAAGTAGTGGACGCCGTCGAGAACCGCTCGAGGCTCGCCGGCGAGCGCGAGACGCTCGGGGTCGAGCCGCGCTGCGTACAACGTGCCCGTGCGATGGAAGACCAGGTGCCCCCGCCCGTAGGCCGGATAGGAGGCTCCGCGCACCAGGGTCTCCTCTCGACCGTCCTTGAGCGAGCGGATGACGATCTCCTGGCTGGTCTCGCCGACTCCCCGGTAGGCGAGGAAGAGGACGGCTCGCCCCCCGGGCAGGAGCCGCGGCCAGAAGTGGCCCAGGACCTGGGGTGGGGGCCGGGTCAGCCGCCGCGGCGCGCCGCCCTGCGCCGAGACCTCGAAGAGGCCCTCGCCCATGGAGAAGACGATCGTCCCGGTGTCGCCCCAGCTCGCTCCGCGCACTTGGGGTGCTTCGCAGATGACCACAGGCTCGCCTCCATCGACGCGGATCTTCCGGAGGGAGCCCCGGGCCTGAAAGCCGAGCCAGAGCCCGTCCGGGGAGAAGAACGGGTTGGTGGCGCCGTCGGTGCCGGGGAGCGGCCGGGCCTCCAGGGCGTCCACCTCTCGGATGTAGATCCGCCTCGTCGAGTCCACGGTGACGCCGACGAAGGCGACGCCGCGACCGTCGGGGGCGATCGCCAGGCTGGGAGTGTAGCTCTCGACCAGCTCGACCCCCGGGGGCGGCTGGAGCTGAAACCGGCCCCCAGGGCCGTGCGGGCCGGGAGCGCCCAGCCACCAGCCGATCGACGCGGCTCCCAGGGCTGCCAGGGCGGCGAGCGTCCAGCGGAGGGCGGGGCGCGCGGCCGGGGATCGGCCGGCGGGTGGCGGAGGCTCGCTCCCCGGGTTCTCGATCGCCTCCTCCAGCTCGAGGCGCACGTCGCCCATGTGATGCAGTCGATCCGCGGGGTCCTTTGCCAGACATCGGCGCACGAGCCGTCGGATCAGAAAGGGCGTCGTCTCGGGTAGCTCATCGAGATCCGGGTCTCGTTCCCGGATCGCGGTCAGCAGGTCGCTCACGCTCTCGCCCTCGAAAGCCCTCCGGCCACTCAGCATCTCGAACAGGACACAGCCCAGCGCCCAGATGTCGGCCTGCGGCCCGAGCTCCCCGCCGCTCGCTTGCTCGGGGCTCATGTAGGCGACGGTGCCGGCGACCGGAGCCGGGCCCGGCTCGCTCCGGGCGGGAGCGCCCGGACTCCTGGCGAGACCGAAGTCGAGCAGCTTGATCAGCCCGTCGCCGCGGATCATCACGTTCCCCGGCTTGACGTCCCCGTGAACGATCCCGACCGAGTGGGCCGCGGTCAGGCCGCGCGCCATCTGCGCGGCGACCTCCAGCGTCTCGGCAACCGGCAGGCGACCGTCGCGCAGCCGCTCGCGTAGAGTCACCCCCTCGACCCACTCGATGACCAGGAGCTCGCGCCCGTCGTGCTCGAGCATCTCGTGGACGGTGACGATGTTCGGGTGGTTGAGGGCGGAGATCGCCAGCGCCTCCTGGCGGAACCGTCGGATCCGCTCCGGATCGTTCGCAAGGTGGCGCGGGACGGCCTTGAGCGCCACCTTGCGCTCGAGCTTCGGATCGTGGGCCAGGTAGACCTCGCCCATGCCACCGGCCCCGAGGATCGACAGCACCTCGAAGCGTCCGACGCGCTCGCCCACCAGGCGCTCGCGCGCGGTCTTCACCCACAGCCAGGCGGCTTCCTCGGAGGCCGGTCGCTCGAGGAAGTCGTCGTCGCGATCGCTGGCCAGCAGCGACTCGACGTCACGCCGCAGCTCGGGATCGCGCCCGCACTCTCGATCGAGGTACGACGAACGCTCGTGGGGCGGCCGCTCCAGGGCCGCGGCGAAGATGCGGTCGATCCGCTGCCAGCGCGTCGGGTCCATCAGGCTCCGCCCGCCGCCGGCGGATGCCGCCGTGCCGAAGGAGGGCCCGTGGGATCACCACGAGATCGGCGGTCGGATTTCGTCTCCGGATCGCGCATTAGGGATCGACGGGCGAGCTCTGGATCGACGCCCGACGACAAAAGGAGAAGCAGATGTCCAAATCGAGACGAGTCCTTCTGGCAACCGCGATCGCCGTGGGAGTGGTCCTCGGGATCACCCTCCCGGCCCAGGCCCGCGCCGAGGTTGCGCGGGACGTGACCGGGACCTGGGAGTTCCAGCTCAGCTTCGTCAACTGCCAGACCGGCGACGTGCTGGCCGGGCCCTTCCGGGGGCTGCACAGCTATCACCGGGGTGGCACCCTGAGCGAGCAGGGCTTCTCGGTCGGGCCGCCGCCCAGCGCCGACCGGACCGTGGGCCTCGGCATCTGGCGTCGCCAGAATGGCAAGACCTTCCGCTCCCACTTCAGGTTCTACAGCTTCGACGCGGCGAGCGCTCCGCTGCGCCGGGTCGAGGTCGACGAGACGGTCGAAGTGGATGCCGGGGGCGCCACCCTGACGGCCGTGGCGGTCGGCAGGGTGTTCGACCTCACCGGCACGCTGGTCGCGACCAACTGCCTCGCCGGGACCGGCGAGCGACTCTCGCTGCCGTAGGCGGGCGACCCTCCGGTTTCCTTGGGCCTGGCCCCTGGCGCCGGGGCGACCCCGCCTCGGCGCCATTCAGTCGTCCTCCAGCTCACGGCGCAGAAACGCCTTGGCTCGTCGCCACTCGCGCGTGACGCTGTCGGGGTGGAGCCCCAGCACCTCGGCCGCCTCGTCGACGCTCAGACCGCCGAAGTAGCGTAGCTCCACCAGCCGGCTCTTGCGCTCGTCGACCTTGGCCAGGGCGACTAGCGCGTCATCGAGCGCCACCAGCTCGGCGGCCCTCGCCTCTCCGATCCCGCGGTCGTCGTCGAACGCGACCTTGCGGGTCCCGCCGCCGCGCTTGAGGAACGCCAGCCGGCGCGCATGATCGACCAGGATGCGCCGCATGATCCGCGCCGCGATGCCGAAGAAGTGCGCTCGACCCTGCCACTGCACCCGCTGCTGGTCCACCAGGCGCAGATAGAGCTCGTTGACCAGCGCGGTCGTCTGGAGGGTGTGCTCGGGCCGCTCACGGAGAAGGTAGCGGTGCGCCAGCTCGTGCAGCTCGCGCTCGACGAGCGGCAGCAGGGTGTCGAGCGCGGAGCGATCGCCCTCGCTCCACGCTTCGAGCAGCGTTGTCACGTCGGGCTGGCTGGCTGGACCGGTCACCGGGGGTCGGCGCGAAGCCTCCTCGGGGGCAGTCTGCGCCCAATCGCGGCGATACGCAAGAGAAACCTGGCACGCCCTTGGGCTCACGTCGCAGGGGAGAGACCGGTCATGGCGGGAGGGAGGCCCTGCTAGGATGACCGCCTGGAGGAGCCGTCCGCCGGTGGTCACCCGCCCGGGAAGGAGAGCCCCATGAAGCGTGTCTGGCCCATCATCGCGGTCTCGGACGTCCGGGCCAGCGCACGGTGGTACACGACCCTCCTGGGGGCCCGGCGGACCCACCCGGGCGGAGCCGTCTTCGACCAGATCGCCGACGAAGACGGCGCCGTCCTGCTCTGCCTGCATCACTGGGGGCCTTCGGGCGCCACCGGAGATCACGTCTGGCCGACCCTGCTCGAGCCCGGCCCGTCCGATCCCAACGGCCTGCTGCTCTGGTTCGTCGTCGACGATCTGGAGCGAGCGTGGGAGCGCGCCCGGGCGATGGGAGCGGCGATCGAGGAGGAGCCCAACACGGACAACGGCACCGGAAAGCCGGCCTTCGTGCTCCGAGACCCGGACGGCTACCACGTCGCGGTCAACGAAGCGTGGGCGGAGGGAGCCGGCTGACCCCGGCGCGACGCGGAGGCGGGGCTCAGACGGGAGCGGTGCGCGGCAGCACGTGCAGGGCGACGGCGAGGGCGTGGCAGACGCCGCCGCCGAGCACGAACAGGTGCCAGACGGCGTGGGAGAAGGAGAGCTGCCGCAGGGCGTAGAAGACGATGCCCACCGTGTAGCTCAGGCCGCCCGCCACAATCCAGACCATGCCGCCGGAGCCGACCGACGAGGCCACCTGGGGTGCGGCCAGGACGATCAGCCAGCCCATCGCGAGGTAGCTCGCCACCGCCAGCTTCGGGTAGCGGTAGCGCAGCCACACCTTGCCCAGGATGCCGAGTCCTGCCAGCGTCCAGATGGCCCCGAAGAGCCACCAGCCGAGCGCGTCGCGCATGGCGACGAGCAGGAAGGGGGTGTAGGTCCCGGCGATCAGGAGGTAGATCGCGCAGTGGTCCAGCAGCTTCCAGACCTGGCGCCGCGGCGACCGGTAGAGGGCGTGGTAGAGCGTCGACGCCAGGAACAGGAGGATCAGGGTGGTGCCGTAGACGCCGCTGGCGACGATCCGCCACGGGTCGCCCGCGTCGATCGAGAGCCAGAGCATCCAGCCGAGCGCGCCGACGCTCAGCACTACGCCGATGCCGTGGCTGATGGCGTGAGTCAGCTCCTCGGCGAAGGAGAACTCTCTGGGCGGGCTGCTCACGGACCGAGCTCCGGGGATGGCTGAGAATAACTGTCGCCGCCGGCTTTTGGTATATTACGGCGTCCCTATCATCAACGCGGCCCGAGTCGCGGGGACGCGGGCCGCTCCGAAAGGAGTTAGCGATGTCCCGCAGATTCCTTCTCTTTGTCGGTAGTGTGGCGCTGGGCGCCGTGGTCGTGATGGCGGCCCTGTCCGGGAGCGGCCTGCAGGCCAGCTCCGCGGACGCCGGCAGCTACGACGTTCGGGCCACCGCCATCGAGGCCTGCTCTTGCCCCCTGTTCTGCTCCTGTTACTACAACCCGGAGCCGGCGGGAGGCCACATGTGCAAGTTCAACCTCGCCTACCAGTTCGAGGACGGCAGCCACTGGGGGGGCACCGACCTGTCGGGCGCCAAGGTGTGGCTGTCGGGCGACCTGGGCGACCACTTCGGGGACGGCACCACGGAGTGGGCGGTGGTGACCTTCGACAACGCCACCACGCCCGAGCAGCGGGAGGCGATCAACGGCTGGATCGGCCGCGTCTTCCAGGTGGAGTGGGGGAAGGTCGACGTCCGCACCGACGACATCTCCTGGGAGAACGGCGACGAGGTCGCCCATGCCGAGATGGCGAGCGGTATGGCCAAGGTCCGGCTGGACATGGTGAAGAATCCCGCCGGCGACCAGGCCACCGTCATGAACACCCCGTACTGGTGGGCCGACTCGAACGAGGGCTTCCTCTTGGGTCACTCGACCCACCACTTCCACGGTGAGGGCGAGGAGCGGACCTACGACTTCGAGAAGCGCAACGGCTTCGTGATCACGTCGCGGGTCAGCGGCGAGATCGAGGCGCCGGAGGGCGAGTAGGTCGGACGGCCGCCGCGGGCGGGAGAGGCCGCCCGCGGCGCGCCCGGGATCAGTACGGCATCTCCTCTTCTTCGAGCCCGAAGTAGTGCCCGAGCTCGTGCACCACGGTGTCCCGAACCTCCCGGACCACCTCCCGCCGGCTGTCGCAGATCGACAGGATCGGCTGGCGGTAGATCGCGATCCGGTCGGGAATGGCGCTGTAGAAGGAGTCGCGCTCGGTCAGCGGGACGCCTAGGTAGAGGCCGAGGAGGTCGTCCTCGTCGGGATCGAGTCCCACCGACTCGAGGTCCTCGGGGCTGGGCACCTCCTCGACGACTACGGCGACGTTCTCCAGCAGCTCGGCGAAGCGCCGGGGCAGACCGTCGAGGGCCCGCCGAACGAGCTCCTCGAACTCCTCGGGCGGCACGCGGATCATGGGGCCGGCGGGACTCTAGCTGAAGTCCTTGCCGTAGAGCACGGCGATGATGATCGCCGCCACGGCCACCGGGGCCACGTAGCGCATGAAGAAGCGCCACACGCCGAAGCGGAACCAACGCGGGGTGCCCTCGTCCACGAGCTCTCGCCGGGTCGTCTCGGCGGTCATGAACCAGCCGACCCCCAGGGTGATGAAGAAGCCGCCCACCGGCAGCATCCAGTTCGAGGCCAGGTGGTCCAGGGTGGCGAAGACGCCGGGCTTGCCGGAGAAGACTTCAAAGGTCGAGACCGCCGCCCAGCCGTTGAAGGAGAGGGCGCAGAGGGTGGTCATGGCGAAGATGCTCGCTCCGCAGAGCGTGGTCGCGCCGCGGCGGGTCATCCCGCGCTGATCGATGAAGTAGCTGGTGACCACCTCCAGCAGTGAGATCGTCGAGGTCAGGGCGGCGAAGGCCACCAGCAGATAGAAGAGAGGCGCCAGGAGGACGCCGAACGGCACCACGGTGTAGAAGAGCTGCGGCAGGGTGATGAAGAGCATGCCGACGGTGGACTTGCCGATCGACTCGCTCATGCCGGGCACGCTGAAGATCACCGAGAACATGATCACCGTGGCGGCGATGGCGATCACCGTGTCGAGAACCACCACGATGGTGGCCGAGCGCACGATGGACTCGCGCTGGTCGAGGTACGAGCCGTAGGTGATCATGGCCCCCATCCCCAGGGACAGGGTGAAGAAGGCGTGTCCCAGCGCCTCCAGCGTGCCCGCGGCGCCCAGCTTGGCGAAGTCCGGGCGGAAGATGAACCCCAGGGCCTGGCCGGCGCCGTCCATGGTCAGAGCGGTGCCCAGCAGCAGCACCAGGATGCCGAATAGCAGGGGCATCAGCAGCCGGGCCACCCGCTCGATGCCGCCCCCGATGCCGCGGTAGATGACCAGCATCGTCCCCACCATGAAGAGCCCGGAGAGAAGCACCTGCAGCCCCCCCTGCGCCGCGAAGGCGCCGAATGCCCCACCGGTGGACTGGTCGGCGGAGAAGCCGCGGAAGCTCCACTGCAGACAGATGGCGAAGTAGCGCAGCGTCCACCCGGCGATCACGGCGTAGTAGGAGAGGATGACGAAGCCGGTCAGCACGCCCAGACCGCCCACCAGCGACCACGCCGGGCCCAGGACCTCCCGCAGGGCGCCCACCGGGCTCTTCTGGGTCTTCCGGCCCACCAGGATCTCGGCCATCATGATCGGCAGGCCCACGGCGGTGATGCAAGCCAGGTAGACCAGAACGAAGGCGCCGCCCTCGTTGCTCCAGGTGATGAAGGGGAACTTCCAGAGGTTCCCCAGACCGATCGCGCTTCCCGCCGCGGCCAGGACGAAGCCGAGACGCGAGCCCCACTTGTCGCGCGGTTGGGTCGCGGGCTCGCTCACAGCGCCAGGATCAGCTTGGTCATGTCGTGCTGCTCCCCGTCCGGGTCCGAGCCGTACCCCGGCATGGAGTGCTGATCGAAGCCCAGCTCGGTCAGGGTGCGCACCGCGTCGGCCTCGAGGTCGGCGATCAGCATGCAGGTCAGGTGGGAGAGGCCCTGGCGACGCGCGATGTTGATGAAGTCATTCACCAGGGTGGTGCCCAGGCCCTGCCCCCGGTACTCGGGATCGAGCAGCCACTTGATCCGCCCCACCCGGCGCAGCGGTCCGCGCTCGCGCCGGTGGAGGGTGGCGTCGGCGACGATCCGCCCCTCGTCCACCGCCAGCAGCGGCAGCGCCTTGGCGTAGTCGATCTCCCGCGCCCAGGTCTCGATGAGGTTCGGATCGGAGATGTTGTCCCAGGCGAAGCGACGCACCTCCTCGGGCAGGCGCTGGAAGAACTCGTACAGCGCCCGGGCGTCGCCGGCGGTGAAGGGCCGGATGAGGACCCGGCG
>JAWWBN010000101.1:0-11788 GCA_033720955.1 Thermoanaerobaculia bacterium | reverse complement strand
GCCGCCGGCGTTGCGCAGCAGACGGTTCCTCCCCACCGCCGCCACGAACAGGTCGATGGCGCCGTCGCCGTCGTAGTCGCCGGCCGCCACCCCCGTGCCGTAGAGCGTCAGGTCGAGGCCGCTGGCGCGCGAGGCGTCCTGGAAGGTGCCGTCGCCCCGGTTCACGTAGTAGCGGCTGGCGGGCATCGTCTGCGGCCGCGGCGAGTGGGGCCACGGGGCGCCGTTGAGCAGGAAGAGATCGGGGTCGTCGTCGCCGTCGCCGTCGAAGAAGGCCACCCCGCCGCCCATGGTCTCCGGCAGCAGCTTCTCGCCCGTGGCGCCGTTGTGGTGCACGAAGTCGATGCCGGCGGCCTCGGTGACGTCGGTGAAGGAGACGGGCGGCGCCTCGGCCTCGGTCTCCACCACGGCCGGCGCCGCCGCCTCGAGCGACACCTCCGGCGCCTCCACTTCGCCGCCGGAGAGCGCCAGGTAGACCACCGCCACCACCGCCGCCAGAGCCGCCAGGGCCAGCAGGGAGATCTTGACGGCGCGGCCGATCACCGCGTCGTCGCCGGGCGGACGCAGCTCTTCGTCGGGGCTCCTTCTTCTCGGATCCTCCACGGGGTCTCCTCTCTGGACCGGGCTAGGGCGACCCGGCGACGGACACCGCCGGCGGCCCCTCCTCGAGGCCGTAGGCGCCCGGCCGCGACAGGTCGTAGATCACGATCGCCTCGGCGGCGTGGTCGGCGGCCGGGTTGGCCGCCCGGTGGATCGCCACGGCGCGGTCGCGCGCGTTGTCGTCCGGCTTGTACTTCAGGTACAGATCGAAGTGGACCCGGGCCTCGTCGTCGCGCCCGAGCCGCTTCAGGATCAGGTCGAGGTTGTAGTGGGCGGTCACGTTCTCCGGGTCGAGCTCGAGGCTGGCGCGGAAGGTGGCCGCCGCCTCCTCGAGCAGGGCCTCCCGCTCCGCCCGGCGGGCATCCCCCCGCTCCTGCTTGGCGCGCTCGAAGAGGGTCTGGCCGAGCTCGTTGAGCAGCCGGTAGTCCTGGCTGAAGTCGAAGCCCCGGCGCCGCGTCTCCTCGTCGTCCAGGGCGACGATGCCGCGGAAGCTGTCGATCGCCTCGTCCAGGAAGCCGTTCTGCTTGTTGACGAGCCCCGTGAACCAGGCCACCGACCATCTCGGCGCCGGCGGGTCGAAGGCGGCGGCCCGCGCCAGGGCCTCGATGGCGCGGTCCTGCACCGTGCCCTGCTCCAGGTAGACCCGCGCCAGGTTCAACGGGCCGTCCGGCCGGCCCAGCTCCTCGACCCGGCGGAAGGCCTCCTCCGCCTGCCGCAGCTCGCCCTTGCTCTTGCCCCCCTTGCGCAGCAGCGCGATGCCGTAGTCGTTCCACCGCTGCCACTCGGGGATCGGCGACGCCGCGGGCGCCGGCGGCGGCGGCGCGCCGGCCACCGGGAAGACCAGCCGGTCGGCGGCGAGCTCCAGGATCGGCAGATCGTTGACGTACTCCGGACCGTAGACGTACTGCATGTAGGTGGTGTCGAACTTCCGGTAGAGGAGCTTGACCTCCACCTCCACCGGCTCGCGCACCCAGTTCGGCACCTCCAGCCGGTAGTGCACCACGTCCGCCGCGCCGGGCGGGATCTGGTGGTTGTAGAGGGCGACGAAGATGTCCTGGGCGTTGCGCCGGTCGATGCGGTTGCCGTCGCGGTCGAGCACGTAGGAGTTGACGAAGTGCGACCAGGGATCCACCTCTCCGTCGGCGGCGCGACCGCCGGAGATCCCCACCACCCGGCCCCCGGAGGTGGCCTCGAGACGAACCCAGATCTCGTTGGAGTCGGCCGTCCCCTGGGTGAAGTGGTGGCCCATCTTGAGGGTGCGGATCACCGTCTCCAGCAGGTAGGAGCGTCCCGGCGCCAGCACCGGCAGCGCGGGCCGAAGCGGCGCCGTCAGCTCGCCGTCGATCGTTCCCCCCTCCTTGATCCCGAAGAGGTCGATCCGCATGACCCCCTCGTTGAAGAGACGGTGCTTCTCGTTCACCCACTCGGGCATGCCCAGCAGGTGCGGGAGCGCCGTGTTGGCGCTGGGGAACTGGTGGTCGTGCGCCTTGGCGACCCCGCTGCCGTCGAAGTCCCTCGCCGCGAACTGGTCGGAGGGCTCGAGCTTCATGTGGCAGCCGTTGCAGTTCTCCTGCGCCACGTCCGGGTAGTAGAAGCTCGCCACTCCGTGCCCCGAGACCCCCGAGAGATGGTAGGAGTCGTAGTGGTTCTGGCCCCGCAGCCACTTGTACTTGTTCAGCTCCTCGGGCAGGTGGACCTTGTGGCAGGCGGCGCAGAACTCCGGCGTCCGGTGCAGGGGCTTGAGGAAGGTCTTCTTGTGGAACTCGGGCTTGGCCTTCACGAGCTGCCGGTTGACCCAGGCCAGCGCCCGGTTCTCACTGAAGGCGAACGGGTAGTGCACCGGCTCCTCGATGGTGTAGTCGGCGTTGCCCCGCACGCTGTTCAGATGGGTGATCGCGTGGCAGGAGGTGCAGGTCACTCCCGCCTGCCCGGTGGAGTCGTTGATGCCGTCGAAGTCGGGGGCGTCGAAGCGTCCGCTGAAGAAGACCACCGGGTCGTGACAGCCGGCGCAGAAGCGGGAGGCGTGGACGTCGCCGTCGCGCTCGAGGGCCACCTGCCGCGTCTCCTCCACCGAGAAGGCGTAGGCCGGGTTGTTGAACGAGCTGAAGCGGTGGGCGCTCACCGCCCAGCTCTCGTGGCTGTCGGCGTGGCACTCCTGGCAGTACTCGTCGTTGTCCAGCACCCGCGCCGGGATGAAGTCGCCGGTGGCGGTGCGGGACAGCGAGGGGAAGAAGTAGCGCTCGCCCGACGCCGGCCCCTCGACGTTCCACCGCCGCGGGTCCTGCGCCTGGACGACCAGCATCACCCCGGCGAAGAGGGCGGCGACGAGGCCCCAGCGCAGCCCCACCCGCCAGCGGATCTTGGGTCCGGCCAGCCGGTGCAGCACGAACAGCCAGACGGCGGCGATCGGGCTCAGGACGTGCGCCCAGTAGGCCACCGAGCGCACCCCCGGGTCCTTGACCACGATGAGGCCCTCGATGCGGGTGAGGACGACGCCGCTGGCCAGCAGCAGCAACGCCACCCCGAAGAGCACGTAGCCCACCGCCACCGCCCTTCGGTTCGGCCAGTTGTGGGCGGCGCGAATGTGCAGGGCGCCGTAGACGACGAACGGGACGACGAGCAGCAGCCCCAGCACCAGGTGGACCAGGAAGTTCACCAGGTAGAACCAGTTCTGGTACGTCTGGCCGGTCGCCCACTCGAAGACGGTGGTGGAGACCAGGTAGAGGGCGTTCACCACCAGCAGGGCGAAGAGGCCGAGCACGACGGTGAGGAGCTTGCGCAGACGCGGCCCGACCGGCGGGAGAAGCTGCAGGCGGCGCGGCGTAGGGGCGGGGGTCTTGGGCTCGGGCATCTTATGGGGGTGAGCTCGGAAAGGTCATGAGGTGGGCGGGGCGGCGGCTCGGAGCGGGGATTCTACCCTTCGCCGGGAACGGAACGAGCCCGCGGGGCCGGCTTGTCTCGCTGTCTGGCTTGTGTTAGAAATCAACTCGCTTTCGCGGATCCCGCCTCGTCGGCGCGCTGCCCGGGGACAGGTCGTCGGCCTACCCGGGGATCATTCTTCAAGAACGATGCCCGATCGTCTCGCTCGAACGCTCTGCCCCCCCGCGCTCCTCGTGGGCTGTCTGCTGGCGGGGCCGGCGGTGGCCGGGCCGGCCGCCAGCCTGCGCGGCTCGAGCAGCTCCCTCGATCGCCAGAACCACCAGGCGGCGACTCACCGGCTCGCGACCTACGACACCCGTCACGACGTGCTCGACGCGGTCCGCCGGGGCGAGCTGGTCCACCTGCCGGGCAACGGCGACTACTTCCTGAAGGAGGTCTCCTTCCCGTACGCGCGGCCGGAGATCAGGCTCTTCGTCGAGCGGCTTGCGGCGCGCTACGCCGAGGAGTGCCGCGAGCCGCTGGTGGTCACCAGCCTGACCCGCGCGACCCGGATGCAGCCGGCGAACGCCAGCCGGCGCTCGGTGCACCCCAACGGCATCGGCGTCGACCTGCGACGGAGCTGGAGCCGCCGCTGCCGGGCCTGGGTCGAGGGGGTCCTGCTCACCCTGGAGGAGGCCGGGGTTCTGGAGGCGACGCTGGAGTACCGCCCGGTCCACTACCACCTGGCGATCTTCCCGCGCCCCTACCGCGAGCACGTCGCCGCGCTCGACCCGGGCGAGAGCGAGTTCCTCGTCCTGCGCTACCGGGTCGCTCGCGGCGACACGCTGGCGCGGATCGCCCGCCGGCACAGCACCACCGTCGAGGAGGTCCGGCGCAGCAACGGCATCCGCGGCGACCTGATCCGTCCGGGGCAGATCCTCCTCATCCCCTCCAGCCGCTGAGCCGGCGGGATGACGGCCTCCGCGAGCTCCCCCTTTCGGCCGGAGCTCTTCGACTTCCTGCGCGACCTCGCCGCCAACAACCGGCGCGACTGGTTCCAGGAGAACAGGGAGCGCTACGAGAGCTCGGTCAAGGACGCGGCACTCACCTTCATCAGCGACTTCGGGCCCCATCTGAGGAGAATCAGCCCGCACTTCACCGCCATCCCCAAGGTGGTCGGCGGGTCGCTCTTCCGGATCTACCGCGACGTGCGCTTCGCCCGCGATCGCGCCCCCTACAAGACCAACTGCGCCATGCAGTTCCGCCACGAGCGCGCCAAGGACATCCACGCTCCCGGCTTCTACCTGTCGCTCTCCCCGGAGGAGGTCTACGTGGGGGGCGGCATCTACCACCCGCCGACGCCGGTGCTGACCCGGATCCGCGAGGCGATCGCCGCCGACCCCGCGACCTGGCGCCGGGCGTCGGCCGGCAGGGCGGTCGTCGAGGCGGGCCTCGCCCTCGGGGGCGACTCGCTGAAGAGGGCGCCGAAGGGCTTCCCCGCCGATCATCCCCAGATCGACGATCTGAAGCGGAAGGACTACTTCCTGGCCGCCTCCCTGACGGAGAGAGACGCCGTCGGCGACGGCTTTCTCGCGCGGTACGCCGACCTCTGCCGCGCCGCCGCGCCGCTGGTGCGCTTCCTCTGCCGCGCCCTCGACCTCCCCTTCTGAGGCCGACCCGGCGCCACCCTTCTGATAGACTCGCGCAGAGCCCAACGTCCTTTTTTCCAGGACGGCGGGTGAGGTTGACTCGGAAAAGCACCGCAAAGGGGGAACTCATGGGAGCCAACCAAGCATCGATGGTGCGCCGGCAGCGCGAGCGGGAGCGGCAGTTGAAGCGGCGCGAGAAGCAGGCTTTGAAGGCGGAGCGGCGGGCGGCCAAGAAGGCCCGCGCCGAGCAGGCCGTCCAGGTGGACGACCCGGAGCAGGACCCGATGATCGACTGGGGAGCCGCGGTGCGCGAAGAGGAGGTCGAGGTGATCCTCGGCGAGGACATGGAGGTCATCGAGGTCGTCGAAGAGGGCTGACCTCCGTCCCCTGCCGGCGCTGGCGGCCCTGGCGGCGCTGGCGCTGGCCCCGCTCGCCGGGTGCCGCGAGCCGGTCTCCCGGTCGCGCGATCCCCGCCCCGCGGTCGTCCTGGTGAGCCTCGACGCCTTCCGCTGGGACTATCTCGACCGAGGTCTCACTCCGCACCTCTCGGACCTCGCCCGCCGCGGCGTGCGGGCCGGGAAGCTGCGCCCGGTCTTCCCCTCCAAGACCTTCCCCAACCACTACTCGATCGTCACCGGGCTGAGCGCCGGCCGGCACGGCCTCGTGGCCAACAACATCTACGACCCGGCTCTCGACCGGCGCTTCTCCCTGAGCGATCGGGAGGCCGTCGGCGACGGGCGCTGGTACGGCGGCGAGCCGATCTGGGTCACGGCGGAGCGTCACGGTCTGGCCACGGCGGCCCTCTTCTGGCCCGGCACCGAGGCCGAGATCGGCGGCATCCGGCCCACCGAGTGGACCCCCTACGACGGCGCCATGCCCGGCGAGGAGCGCGTCGACCGCGTGCTCGGCTGGCTGGCGCGTCCCGCGGCGCGGCGCCCCTCCTTCGTCACCCTCTACTTCAGCGGCGCCGACGACGCGGGGCACGACACCGGGCCCGCCCCCTCGCCCCGCCTCGACGCGGCGATCCGCGAGGTGGACCGGCTGCTGGGGCGGCTGCTCGAGGGCATCGCCGGACTCCGCGACCCGGCGGTGAGCGTGGTGGTGGTCTCCGACCACGGCCTGGCGGCGACCTCGCCGGAGCGGGTCGTCTTTCTCGACGACTACGTGGACCTCGACCTGGCCCGGCCGGTGGACTGGAACCCGGTGGCCGCGCTCTGGCCGGAGGAGCGCCACCGCGAGGCCGTCTACCGGGCTCTGGCGGGCGCCCACCCGGCGCTGTCGGTCTGGCGCCGCGACGAGATCCCGTCGCGCTTCGACTACCGCCACCCGCGGGTGCCCCCCATCCTGGCGCTGGCCGACGAAGGCTGGTCGATCACCAGCCACGGCTACTTCGACCGGCACCCCGACCGCTTCGCGGGCGGCAACCACGGGTACGACAACCGGCTCGACTCCATGGCCGGGATCTTCGTCGCCGCCGGCCCCTCCATCCGGCGGGGGGTCGAGCTCGACCAGGTGGACAACCGGGCCATCTATCCCCTGCTCTGCCAGCTTCTCGACATCCCGCCGGTCGCCGGCCAGGGGATCCCCGGGCTCGCCGACCGGGTCCTCGAGCCCGCCGCCGCGGGCCGCCGCGAGAGGAGGACCTCATGACCCGCCCCGCCCCCGTCGCCGCCGCCGGCCTGGCCGTCCTTCTCGCCAGCTCCTCCGCGGGGCTGGAGACGCCCCCCGGCCCCCCCCGGCTCAGCCCGCCGGCCCAGGTCGCCCAGGTCGTCGGCGTCTCCACGGTACAGGTGACCTACGACCGTCCCGCCGTCGCCGGCCGGGTCATCTGGGGGGAGGCAGTGCCCTGGAAGGAGGTCTGGCGCCCCGGCGCAGACGAGCCGGCCACGATCTCCCTCGGCGACGACGTGGAGGTCGCCGGCGAGCCCCTGGCCGCCGGCAGCTACCTCCTCTTCACGATCCCCGACCCGGAGGAGTGGGTGCTCATCTTCCAGTCCGAGACCGAGGGGGGCGGCACCTCCGTCTACGACCCGGAGAGGGAGGCGCTGCGGATCCGCGTCCGGCCCAGGAGGGCACCCTTCCAGGAGCGTCTGCTGATCTACTTCCCCTCGGTGGGCGCCGACTCGGTCACGGTAGCGATCGCCTGGGAGGAGGTTCTGGTGCCGTTCGAGGTCTCCGTGGACCTGGAGCGCACCGTCCTCGAGCGGGCCCGGGCCTTCGTCGCCGCGGCGAGCCCGCAGGACGGACCCCGGGTCTGGGAGTGGGCCAACTACCTCTACCGGAACGACCTGGGCACCGAGGACGCGCTGGGATGGGCCGCGGCCCTGGCGGCTTCGTCGCCGATGTACTGGACCCACGCCCTGCATGCGCGGCTGCTCGCCCGCAGCGGCCGGACGGCCGAGGCGGCGGCCGCCGCCGAGCGGGCTCTCGCCCACGTCGAGGGGGAGAGCGAGCAGGGGGGAGAGATCGGGGAGGACGCCCGCCTCCTGGCCAGCGAGGCGGAGGCGTGGCGCGGGGTGGAGCCGCCCGCCCGCTAGTCGAGCCGCGCCCCGGCCAGCTCCCAGACCAGGGCGCCGAGGGTCCAGCTCACCTCGGTTCCCAGCAGCTCGGCCGGCACGCGGATCGGGGTGTCGGCCATCGGGAAGCCGAAGCCGTCGTGCAGCAGGGTGACCAGGTAGGCGGCGGTGAAGCAGTTGAACGGCAGGTAGGGATTGCCCAGCTCGTCGGCCCGCTCCACCCGGATCACCCCCCACTCCTTGCCGCAGTAGGCCTCGCCCTCGGCCTCGAGCCGGTCCAGGGTGAGGTCCTGCCCCAGGTCGAAGAAGGCGGCCGCGAAGCGGTAGGCCGAGAAGGCGACGAACTCGCCGTAGAGGGGGGGCTGGTACTCGCCCATCAGCGAGCACCTCTCGGCCTCGCACGGCCCGGCGAGCCCCCGGCGCAGGGTCTCCCGGCACGCTCGGTACTCCCCCGTCCCGACGCCGCCCCCCGGGAGGGGATAGCCCCGCGGGAAGCAGGCGGGCGTCGCCAACCTCTCCCGCGCCTCGTCCTGGCCCAGGCTCAGGTAGCTGACGCTGTAGAGCGGGAAGCGCGAGGGTCCGATGACGACCGTCCCGAGCTCTTCAGCGGCGGCATCCAGGGGGACGAAGGTGATCTGGGTCGAGGCGCCCCCCAGGTCCAGAGCGCCCGCCGAGGGGAAGGGTCCGCCGTCGTCGAGAAAGCCCAGCAGATAGTTGACGCTGAGCCACCCGAAGATCCCCTCCTGGCGGCCGCTGATGACCTCGGCGCCCTCGAAGCGGAAGGGGGTTTCCGCCAGGTATTCCGCCGCGGCGTCGAGCACCGCCCGCTGCTCGTCCGGGGGCAGCAGCCGCACGCCCCCGGTGGCCTTCAGGTGGACGGGGAAGCGGGCCATCTCCTCCGGCGGAGCGCCGATCCGATCCACCGCGAAGTCGACGAGGGGCGCCAGCGCGGCGGCGATCTCGTCGGTCCGGCCCGCGTACTCCGACAGCCCCGGCTCCACCTTCTCCTCCGCCAGCGGCTCCACCACCGGCAGGCCGCCGTCGGAGGCCGGGCGCCAGCGGAAGAGGTGGATCCGCGAGGCGCTGCTGCCCGCGTCGATGACGGCGGCGTAGAGGTCGGCTGGCGGCGCGCCGGCGGTCGGCGCGGCGCCACGCGGCGCCGCCGAGCAGCCCGCCAGCAGCAGGGCGAGCGACGCGATCGTGGGCAGCGGGACGCGGCGGCGGATGGGCATGGTGGCAGACGCTCCAGGGGGGCCGCCGGCCGCGGATTGGCGCTCGGCCCGTTCCTGGCAGAGAATACAGGGGGACTCCACCCCATGGCCAACCGCAATCTCAGGGTCCTGCTGATCGAGGACGACCCGGTCGCCTCCGGCCTCTTCCAGGCCCAGATCGCATCCGACTTCACCAGCCGCTTCGAGACCGTGGTGGCGGACACGTTGGGCAAGGCGCTGGACGAGATCGCGCGCGACCGCTTCGACGTCGCGGCGCTGGACCTGATCCTCCCCGACGCCCGCGGCCTGGACGCCCTCGACCGGCTGCGGCAGGCGGCCGAGGATCTGCCCGTCGTGGTGCTCACCGGCCTGGACGACGAGTAGATGGCGGTGGAGGCGCTGCAGCGCGGTGCCCAGGACTACCTGGTGAAGGGCGATCTCACGGGCCGGCTGATCTCGCGCTCGCTGCGCTACGCGATCGAGCGGCAGCGCCTCACCGACGCCCTGCGCGCCCTCTCGCTGCTCGACGAGCCCACGGGGCTGTTCAACCGCCGGGGCTTCGTCATCCTCGCCGAGCAGCAGCTCAAGGCGGCTCGCCGCTTCTCCCGCGGCGTCGGCCTGATCGAGGTCGAGCTGACGTCCGCCGGCGGGGGCGTCGAGCCCGCCCAGGAGAGCGTGAGCGAGGTGGCCAGCTCCCTTCGCGACACCTTCCGCGGCTCGGATCTCGTGGCCCGCTTCGGCGCCAGCACCTTCGTGGTGCTCGCCATCGAGCCGGAGCGGGAGGGCGTGGAGACCGCCCTGGAGCGGCTGGGGCGACGGCTCGAGGGAGCCGGCCATTCCGTCCGGACCCGGCTCTCGTGGACCGAGCCGCAGGCGGTCACCAACGTCCGGCAGATGGTCGCCGAGCTCCGGGAGGAGGACGGCCCGGTCCGGGCTCCCGCCACGCCGCCGCCCCGCGGCGCGGACAGCCGGGCGCGCTGACCGGACTCCCGCCTCAGCCGTTTCGAGCGCGGAAGTCGTTCATGAAGGCGGCGAGCTCGCGCACGCCCTCGAGCTCGGCCACGTTGTAGATCGACGCGCGCACGCCGCCCACCGAGCGGTGGCCCTTGAGCGCGGCCAGCCCCTCGGCCGCCGCGCCGGTCAGGAAGCTCGCTTCCAGCTCCGGCGTCGGCAGGTTGAAGGTGACGTTCATCCGCGAGCGGCTGTCGGGGCGGGCGTGACCGCGGTAGAAGCCCTCGGACCCGTCGATGGCGGCGTAGAGAAGCTCCGCCTTCTCCCGGTTGCGCCGCTCGATCTCCCTCACCCCGCCCTGCGAGAGCCAGTGCCGGGTGACCAGGGCCAGGCCGTAGATCGAGAAGACCGGCGGCGTGTTGACCAACGACCGCTTGGCGGCCATGGCCGCGTAGCTCATGGTCTCCGGCAGCGACGGCTCGGAGCGCTCCAGGAGATCGCGCCGCACCACCACCACGGTGACGCCCGCCGGCCCCAGGTTCTTCTGCGCCCCGGCGTAGATGACCCCGAACCGCGAGACGTCGAGGGGCCAGCTCAGGATGTCGGACGACATGTCGCACACGAGCGGGGCGCCCCCCGATTCCGGCACCCGGTGGTACTGGGTGCCGTAGATCGTGTTGTTGCTGGTGTAGTGGACGAAGGCCGCCCGCGGGTCGGGGGCGAGCTCGTCGTCGCCGGGGACCCGGTCGTGGCCGTGGGGAGCGCTGGTCCAGATCTCCCGCACCGCGCCGAAGCGGCGTCCGGCGTCGAGCGCCAGCTCGCTCCAACGGCCGGTCGTGACGTAGTCCGCGCGGCTGCCGCGGGTGAGCAGGTTCATCGCCACCAGGCTGAACTGGGTCCGCGCGCCGCCGGTCATGAAGAGGATCTCGTACTCCTCGCCGGCTTCCAGCAGCCGCCGCAGGTTGGTCATCGCCTCCTCGTGGATCTCGCTGTACGCCGGGCCCCGGTGGCTCGATTCGAGAATCGACATCCCCGTGCCGCGGAAATCGAGCAGCTCGTCCCGGATCTGCTCCAGGACGGGCAGGGGGAGCGCCGCCGGACCGGCGCCGAAGTTGCGCACGCGATTCGCCATGGGGATGCTCCTTTCGAACGGGCCGCCGGCCGACCGGCCCGCTCCGAGTCTACCGGCCGGGCGGGCGGTGCGGCTGCTATCCTGGGCCCAACTTGCCGAGCACAGGAAACCGGCCGTGGGGCCTCGCCCCGGGGGTCGTCGGAGCTCTGGCGATCACGGTCGCGGCGGCGCTCTGGGGCCTCGACGGTGTCGTCCTGACGCCGCGTCTGAACGCGCTCAGCGTCCCGTTCGTGGTGCTGCTGCTGCACCTGGTGCCCTTTCTCCTCATGCAGCCGCTCCTCTGGAGATCGTACGGGGACCTGGTCCGGCTGCCGGCCCGGGTGTGGCCGTATCTGGTCCTGGCGGCCTTCGCCGGCGGCTGGCTGGGAACGGTGGCGATCGTCACCGCCCTCTTCCTGGTGGATTTCCAGCAGCTCAGCGTCGTCGTGCTGCTCCAGAAGCTGCAACCGGTGTTCGCCATCCTGCTCGCCGCCCTCCTGCTGGGCGAGCGTCTCACCCGGCGCTTCCTGCTGCTCGCCGGGGTCGCCCTGGGCGGCGCCTACCTGATGACCTTCGGAGCCCGCTGGCCCGAGCTGGGCGCCGGCCGGTCGCCGGCGGCGGCCGCGGCGTGGGCGGCCCTCGCCGCGGCGGCCTTCGGCTCGGCCACCGTCTTCGGCAAGCGGGTGCTGGGGGCCCTCGACTTCCGCGCCGCCACCTTCGGCCGCTACGGGGTGACCTCGGCGCTGGCGCTGGGCTACCTGCTCCTGGCCGGCCGCGAGCTGCCCTTCGGCCGCATGACCGGCACCCAGTGGCTGCTCGTGCTCCTCATCGGCCTCACCACCGGCAGTGGAGCGATCTTCCTCTACTACTTCGGCCTCGCGCGGGTGAAGGCGG
>JAWWBN010000100.1:0-11857 GCA_033720955.1 Thermoanaerobaculia bacterium | reverse complement strand
CCCCGACGATGCACGCCTACTCGCAGCCGATCTCCTGGCCCGAGTCGGGTCGGCCCACGAGCTACCTGATCGACCGCGACGGCGTGGTGCGCCGCGTGATGCTCGGCGCTCGCTCCTACGAGCAGTTCGAGGCGGCGCTCGAGACCGTGCTGTAGGGGCGGCGGACGGCCCCGGGTCGCAGCGCGAGATTCCCGTCCCGTTTTCCGTCCTCCAGCACATGGGGGACCCGAGCCGCCGCGGCTACACCGCCCGCCGGCCCGCCGCCAGGCGACGCCGCTTCACCACCTCCGAGTACCACGTCATGCTCGCCGAGGGGATCCTGCGGCCCCTCGAGAGGGTGGAGCTCCTGGCGGGCGAGATCTTCGAGGCGCCCGTGGTGGGCAGCCGGCACGCCGGCTGCGTGATGCGGCTGACCCGCTGGTTCTGCGAGCGGGTCGGCGAGCGGGCGGTGGTGAGCATCCGGAGCCCGGTGGAGCTGAGCGACCTCTCCCAGCCCGAGCCCGACCTCGCCCTGCTGGCCCCGCGAGACGACTTCTACTCCGACCGGCATCCGCTGGCCGAGGAGGTTCTGCTGCTCGTCGAGGTCGCCGACGTCTCGTACGATTTCGACCGCAGATTCAAGCTGGGCCTCTACGCCCAGGCCGGCGTTCGGGAGGTGTGGATCGTGGCGCTCGGCGCGGACGCGGTCCAGGTCTTCCGGCGGCCCCAGGGCCGGGAGTACCGCATCGTACGACGCGCCCGCGACCGCGAGACGGTGCGGCCCGTGGCGCTGCCCGGCCTCGAGCTGACCGTGGCCGAGCTGCTGGGCTGAGGCGGGGCGGGGCGCCTCCGAAGCGGGCGGGGCCTTATGATCCGGGCATCGCCCGACCTTCCCCCGAAGCCGGAGGAGCCGATGCCGACAACCCCCCTCTCGTCGCCCGTCCGCCTGCTCACAGCGGCCCTCGTGCTGCTCGCCGCCGCCGCGGCCCCCGCCGCCGACCTGGAGGAGGCGCCCCGCGCCCCGGCCCGCGCCGAGGGCGAGGGGCCGTTCGAGCGGCTCATCCTGCGGGGCGTCACCCTGATCGACGGCACCGGCGCGCCTCCCCGCGGCCCGACCGACATCGTGATCGAGGGCAACCGGATCGTGAGGATCGCCAGCGTCGGCGCGCCCGGAGTCCCCGTGGACCCGGAGAACCGCCCCGCCGCGAGCGCAGGCGACCGGGTCCTGGAGCTCGACGGGCACTGGGTGCTGCCCGGCTTCGTGGATCTCCACGGCCACCTGGGCGGCTCGGTCCGCTCGACCCCGGCCGAGTACGTACTCAAGCTCTGGCTGGCGCACGGCATCACCACCATCAGCGATCCCGGCAGCGGCAACGGGCTGGAGTGGAACCTCTGGCACAAGGCGAAGAGCGAAGCCAACGAGATCACCGCGCCACGGATCGAGGCGGCGGCCGTCTTCGGCCAGGGACACGACGGGCCGATCACCACGCCGGAGCAGGCCCGCGCCTGGGTGCGCGAGCTGCGCAGGCGAGGGGGCGACGGCATCAAGTTCTTCGGCCTGCGGCCCGACCTGATGGCGGCCGCCATCGACGAGGCGAAGAAGCTGGATCTCTACACGACCTGCCACCACGCCCAGCTCAACGTGGTGTGGCAGAACGCCCTCGACTCGGCGCGCATGGGCCTGACCTCCATGCAGCACTGGTACGGCCTGCCCGAGGCGATGCTCACCGACCGGGTGGTGCAGGACTACCCCCTGGACTACGACTACAACGACGAGCAGGACCGGTTCACCGAGGCCGGCCGGCTGTGGAAGCAGGCGGCGCCGCCCGGCAGCCCGCGCTGGAACGCGGTGATGGACGAGCTCGTCGCCCTGGACTTCACCATCGTGCCCACCTTCGTCTCCTACGAGGTCACCCGCGACGTGCTGCGCAACGCCCGGCTGGAGTGGCACGAGAGGCACACCCTGCCCGAGCTCTGGCGCTTCTTTCTCCCCGACCGGCTGGCGCACGCCTCCTACTACTTCTACTGGGGCACCGAGGAGGAGGTCGCCTGGAAGGAGAACTACCGCCTCTGGATGGCGTTCATCGACGAGTTCAAGAACCGCGGCGGCCGGGTGGCCGTGGGCACCGACTCCGGCTACTCCTTCAACCTGTACGGCTTCTCCTTCGTGCGCGAGATGGAGCTGCTGCGCGAGGCCGGCTTCCACCCCCTGGAGGTGGTCCGCTCGGCCACGCTGATGGGCGCCGAGGCCCTCGGCCTGGCCGGGCAGATCGGCACCGTGGAGCCGGGCAAGCTGGCCGACCTGGTGGTGGTGGGCGAGAATCCGCTGGCCAACCTGAAGGTGCTCTACGGCACGGGGGCCCTGAAGCTCACCGACGACAACGAGATCGTCCGCGTCGGAGGCGTCGTCTACACCATCAAGGACGGCATCGTCTTCGACGCGTCCGAGCTGCTGGAGGATGTCCGCGCCCTGGTCCAGGCGGCCAAGGACGCCGAGGGCTTCGAGATCACCATTCCCGGGCTGCCCTACTAGGCGCCTTCGCCGCCGGCCCCAGGGAAGGGGCCCAGGGAGAGAGCCACCGATGAAGTCACCCCACGGCAGAGCCCGCACCAGCCCGGCCCGCGGCGGCCGTCCACGACCGCCGGTCGTGGCTGCCGCGCTGCTCCTCCTGGCCGGCTTGGCCGCCGGGGCCGCAGCCCGGGCCGACGCCGATCTGCCCCGCCACACCCTCATCTTCGCCCGTCACTCCGACCCCGCGCGCACCGACTACGACATCTGGAGGATCTGCGCCGACGGGACCCAGCTCGCCTCGGTGGTCGTGGAGCCCGGACATCAGTTCCAGGTCTCGGTCTCCCCCGACGGCGAGGAGATCGTCTACACCAGCAAGGCCGACGGTCCCGGCGAGATCTGGCGCCGGCCGCTGGGCCGCGGCGAGGCGGCCAACCTCACCAACCACCCGGCCGACGACTCGGGGCCGGTCTGGTCGCCCGACGGAGCCAGGATCGCCTTCTTCTCGCTGCGGGACGCCGAGAAGCCGGAGCTGTACCTGATGGATCTCGAGAGCGGCTCGGTGGAGCGGCTGACGGACAACGCCCTCCACGACTCGGGCGCGGCGTTCTCGCCGGACGGCGGCCGGATCGTCTGGACCCGCTACTTCCCCGCCTCCGGCGAGGACCAGAGCGGCGCCGGAGAGATCGTGGAGCTCGACCTCGCCACCCGGCGGGAGCGCCGACTGACCCGGCTCGGAGGCTACAACGGCGGGCTCTCGTTCTCGCCGGACGGCTCCGCCCTGGCCTTCCACCGGGTGGCCGACGGGCGCTCGGAGATCTGGCTCGCAGCGGCCGACGGCAGCGACGCGCACCCGATCACCGACACCTACGTCGACGAGTACTCCCCGGTCTGGTCCCCGGACGGGGGGTGGCTGGCCGTCACCTCCGGCGTCGAGCACGACGGCCGAGGCACCTTCGACCTCTGGCTGATGCGGCCCGACGGCAGCGGCGCGCGGGTCATCAACCCGGCCCCGAACTCCGAGGGTTGGCAGGTCTGGCGGCCGGGCGAGAGCCTCTGCCGGTGACCTCTCGACGCGGGGCCGGCGTCCGTCTCTCGTAGAATGCGCGCCATGACGCTTCGCCCTCCGGTTTGCGCCGCAGCCCTTCTCCTTCTCGCCGCCCTGCCGCTCCCGGCCTCCGACTCCCACTGGCAGAGCTGGCGCGGCCCCCTGGGCACCGGGGAGGCTCCCGGCGCCTCCCCTCCCGTCACCTGGAGCGAGACCGAGAACGTCCGTTTCAAGGTGCCGATCCCCGGCCGCGGCCACGCCTCGCCCATCGTCTGGGGCGACCGCATCTACCTGCTGACCGCGGTCGAGACCGAGGAGCCGGCCGCCCCGTCGGAGGAGGAGCCGAGCTGGCGCCGCAACGTGCGCGCCGGGGGGCCGGTGCGCTTCGTGGTGCTGGCCCTGGACCGGGCTACCGGCTCGGTGGTCTGGGAGCGCACCGCCGCCGAGCTGGTGCCCCACGAGGGCACCCACCCCCACGCCACCTGGGCCTCCGCCTCGGCGCTGACCGACGGCGAGCACCTGTTCGCCCACTTCGGCTCCCGCGGCCTCTACGCCTACACCCTGGACGGGGAGCCGCTCTGGTCGGTGGACCTGGGCGACATGAGCACCCGCAACGGCTTCGGCGAGGGCAGCTCGCCGGTGGTCTCGGGCGACACCCTGGTGGTCAACTGGGACCACGAGGGCGACTCCTTCGTCGTCGCTCTCGACAAGGCCACCGGCGAGGAGCGCTGGCGGCGCGCCCGCGACGAGCGCACCTCGTGGTCGACGCCGATCGTGGTGGAGGTGGACGGCCGCCGCCAGGTGGTGGTCAGCGCCACCGGGCGGGTGCGCGGCTACGACCTCGCCACCGGGGAGACGATCTGGGAGACCGGCGGGATGACCGTGAACACGATCCCGGCCCCGGTGCACCGCGACGGGATGGTCTGGGTCACGAGCGGCTTCCGCGGCAGCGCCCTCAAGGCGATCCGGCTGCCCGGCGCGCGAGGCGTGCTGGACGGCGGCGACGCCATCGCCTGGTCCTACGACCGCGACACCCCCTACGTGCCGTCGCCGGTCCTCTACGGCGAGCTGCTCTACTTCCTGAAGAGCAACTCCGGCATCCTGACCGCGGTGCGCGCCGAGACCGGCGAGGTGGTCTTCGGCCCCGAGCGGCTGCCCGGCATAGAGAACGTCTACGCCTCGCCGGTGGCCGCCGACGGCAGGATCTACGTCGCCGGCCGCGAGGGCACCACCGTGGTGCTCCGGCACGGCCCCAGCCTCGAGGTGCTGGCCACCAACGAGCTCGACGACGGCTTCGACGCCTCCCCGGCGATCGTGGGCGACGAGCTCTTCCTGCGCGGCCGCACCCATCTCTACGCCATCGCGGAGAGCGCGGGCGGCGGACAGGGGTCGCAAGAGCCGGCCCCCGCCGGCGGCCGCTAGCCGCCGCTCCCGCCGCCCCGCAAGGTCCCCGGGGCCTCCTCGCCCCCCGGGCGGTCGCGCAGCCGCATCAGCGCCTCCACAGTGGCCTCGAGCGCCCGCGGCGGCAGATCCAGGGCGACCAGCCTGCCCTCGCGGTCGAAGAGAAACGACCGCGGCACCGACTCCACCCCGAAGAGCCGCGCCAGCTCGCCGTGCACGCCGCGCCGGTCGTGAACCTGCGGCCACGACAGCTCCTGGCGCCGCACCCAGCCCACCACCCGCCGGGTGTCGGCGAGCTCCACGGAGACGCCGACGATCTCGAGCCCGTGCCCACCGTGGCGGGCGTAGAGCCGCTTCAGGGTCGGGAGCTGCGCCAGGCAGGGCGCGCACCACGACGCCCAGAAGTCCACCAGCACCACCTTGCCGGCGAGGTCGCCCCGCGTGATCGGCGTGCCGTCCACCGTCTCGACGGGGAGCGCTGCCGCCAGCAGATCCGTCGCCGGGGCGGGCGCGGGCCCGAGGGCCAGCGCCACGGCCAGCGCAGCCGCCAGCCCCCTCACAGCTCGATCTGCACGCCCACGAAGACCGACCGCGGGAAGCGGGGGCCGTAGACGTAGGCCGAGTCGCGATCGGGTCCGCGGTCGAGATCCCCCTGGTACTCGTCGGTCAGGTTCTTCACGCCGGCGGTGAGCTTGACCTCCCGGTGGCCGCCCAGGGGGAGCCGGCGCGACAGGTTGAGGTCGAGGCTGAGGAACGAGGGGGTGCGCTCGAGCCGGTCGGCGTCGATGAAGCCGGCGTAGTGGGGCACCGTCATCGGGCCGGTGTAGATCGCCCCCGCGAACAGCTCCAGCCGATGGGGCAGGCGCGCCGAGAGGCTGGCGGTGCCGTAGCGGTCCGGGGTGCGGAAGAAGTCGCGGCTGCCGAAGTCGGGCTCGGGGACGTCGAAGCGGGAGCTCTGCCGCACGAAGCCGAGGTCCAGGCCCGCCTTCGAGCCCCATCGCACGGAGATCGACAGCTCGGCCCCCTCCACGCGGGCGCCGCCGGAGTTGCGACGGAGGAGCTCCACCTCCGGCGTGGCGGGATCGTCGGCCTCGACGTTGTGGAAGAGGTCGTCCAGGTCGGTGCGGAAGAGGTTGAGCTCCACGGCCGCCGCGCCGAAGCGGCCGAACACCGGCCGCCACTCGGTGGACAGCAGGAAGGCGGTCGAGCGCTCCTCCACCAGACCGGGGTCGTTGCGCACCACCCGCGCGTCGCCTCCCCCCACCAGGACGATGTGGAGGTCCTCGTCGAAGACCACCGGCGGCCGGAAGCCGGCCGCCACCGAGGAGCGGAAGGTGAGATCGGCCCGCGGCGACCAGAGCAGCGCCAGGCGCGGCGACAGGATCTCGCCGCCGATCTCCGAGTGGCGGTCGGCCCGCGCCCCGTAGAGGAGGCTCACCGACGGAGCGAGCTTCCGGTCGTCCTGGAGGTAGACCCCGAGGTCGCGGTAGGTGGCGGCGATCTGGCGCCCGTACCCGAGCTGGAGGTCCTCGATCTCGTCCCGCGAGTTCTGGACACCCCAGGTGAGGGTGCTCCGGGCGAAGCCGTGGTTGAGCTGCAGGTCGGCGATCCAGAGCGGGTTCTCGGTCACGCCGTAGGCGTCGGGGTCGAAGCCGGCCCCGTAGTAGCTGTCGCGCTTCGTGACGGCCAGGGAGCTGGTGGCGCGGTAGTCGAACCGCGGGCTGGCCTGGTGCAGCCAGCCCAGCGACAGCCCGGTGCGCCGGGTATCGATCGCCTCGGTGAGCGCCGTCCGGTCGGGCGGCAGGGCGAAGCGCTCGAGATCGCCGCCGCGGCGTCGCGCCTCGGTCCGGTTGGTCTCCACCGAGAAGCGCCCCTTCGACGCCAGCGCGTACTGGTCGAAGCGCACCCCGAAGGTGGTCAGCTCGCGGCGGGTGACCTCGGAGTATCGGTCTCCGTCCACGTCCACCGGGTCGATCTCGTCGGACTGGGCGAACACCGACAGAGAGCGGCCGCGGTCGGCCGCCGCCCAGTCGGCGAGGCCCGACAGCGAGCGGCCCGGCTCGCCGCCGGTGGCCAGGTAGCGGGCCTCGAAGACGGCGCTAGTGTGCGAGGGCTGGTGCGGAATCAGGTTGATCACCCCGCCCACGGCGCCGCCGCCGTAGGTGGCCGAGCCGCCGCCCTTGACCACCTCCACCGAGTCGATGAGTCGGGCGGGAAACTGCTCGACGCCGTAGACGAGGGCCAGCGAAGAGACGGTCGGCTGGCCGTCCACCAGGATCTGGGAGTACGGCCCCTCGAGACCCAGCATGCGGATCTGCGAGAAGTTGCAGTTCTGGCAGTTGCTCTCCACCCGCACGCCGGAGGTGAACTCGACGGCGTCGGCCAGGGTCCGAGCGGCGCTCGATTCGATCTCCGCCCGGGCGATGACCTGGGTGTGCACCGGCAGGTCGGCCAGTCGCTTCTCGGTGCGGGTGGCGGTCACCACCAGCTCCTCGCCGAAGGCGGGGGAGAGCGACACCTCGAGCACGAGCTCCTCGCCAGCGTCGCAGCGCAGGGTGTCGCCGGCCACGGCGTAGCCGTCGGCAACCACCACCAGCTCCGTGCGGCCCGGCCGCACGCCGGTGAAGGAGAAGCGGCCCGCGGCGTCGGTGGTGGAGCTCTCGCCCGACGCCACCAGGGTCACCACCGCCCCGGAGACCGCGGAGCCGTGTCGGTCCACCGCCCGGCCGCCCAGAGCGCACGGCTCGCCATGGGCCGCCCCCACCGTGAGCACCCCCAGTAGCACCGAAAGGACCCGGGCCCGCGCGCGCCGGCGCCACCACGGCGGCGGAGCCGCGCCGGTCCGCCAGAGGGACGGGCAGGACGGGGGGAGGAGCGGGCGGGACATCGGGCTTCCGGGATCGAGATGGTTTCTGCTTTGCGAAACCGTTTTTTTGTGCGCTCGAAAAATAGCGCGGCAGCCACCCCGCTGTCAAGGCCTGGGGCTTCGAGCCCCGGCTCCCGACGGCCGCCGGCTCAGCGGCGATCGCCGAGCACCGGCAGGAACTCGACCCAGGGCCCCACGCGGTCGCCGTACCGCTTGGCCATCACCCGCGCGACCTGGGCGATGTGGCCCAGGTCGTGCACCACCCAGGTGGCCAGGAGCTGCCCCAGGGTGACCGGGCCCAGCTCGGGGTGACGACCCGGGCGGGCGAAGTCCTCCTCCTGGAGGTCGAGGCCCCGAAGGGCCTCAAGGTTCTCGGCCCGCAGCCGCTCGAGCTCGTCGAGCAGCTCCCCGAGGCTCCTGCCCCGGCTCTCGCGGAGCTGGGCGAAGCGGTCGAAGGGCTCGAAGGCCTTGCTGTCGCCGTGCTCGAGGATGCGGCGCAGCCGCGGCATCCAATCGGTGTGCTCGCCGTGGATCAGGTGGCCCACCACGTCGAAGGCGCTCCAGGTCTCCGGCCCCTCGGAACAGCGCACCCACCGCTCGTCGAGGCCCTCGAGCAGCGTGCGCAGGGTGGCCGGCGTGCGCTCGAGGACGGCGATCGCGGTGGCGAGCTCCTCGCGGGTCACGGTCCCCAGGCTAGCACGCGGGCGGCGTCTCCTCTCTCGGGGTCCGGTGGCCCACCGGGGGCTCCACGTGCACCAGGACGTCCCGGAAGCCGAGCCCGGAGCGCAGCGCCTCGGCGACCCGGTGGCCGATCAGATGCGCCTCCTCGATGCGCAGCTCGGGCCGCACCTGCACGTGGAGGTCGGCGTGCCCCGTCTGCGGACGGCCGCGGCTGCGGATCTTGTGGACCGACTCGACGCCCTCCACCGCGAGGGCGATCTCGCGAATCCGGCCGGGCGGCACCACCGCGGTGTCGGCCAGCAGGAGACCGCTGTCGCGCAGGATCTTGAAGGCGGTGCGGCCGATGAACCCCGTGATCAGCAGGGCGGCGACGACGTCGATCTCCGGGTAGCCGGCCCGCGTGGCGGCCAGGCTGGCCAGCACCGCGATCGACGTCAGGACGTCGCTGCGGGTGTGCGCCGCGTCGGCCAGCAGCAGGTCGCTGCCCAGCCGCCGGCCCCGCCGCTCCTCCCAGAGGGTCACGGCCAGGTTGATCGCCATCGTGACGAGCATCACGCCGAAGCCGAGCCGGGTGGCCTGGGGCTCGGCGCCGGTCTGGAGGCGGTTCCACAGGCTCTGGAGCACCTCCAGGGCGGTGACGGCGAGGAGGCCGCCGATCCCGAGCGTGGCCAGAGTCTCGAACTTGCGATGGCCGTAGGGGTGCTCGCGGTCGGGCGGCCGCGCTCCCACAGCCTGGCCCACCAGCCCGACCACGTTGGAGGCGGCGTCGGTCATCGAATGGAAGCCGTCCGCGACCATGCTGATCACCCCGGTCAGCCAGCCCACGACCAGCTTGGCCACCGCCACTCCCAGGTTGAGCCAGAGGACCGTGAAGAGGACGCGGCGTACCGCGCCGTCTCGGCGGCCGAGTGAGGGTTCGGGCGAGGTCGGAGTCATCGGGCGCCGCCCCCGCTCACCGGGCCGGGGCCCGATCAGCGTACCCCATGGCGCCGCCCCGAGCTGGCGGGCGGCGCCAGGCTATGATGGACCCGATGGCTCGACCCTCCCTCCCGCTCGCCGGCCTCCTGGCCGCCCTGCTCGCGAGCTCGGCCGCGAGCTCGCCCCCGGCGGCGGCCGCGAGCCGCGATCCGGGGCCGCCGCACGCCACCCGGCTCGAGATCGGCAGCCCGCCGCCGACCCCGCTGGAGCTCCCGGCGCTCGACGGCCGGGTCCTCTCCACCGCCGACGCCGAGTCGCCGCTGCTCCTGATCTTCTTCCGCGGCGTCTGGTGACCGTACTGCCGCCGGCAGCTCGGCGAGCTGCACCAGTCGATCGAGGCCATCCGCGCCACCGGCGCCGAGCTGTGGGCGATCTCCAACGACGACCCGGGGAAGCTCGCCGCCTACGCCGAGGAGGAGGGGTTCGACTTCCCCTTCCTGGTGGATCTCGACGCCGCGACGATCCGCTCCTGGGGCCTGCTGAACGACGCCGACTCCAAGGGCCGCCTGATCCCCCATCCCACGGCGGTGGTGCTCGACCGCCGGGGGATCGTGCGCTACCTCTTCGTGGAGACCAACTACCGGCTGCGACCCGCCGCTGAGGAGCTGGTGCGCCAGCTCGAGGAGCTCGAGCCGACGGGAGACCCGCCCCGACGGTGACCGAGGGGGGCGTCGGCCCCCGGCCCCGGCCTCCCGGCGCGGGGCGCCCCACACCCGGCCGTGGCTCCTCACCCCGTGATAGGGTGCGAACCACGCTCCGCACCACAGTCGGCTGCCAGACCCCCCGGTGAATCCGCCCCGGGGGTCGGAAGAGGGGACCCCTCATGCTGGATCACGACCCGAAGACGGCGCCCATCGAGCCGCCCAAGCCCCCCTGCGGCTGCGACCACGACCCCGTGGAGGGTCTCCGGCGGATGTTCGTGGACTTCGCCCAGGGACGCACCATCCTCGCCGGGCGCGATCCGGCCACCCGCCCGGTCTTCTTGAGGCTGCACGGCGTCGTCCACGGCACCTTCGAGGTGCGGCCCGATCTCCCCGAGAAGCTCCGCGTGGGGGTCTTCGGGCAGGCCTCCAGCTACCCCGCCTGGGTGCGCTTCTCGAGCGACGTCCAGCCGGGGAGGCCGGACCTCGAGGGGACCTGCGGCATCGGCATCAAGCTCTTCGACGTCGAGGGCGAGAAGCTCCTGCCCCCCGAGACCGACGCCCGGACCCTCGACCTCATCCTGCAGAACATGGACGTCTTCTTCACCGACACGGCGAAGGCGATGTGCGAGTTCACCTGCGCGTCGCTCAACGGCAAGGGCGCCGAGTACCTGAAGAAGCACCCCACCACGGCGCGCATCCTGGCCGAGATGCGGAAGGTGGTGGATTCGGTGCTCGAGACCCCGTACTGGAGCTGCCTCCCCTTTCGCTTCGGCGAGGGGCGGTACGTGAAGTACAAGCTGGAGCCCGAGTCGTGTCCGCCGGGAGAGGGCGAGCCCGACACCGACGACCCCTTCTACCTGCGCGCCGACCTGCACCGGCGGATGCGGGCGGGGGAGGCGCGCTTCCGGTTCCTCGTCCAGCTCCGCACCGACGACGACTCGATGCCCCTGGACCGCGCCACGGTGCGGTGGAGCGAGAAGAAGAGCCCGCCGATCCACGTCGCCACCCTGGTGCTGCCGCGGCAGGACCTCGGCACGCGGGGCCAGGAGGCCTACGGCGAGGCGCTGGCCTTCAACATCTGGCGCACCCTCTGGGAGCACGAGCCGATGGGCTCGATCGCCGAGTCGCGCAAGGTGGTCTACCAGGCCTCGGCCAGGTCGCGCCGCGATGTCGACGGGCAGCCCCTGGGCGAGCCGGCGCAGCCGCGGCCGCCCGAGTGGGAGCCCGGCGTCCCCTACCCGCGCGGCAGGGACGAAAGGATCGTCCGCGCCGCGATCCACCCGGCGATCGGCATCGCCCGGGTCGGAAACAGCAGGAGGGGGACCTATCTGGGTCCGGAGGTCTACCCCACCCCGGCCGTCGAGCCGGGCGACGCGCGCGACCGCGAGGGAGCCCTGAAGCGCCAGGTGGCCCGTTTCCGCGTCTACGGCTACAACGCCGCCGGCCAGGTGGTGCGCGAGCTGACGGCCGACTGGGCCGACGTCGAGTGGAGCGTCCACGTCGCCAACACCAAGGCGGCCTGGTACCAGTGGGTCATCGCCCTCGACATCCCCGAGGCGGCGGGGACCAGGGCGCCCCCCCGCAACCCCAAGGTCGAGGACCGCGGAACGCTCCGGATCGACCCGGGCGAGGTCTCGATCCGCGGCCGCGGCGAGAAGGGGAAGAAGTACCGCCTGAAGGGCGAGTTCCTCGGCGCCAAGGTGCTCCTGGGGGAGGTGCGCACCGACGACGACGGCCGGCTGCTCTTCCTG
>JAWWBN010000099.1:0-11888 GCA_033720955.1 Thermoanaerobaculia bacterium | reverse complement strand
GGCCACACCGGCCCGCCTACGGGTCCGACGGCGACTACTTCTCCAAGCCCAACCGCGAGGAGGTCTTCGCCGCCGGCTACGGGCTGATGCACCGCGCCGATCCGCGACGGTTCCCGCGGCGTCTCTAGGCGGCGCGGCCGGGGCTACATGAAGCCGAGCTGCAGCCGGGCGGCCTCGGTCATCATCCCCGGATTCCAGGGCGGGTCCAGGACGACCTCGACCTGGGCCTCGGCCACCTCGTCGAGGCTCTCCACCCGGCGCTTGACGTCGTCCGCCAGAACCGGCCCCATGCCGCACCCGGGCGCGGTGAGGGTCATCTTGATCTTGACGGTGCGGGCGTCGCCCTCTGTGCCTTCGATGGAGCAGTCGTACACGAGCCCCAGATCCACGATGTTGACCGGGATCTCGGGGTCGTAGCACTTGCGAAGCTGGTCCCAGACGCGGTCGTCCAGCGAGCCCCCGGCCGTCTCCTCGACCGCGGCCTCGGGCGGCGCCTCCGGCGTCTTGCCGAGAGCGTCCGCCCCAGTCTCGTCGATCCGGTACATGCCGCCGCGGTCGGTCATCACCGTGTAGGTGCCGCCGAGCTGCTGGGTGATGAGGACGAGGCTCCCCTCGGGGAGGAGCGTCGGGGTGCCGTCCGGGATCTGGACGGCCTGGACGTCCCGGGAGAGCGTCGTCTCTTCGCGAGTGTGCATTCTCGGTCTCTCGGTTGTCAGAAAAACGGGTCGAGAGGCAACTAGAAAGTAGCAGCCTCTATCTCAAAGCGAGCCGTGGTGGTGACTGGGGAGGTCCCGAACGCGGTGGGTGTGGGTGGATTACCCCTGTGAATAGGGGGGTGGATAGGATGATGTGGATAGGGCCTTCTATCTCTCGTGTGAGAGTGATGGGAACACTGGGCGAGCGGGACCTCCCCGAAGTCACCGAACTGGATGGGCTGAAAGCACGGCCTTATTCTAGCGGACCCCCCCGCCGTCCGTCCAGTTGACCAGCGCCTCCCGAACGGCGCTCTCGATTCCCCCGGGCTGGATCTCCTCCAGCTCGTATCTCACGTTCGCGATGGGCTTGTCGCAGGTGAGGATCCGACGCAGGTCGATCGGGGTGCCCTCCACCACGACGTCGGCCGGCGTGGCGTTGATCGTCGCCTCGAGCTCGGCGATCTGCGCGTCGCCGTACCCCATGGCGGGGAGGACCTGGCGGGCGTTGGGGTAGGCCTCGTAGGTCGCGCGGATCGAGCCGACCGCCTGGGGGACCGGATCCACGATCTCGCTGGCGCCGAATCTCTGCGCGGCGAGGTAGCCCGCCCCGAAGGTCATGCCGCCGTGGGTCAGCGTGGGGCCGTCCTCGACCACCAGGGCCCGCCTGCCGCGGATCGACGCGGGGTCGTCCACGGCGATGGTGGAGCGGCACTGGACCACGCGCGCCCCCGGGTTGTGCTTCTCGCAGTTGGCCAGCACCTGCCGCACCGCCTCCGGCTCCGCGCTGTCCACCTTGTTGACCACCAGCAGGTCGGCGCGGAGGAAGTTGGTCTCGCCCGGGTAGTAGGTGAGCTCGTGGCCCGGCCGGTGCGGGTCCACCAGGGTGAGGTGCAGGTCGGGGCGCAGAAAGGGGGTGTCGTTGTTGCCGCCGTCCCAGAGGATGACCTCGGCCTCCTGCTCGGCTTCGCGGAGGATCTGCTCGTAGTCGATGCCGGCGTAGACAACGAAGCCGTTGTCGATGTGGGGCTCGTACTCCTCCCGCTCCTCGATGGTGCACTGGTGCCGGTCCAGGTCGTCGTAGCTCGCGAAGCGCTGGCAGGCCTGGGCGGCCAGATCGCCGTAGGGCATGGGGTGGCGGATGGCCACCACCTTGCGCCCCAGCCCCGCCAGGACGCGGGAGAGGTAGCGCGACGTCTGCGACTTGCCGCAGCCGGTCCGCACGGCCGTGACCGCGATCACCGGACGGCGCGAGCGCAGCATGGTGGAGTCGGCCGACGGCAGGACGAAGGCGGCGCCCCAGGCCGCGGCCCGGCTGGCCAGGTGCATGACGTGCTCGTGGGAGACGTCGGAGTAGGAGAAGACCACCTCGTCCACCCTCCGGGTCCGGATCAGGCTCTCCAGATCGCTCTCCGGCACGATCGGGATCCCCTCGGGATAGCGGGGTCCGGAGAGTCCGGGCGGGTACGTCCGCCCCTCGATGTCGGGGATCTGGGTCGCGGTGAAGGCGACGACCTCGATCTCCTCGCGATCGCGGAAGAGACAGTTGAAGTTGTGGAAGTCACGGCCGGCCGCCCCCAGGATGGCCACTCTCGTGCGCGGCATGAAACCCCCTCCGTTCCGTCGGCGTTTGGTGGACGCTCGGCGGCCCCGGAGCCGGGCAGGCTCCCCTCCGGGCGGCACCGGCGGCGCGGCGGCGCTTCGCCCCGCCTCGCGCGGCCGATCCTATCCCGGGGTGGGGAGCGGGCGGCTACTCCTGGATGGAGTCGAGGAAGTAGACCACTTCGACGATCTTGAGCTGGGCCCGCTCTTCGTCGGTGACCTCCTTCCAGGTGGTGCGAAGCGTCTTCTTGAAGGCCTCGCCCCAGATCGGCATGTCGCGGTTGCCGTGCCCCTTGACGTCCTCGCGGCCGTCGATGGTGGCGTGGACCCGCTTGCGAGGGAAGACCCCCCCGTTGTCGGCCGCCAGCCGGGTCAGATCGGGCGGCTTGACCTTCAGCAGCTCGGCCACGGTCCCGTCGCCCTTCCCCTTGGGGCCGTGGCAGCTCGAGCAGTAGACGCGGAAGGTGATCCGCCCCTTGGCGATCAGGTAGGTGTCGCTCGCCTCGGGCGTGGGGCCGGCCTCCTCCTCGGATTGCGCCGGTGAGGTGGCGGGCACCGCCAGAGCGAGCGCCAGCAGCAGAGCCGCGGCGGCGGAGAGAGCGGCGGTTGTCGGAGCAGGTCTGTTCATCTTCGACCCCCCTTCCGCTCTACCGTATCGGAAGGCTCCTCGATGCAGGCCACCCGCGTGGGTGGGCGGCGGACGCCCCCGGGGTAGTGACCCCCGGGGGCGGTGCCGCTGCCGCTGCTGCTGCCGCTAGAACCGGTAGGCGATCCCGGCGGTGGCGATCAGGGGATCGACGTCCAGCCGGGTCGCGGAGCCGGGATCGTCGGCGGTCGCCTGCATGTACCGCGCCGCCGCCGTGAAGGCCCACGATCCGTCCTTCTGGAAGGGCACGTCGATGCCCACCGCCAGGCCCACGTTGGTCTCGCTGTCGAAGTCACGGCGGATGGTGACCCCGATGGCGGTGAACGACTCGTCGTCGTAGCTCAGGAAGCCGACGAACGGCCCCGCCCACAGGTCCACGCGGTGGTCCGGCGTCAGGTGGAAGTTGAGGCCCACGAACGGCATGGTGATGCCGACGTCGCCGTCGTCCGTCTCCCACTGATCGTCCAGGTCGAACATGAACTGCGCGTCCAGGTCGCCGAGCAGGACACCGAAGTCGACCCCGATCCGGCGGTTGATGCGGTACTCGACGTCGAGGCCGTAGCCGCTCCCGGAGCCGAGGGAGAAGGTCCGGTGCTCGTTGTTGAAGTTGTTCGAGTCGCGGAAGCCGAGGGTCTGCACCGAGTCGCCCTTGGCGTCGATCGGACCGCCCCAGCCGCGGACGATCCAGCCGCTCATCCGCGGCACCTCCACCGTGACCGAGGCGTCGCAACTGTCGGTCTCGCCGCTCAGGGTGGTCTCGGCGCTGAAGGTGTAGGTGTAGGTCCCGGCCCGGCGCGGCAGGGTGGCGGAGGTGTCGTAGCTCCAGCCGCCGTCGCCGGGGATCAGCGCGCCGACGCTGCCGGCGCTGCCGTCGGGCAGGGTGAAGCCGGTGATGTCGGTGTCCCCCTGGCTACCCGCGGAGCTCAGGTCGATCCTGCCCGTCTCCGGGTCGTAGCTGCCGTCGAGGCGGCAGACCGGGTCGGGGCAGGTCACGTCGATCCGGGCGGTGCAGGTTCCCGTGAGCCCCTCGGCGCTCGTCACCTCGGCGGTGAAGCCGTACGAGCCGTCGCCGGAGGGCGAGTAGACCCAGCTCCCGGCGCCCGGAGAGGGGACGCCGGCGGCGTCGCCCGGACCGGACGGCGTGGAGACCTCGGTGAGCCGGATGGACTGGTAGCTCCCGCTCGCCGAGAGCGCCACGCGTCGGGGCTCGCAGCTCTCCTGCTTCGCGGTCAGCGAGCAGGTCGGAGGCTCGGGCCGGGGCGCCGGAACGCTGCCGGCGTAGGTCAGATTGAGGCAGACCTGAGGCACCACGAAGGTGTAGATCGAGTCGCCGGACTCGAACTTGATCTGCCAGGCCGGGAAGGACTCTTTGCCGGCCCAGCGCAGGTTCTGGACGCAGGTGGGCTTGCTGCCCTTGCGGAACGCCATCCAGGGGAAGGCCTCGCCGGGCCGCACCTCGCGCGCCTCGACGACGCCATCGCCGGGCTGCGCGTTGGCCACGGCCGCGAAAAGGTCGTCGGCGCTGCCGGACCAGCCGGCCTCGGACAGCACCTTCTCGAGGTCGGCGCGGTAGGTCACGAACTGGGACTTGAGCTCGTCCAAGGTGGTCGCCGGCTTCGGCGAGAAGCGGGTGCGCGCACCGCCCAGAGTGCGGACCTCCGTCACCTTGTCCTTGCTGACACACTCGGCGTAGGCGGCCTCGGCGACGCCCAGGAGGGCGCTCAGTGCCACGGCTACGGTCGGAATCAAACGGTTTGTCTTCAACATCTTGAGAACTCCTTCACGCGTTGGAAACGCCACGTGGATGATCGCGGGAGGCCCGGCTTTTGTCAACAGTTACCCGGCGACCGGTATACTGCGGGCCGCCTCGGAAGGACGACGATGACGGCAGATCTGACGGAGAGGATCGCGAGCTGGAGCGGGCGCGGCGTGGTGACGGCCCACCACGCGCCGACCGGGGCGTGGGTGTTCATCTGTCTGCACGACGACCGGCTGGGGCCCTGCACGGGCGGCTCCCGGATGAAGGTCTACCCGTCGCTGGACGACGCGCTCGAGGACGGCATGCGGCTGGCGAGCGCGATGACCCGGAAGTGGGCGGCCATCGACCAGCCCTTCGGCGGCGGCAAGGCGGTCCTGGCCCTCGCGCGGCCGGTGGAGGGGCCCGAGCGCCACGATCTGCTGCGCACCTACGGTCGGCTGATCGCGGCGCTGCGGGGAGCGTTCCAGACCGGAGAGGACCTCGGCACCAGCACCGAGGATCTGCGCGTGGTGGCCGGCGAGACGGACCACGTCCAGGGCTTCGACCCGGGGACCGGCGAGAAGGTGGATCCCAGCCCGTACACGGCCCGCGGCGTCTTCCGGGGGATCGAGGCCGGGCTGGCGCAGCGCTTCGGCTCCTCCGAGGCGAGGGGCCGGTCGGCGCTCATCCAGGGCGTCGGCAACGTCGGTCTCCACCTGGGGCGATGGCTTCGCAAGGCGGGCGCCCGGCTCCTGGTGAGCGACCTGGACGCCGAGCGCTGCCGGGCGGTCGCCGGCGAGCTCGACGCGGTGGTCGTGGAGCCGGAGGCCGTCTACTCCACGCCCTGCGACATCTACGCCCCGTGCGCGGTGGGCGCCACGGTGAGCCCCCAGACGATCCCGCGGCTGGCCTGCTCCATCGTGGCGGGCTCGGCCAACAACCAGCTCGCCAGCGACGCCGACGCCGAGGTGCTGCACCAGCGGGGGATCCTCTATCTGCCCGACTACGTGCTCAACGCCGGGGGAGCGCTCTCCTTCGCGCTGATGCGGCAGGGGGTGCCGGCCGGGGACGACCTGGCCCGCCGGATCGACCAGATCGGCGAGATTCTCTCCGCCATCCTCGCCGAAGCGGCCGAGCGCGACGAGTCGCCGCTCACCGCCGCCCAGCGGCGTGTGGACCGCACGCTGGCGGCCGCCTGAGACCGGGCTAGAGCAGCTCGCTGGCCAGGTTGGCCAGCTCGGAACGCTCGCCCCGGGTGAGGTGGATGTGGGCGTGCAGGGGATGGCCGCGGATCTTGTCGATCAGGTAGGAGAGACCGTTGCTGTGCGAGTCGAGGTACGGCGTGTCGATCTGGAAGATGTCGCCGGTGAAGACGATCTTGGTTCCCTCGCCGGCCCGCGTGATGATCGTCTTGATCTCGTGCGGCGTCAGGTTCTGGGCTTCGTCCACGATGAAGAAGATGTGCGAGAGGCTGCGGCCGCGGATGTAGGCCAGGGGCAGCACGTGCAGCTTGTCGCTCTCCAGCATCTCGTCGATCCGGCGGAACTCCCGGTCGCTCTGCTTGTACTGGCTCTTGATCAACCCGAGGTTGTCCCAGAGCGGCTGCATGTACGGGCTGATCTTGGAGTCGATGTCCCCGGGGAGGTAGCCCAGGTCGCGGTTGGACAGGGGGACCACGGGGCGGGTGAGGTAGATCTGCCGGTAGCTGCGGCTCTGCGCGAGGGCGCCGGCGAGCGCCAGCAGCGTCTTGCCGGTTCCCGCCGGTCCGCTGATGCTCACCAGCGGGATCTCCTCGGAGAGCAGGGCGTGGAGGGCGAAGGTCTGCTCGGCGTTGCGGGGGGAGATGCCCTGCGCGGTGCGCCGGCGGACGCGCTCGATCTGCCGTGTGGCGGGGTTGTGGAAGGCCAGGCCGCTCTTCGAGGCGCCGCGCAGGATCAGGTAGTGGTTGGGCTCCGGAGTCTCCCCCGGCAGCTCCTCGACCTCCACGGCGCTCCGCTGGTAGAGCCGGTCCACCAGGTCGTCCCCGACCTCTCTCTCGCTGGAGCCGCCGTAGACCAGCCGGAGGTCGCTGATCCGGACGTTCTCGTAGTCCTCCGCCGGCAGACCCAGGCTGCGGGCCTTGATGCGCAGGTTGATGTCCTTGCTCACGAGAACCACCCGGCGCGACCTCTCCACGCTCACCAGCCCCATCGCGGCGTTGAGGATCTGGTGGTCCTCCGAGCGCCGGCCGAAGACCTCGGCGGCGTCTCGCTCGGCGCCCTCGTCGCCGATGACCCGGAAGCGGCCCCGCGCGCTCCCGTTCATCGGGATCCAGTCGCGGATGTCGGCGCGCTCCGACAGGCGGTCGATCTCGCGCAGGAAGCCCCGCGCCTGCAGGTTGATCACCCCTTCGCCCTTCTTGAACCGGTCGAGCTCCTCGAGGACCGTGATCGGGATGGCGACGTCGTGCTCCTCGAAGGAGGTGAAGGCGTGGGCGTCGTAGAGGATGACGGAGGTGTCGAGGACGAAGATCTTGGTCGGCGTCGGTGACATCGCCCCCTAGGTTACGGCAGCGGGCCGGCCGCTGTCAGCGTGGCGGAAAGGCGAGGAGGCGCCGGGCGAGGGTCGCGTAGATCGGGCTCAGGGCGCCGGCGGCGGCGGGCCGGGGCGCGATGCGCCGCGAGGCGAGCAGGGAGGAGGAGGCTCGCTGCAGCCGTCCCTCCGCCAGCGTCGCGAGGGTGTCGAAACGCCTCCGCTCCCGCCGGGCGTCGAGGTAGGAGACCCGGCGGATCCGGCCGTCGGCGCCGGCCAGAACCAGCACGCCCTCCTCGTCCGCGACCGACAGGCGAAAGGTCCCGGCATCGACTTGGACGGAGAGCTGCGTCCGGGCGGGAAGACCACCCCGGTCCAGGTGGGCCAGGAGCCGCTCCGCCGCCGCCCGGGCGGCCGGAAGATCGGCGTCCGGCGAGGGCAGGGAGAGGGACGGTCGGGTCGCGAGGCCCAGGCCGGCCAGCCCCAGAGCGGAGAGCACCAGCTCGCGCCGGGTGGGCCGCGTCATCCCCCGGGCTCCAGCCGCAGCCGGGCCACGCGCCCGTCGAGGTTGCGGAATCTCAGCCGCAGCGGCGCCGGGCTGGCGCCCTCCTTCCAGCGCGGGCGCCAGCGGCGACGGGAGCCGAAGCGCTCGCTGATCCCGCTCCCGGTGCTCCACTCCGGCGGGTTCGCCAGAGCCGCGACGCCGCGGCCCGACAGACGCAGCCGCCCCATCCGGTCGCAGTCGTGGAAGAGGACCGAGCGCCCCCGCCGGCCCGCCTCCAGACGCGGTCCCTGGTACGGCGCCACCTCGGGGAAGAGGACCTCGCGCAGGGCGGCCAGGTGCTCGAAGTGATAGAAGCCGATGCGGCGGCTCCGCCCCCGGATGTCCCAGAACGGGGGGTCGGAGCGCTTGGTGGGGAGCAGGGTGGTGCCTTCCGCCCAGTTGTCGATCGTGCCGCAGAAGATGTAGCGGTCGCCGTCGGCGATCGGCGCGGCGTGGCGCTGGGCCAGACGGAGGAAATCCTCGATCTCGCCGCGGTCCCGGGCCAGCACGCGGATCGGCGCGCGACTCTCGGCCGGCGGCAGCGCGGCCATGAACTCCGTGTCGTCGTACTGGCAGGAGAAGGCGGGGATCAGGTCGAGGCCGCCGCGGTCCGTGAAGTACTTTTCAAAGAAAGGCATCGCCCCCGGCACCGTCCAGTCGCTGCTGTGGGCCAGCATCTCCGGCGTGACGATCACGAAGCCGCTCTTGGCGCTGAGCGGCGGCAGGCGGTCGCCGCCCCGGCCGAAGACGTCACCGATCAGATAGATGCCGCGGTCGAGGGCCTCGCGAAAGGCGTCGTCCACGTTGGCGAGACCGTCGGGCACCGCCCAGACGTGCATCGCCGGCCGTCCATTCACCTTCCAGTACTGGGGGTGGGAGAAGTACCTTTCCAAATAGTCGAGATCGTCGGAGAACAGCTTTCGAATCTCCGGGATCGAAAAATCGATCGGGAGCTCGCCGGGCAGGCCGCGCTGGCGGACGGCGAGGATGGGATCGTAGAAAAGATACCAGCGCGCCCGGGAGCGGGTGATGGCCTTTAGAAAGGTGCCCTGCAGGTTGGTGTCCAGGATGCCTCCCGGCTTGATCCATTCGAGAGAGTAGATGAAGTTCGAGCCGTCGCGTCCGGTGTAGCGGTGGAGCCACTCCATCTCCTGCAGCAGGACCTCGAGGTCGTGGCTGGAGGTGTAGCCCAGGAGCGGCTCGAAAGGGACCATCCAGCGTCCGTTGAGACGGTACTCCTTGTACTCGGGCGGGCCGATGAACCAGAGGTTGAGCTGGGAGATGAGGTTCATTCGGAAGACGCGACCGCGGGGCGGGGCACGGTGGCTCGAGGCCGTAGTCTATTCGCCGAGGGAGATGGATCGGCGTCGGGCGAGGTGTTGAGAGGGGGTCACGCCGGGCGAGCCCGGTCGAAGAGGGAGAGAAAGGCGCGGCCGGTCCGACGGTGCAGCTCCGGCGGCGGGAGATCCAGCTCGGCGGCGACGCGGGCGGCCACTTCGACCACCCAGGCGGGCTGGTTGGGGCGGCCTCGGTGGGGGACGGGCGCCAGGTAGGGCGTGTCGGTCTCGACCAGGAGCCGCTCGGGCGGGACGAGCCCCAGCACTTCGCGGACGTTGTGGGCGGCGGGGAAGGTGACCATGCCGGAGAGGCCGAGATAGATCCCCGGGCGCGCCAGGAGGGCGCGCGCCATCTCGCCGCCCGCGCAGTAGGAGTGGAAGACGGCGCGCAGACCGGCGAAGGCCCGACGGCCGAAGAGGGCGAGCATGTCGGCGTCGCTGTCGCGGTTGTGGACGATGGCCGGCAGACGCGCGTCCACGGCGACCTCCCACTGCTCCGCCAGCGCCCGGCGCTGCTGCGGCCGCGGCGAGCGGTCGTAGTGGTAGTCGAGACCGCACTCGCCGACCGCCACCACCGAGGGATGGTCGAGGAGCGCCCGCAGGCGGCGGGCGTCGCCGTCGCGCCAGCGGCTGGCCTCGTGGGGGTGGACGCCCACCGCGATCCAGAGGTCGGGGTGGGCCTCGGCCAGCCGGTAGAGCGTCTCGGCGTCGTCGAGGTGGAGGGCGGGCACCAGGAAGCCCTCCACGCCGCGCTCGCGGGCGTGGTCCAGCGCCCGCTCGCGCTCCCCGGGCGCCAGGAGGTGGAGGTGGCAGTGCGAGTCCACCAGGCCGATGCGGGCGGGCGGATCCGGCACGGCGTCGCTCACGGGCGAGCCCGCGACCCGGTCACGACGGCCTCGGCCTCGATCTCGACCAGGTATCCGTCGTCGATCAGGCGCGCCTCCACCAGGGTGTTGACGGGCCGGATGCGGCCGAACCGCTCGCCGTGCACGCGGGCGACGGCCTCCCAGTCCGAGAGCCGGGCGACGAAGACCCGGGTGCGGACGACCTCCTCCAGCCGGCCGCCGAGGGACCGGAGGGCGGCCTCGATCTTGTCGATGACGAAGTGGGCCTGCGCGACGGGATCGTCGCCCCCGATCCGGCGTCCGCCGTGGGTGGCGGTGGTGCCCGAGACCAGGATCCGGTCGCCCACCCGGATGGCGCGGCTGTAGCCCGCCCACTCCTCCCACGGGGTGCCGCTCGAGACCCGCAGGCGGCCGTCCTCGTCCTCCCGCGGGCGATAGGGGGGCGGCACGACGTCCAGGTGGTGGCTGAGGTCTCCGGAGGCGGTCAGGTAGGGGGGCCTCCGGTACTCGTCCCCGCAATCTCCGGGGATCGCCTGGAGCTCGGCCAGGGCCGCTTCGATGGCGGCCCGGTCGCCGGCGGCCAGCGCGAAGCCGGTCAGCCGGCGGTTCGCGGCGAGGTGGTCGCTCTCGCCGGGACGCGCGCCGACGATGACCGCCGCCACCGCCGGCCGCTCCAGGATGAACCGGGTGGCGACGGCGGCCACGGAGACGCCGTGGCGGCGGGCGATCGGCGCCAGGGCGGCCAGGAGCCGCTGGAGCGCCGGCCAGCCCCCGGCCTGCTCGAGGAACCGCCGGTACTTCATCTTGGACCAGGTCCCCATCTCCTCGACCGACTGGTCGGGCGCGCCGAGGTAGCGCTCGGTGAGCAGGCCTCCGGCCAGCGTGCCGTAGGCCAGGAGAGCCACGCCGCGGGCGCGGCAGAGCTCGGTCATCGCGTTGCGGGGGCGTTGGTCGAGCAGGGAGTAGCAGACCTGGTTGGAGACCACCGGGATGCCGCTCTCGAGCACCACGCGGAGATGGGCGGTGTCGAAGTTGGTCAGCCCCAGGTGACGGATCCTGCCCTCGCGCCGCAGGTCGTCCAGGGCGTAGAGGGCGTCCAGCCAGGCGGGGTCGGAGTAGCTCCAGGCGTGGAACTGCAGCAGGTCGATGGCGTCGGTGTCGAGCCGGCGGAGGGAGCGCTCGACCGCCTCCCGCACCTGGGCCGCGGCGACCGGGCCGGGCTGGGGGACCCACTTGGTGAGCGCCTCGGGCCGCCGCCCCTCCGCCCTCGCGAGGGCGCCTACGATCTCCTCGGCCGAGCCGTAGTGGTCGGCCACGTCGAAGGTCGTCAGACCGGCCTCGACGTAGGGCGCCAGCTCCCGCGCCGTGGCGTGGAGGTCCAGCCGGCCCGACGCCCGCTCCATGTCGGCGACCTGCCAGAGCCCGGTGACGACCCGGGAGATCTCGAGCCCGGGGGCGAGCGCGATGCGCTCGACCGGCGTCTCGGCCGCGGGGCTCATCCGGGCGGCAGCTCCGAGAACAGCCGCTCGAGATCGACGCCGCGGCGGCGCAGCCGGCGGACCTCGCGGGCGTAGACCAGCGAGGCGACCACCATGACCCCGAGCCAGAGCCAGGTCGAGCGGAAGTACCAGGCGTCCACGGGCGCGCGCAGGTCCTTGATCAGGTGGACGGCGAGGAAGACCGCCAGCAGAGCCGAGCCGGCCGCCATCAGCGCCGGCCGCAGCCGGGAGCCGCGCAGCACGGTGATCCGCGCCGCCAGCGCCGGGTTGCGGCGTGGCAGGGCGAGCACCGAGAGCGAGATGAGAAGGAAGTTCACCAGCATGGACGTCACCAAAATGTCCACGCCGAGAAAGAAGTCGCCCGCCAGATGGCTGCCGGCGATCCCCGCCGTCGAGACCAGCCCGCTGGCGACGAGGGCCACGTGGGGGGTGCGGAAGCGGGGGTGGACGCGGCCGGCGGCGGCGGGGAAGACG
>JAWWBN010000098.1:0-12052 GCA_033720955.1 Thermoanaerobaculia bacterium | reverse complement strand
TTCGGCGGCGCCGGGGCCACGGCGGCCTGGTCCGCCGCGGCCGGCTCGCTGGCCGCCGGGGTGGCCGCGCCCAGCAGCTCGGGCGGCGGGGGCGGCGGCGGGGGGGGCGGCGGTGGCGGGGGGGGAGGAGGCGGCGGCTGGTAGGGGCCTCTAGGGGAGCTCGTCGTAGCCGAGGCAGGTCCGCGACGAGCGCAGGAGGTCGCGCAGCGAGGCCTCGAGCGGCAGGAGCAAGTCGCCGGGGTGGATCGCCACCCGCAGCGGCCGCCGCGGGCTCGACAGGCCGCGGTTGAGCCGGTTCCAGAGACGCAGGAAGGCGGCCCTCGCCGGGGTGTCGGCCTCGAATCCGGCGAGGGGAAGCCGGAGGATGCGCCCGGTGGCGGCGTCGAGGACTCCGCCGAGAAGCTCGTAGCGGCGGAAGGGGAGCCGCGCCAGCCTCTTCCGCGAGATCGTCCCCATCGCCCAGGCAGGGGGGACGTAGAGCTCCGGCGGACCCAGCCCGTGCTCTCCGAACCAGCCGTGGCAGCGCTCGATCAGCCGGGCGATCTCCGCGGCGTCCAGGGCCAGGTGCTCGGCCACGGTGCGCGACAGGAGCGCCGCGTGCAGACGGTGGCGGAGGCCGCGGACCCGGGCGGCCCGGTGCCGCCACCCGTGGCCGGCCAGGGGATGACCTCTGTCCTCCAGCTCGCGCAGCCGCTCGAGGTCGTCGTCGCCCCAGCCGGCGCCGGGCACCACCAGCAGGGTCACCGGCCGGACGTCGAGGCGATCGAGCAGCGACAGGATCTCGCCCACCCTGGACAGGGTGGACGGCATGACGTCGTGCAGCGAGACCAGGATCGTGAGACCGGGGGGGTCAGGCGGGCGGCGTGGCGAGCTCGTCATCCTCCCCCAGGAGCTCCAGCCAGTGGGCGAGGCTCTCGCGGTTGAGCTCCAACGCCGCGGCCCGTGCCCGCTCGCCCACCTCCCGCCGCTCGGCGGGCGGGACCTCGGCGACCCGCCGGATGGCCTGGTGGAGCGGCTCGCCCGGATGGATCTCGTAGAGGGCGCTGCGCAGACACTCCCACTGCACCATGCCGCAGTGCCGAGACGTGAGCACCGGCCGGGCGCGGGCCATGCCCTCGAGCCCGGCGGTGCCGAAGGACTCGACCCGCGACGGCAGGAGCATCAGATCGTGCTCGTCGATCAGCGCCGCCAGCTCGGAGCGCCCGATCCAGCCGAGAGCCCGCACGTTGGCGAGACGGCGGGCGGCCTCTTCCACCAGAGGCCGCTGCGGCCCCTCGCCGACGATGGAGAAGCTCATCTCGGGCAGATGCTCCGCCGCCTGCACGATGGCCTCGATGTTCTTCTCCGGGGCCAGACGGCCGGCGAAGAGGAGCCTCTCGACGCCCTCCCGGGGCGGTGGGGCGGCCGGCGCCAGAAACGGCTGCGCCAGCAGGGTGCCGATGAGACGCACGTCTCCGGCGCCCAGGCGGCGGGCGATCTCCACCATCTCCTCGGAGTTGGCGAGGGTCACCGTGCCGTGCCGGAGCAGATGCCGGTGGGTGACCTCCAGGTAGCGGCGGCTGAAGCGCCCGAAGAGGGACGACCAGTAGATGTCGGTGAGCTTCTCGAGGTGGGTGTGGAAGCCGATGATCACTCGCGCTCCCAGGCGTCGGGCGATGCGGGCGCCGAGCAGGCCGTACGGCCCCGGGGTGGCCACCACGACCACCGAGGGCTTGAGCGCCCCCATCTGCTTGGCGAGCTGGCGCGGCGACGGCAGGGAGAGCCGCTGGGTGGAGTCGCCGGGCAGGGGCACCGTGAAGAGCTCGCTCCGGGGGTCGCCGGGACCGAAGAGCGCCGCGGTGACCCGAGATCCGTGGAGCTGGTCGATCAGGTCGCCGTAGTAGGTGCCGACGCCGTTGCGCTGCGGCATGGCGTCGCTCAGGAACGCCACCCGGGTGGGGGCCGCCGCCCCGGGGCTCATGGCCGCGGCTCCGCGCCGAAGGGGTAGCGCTCCCACACCGGTCCGAAGTCGCGTCGGACGCTCTCCTCGGTCAGGCCCCAGGCCGCCAGGTCGTAGCGGTGGGACGAGCGGTAGGAGCGCGCCCGCGCGGAGGTCCGCCGGAGATGGGCGCAGAGCTCCGCCGACGGCTCGAGGCCGAGGTCGCGGTAGAGGGCCCTCACCGTGCCCTCCAGGTCGGCCGCCAGCTCCGGCAGGCGGACCAGCCGCGACTGCGGGTCGTCGCCGAGGCGCTCCAGCAGATGCCGGTAGTAGAACCGCAGGATGCGGAGCATGCGTGCGGCAAGCATACTGCTTCGCCTGTGGTTGTCGAAGATGGCCATCCCCGGCTCGAGGGAGGAGAGCTGCGAGGGCACGACCTCGATCGGGTCGCGCAGGCAGACGACGAACCGGGCGTCGGGGAAGACCTCGCGCAGGGAGCCGGCCCAGGAGGCGAAGGCGGCGTTCTTGGACAGGAGCGTGCGGCCGCCGCCGTGCGCGTAGAGGTGCTTCTGCAGACAGGCCCGGTAGAAGGCGAGGACCCGGCGGCGCTCGCGCGGCGGCACGTCGCGGTCGAAGGCGGCCATGCGCCAGATCCAGTCGGCGGAGGGGAAGGGAACCACCAGCAGGAAGCAGGCGGCGATCGGCAGGAGCGAGAGGTAGTCCTCCTCGGGCGAGGAGAGGCTCATCGGGTGGACGTCGTCGAGCCGGGCGAGCAGGCGGCGCTCCAGCGCCCCGACCAGTCGGCCGAGGGGCCGCCCGACCGCCCGGTCCAGCCGGGCGGCCAGCGCCACCGTCTTGCGCGCCGTGACCGAGAGCCCGAAGAGGCACTCCCAGGCGCTGAAGGTGGTGAGCCGGGTGTCGGCGGCGAGGGTGTGGTGGAGAAAGGTGGTGCCGCTCCGGGGGACGCCGAGGATGAAGAGCGGACGCTCGACCACGACCCGGCGGTAGCCGGGGAAGAGGAGCTCGTCGAGCAGGAAGCCGAGCCAGTGGATCGCCTGCACCGCGCCGAGAGCGGGCAGGAAGAGGAGCATGACCGCCAGCCGGCGCGCCGAGCGCCGGGCGAAGGTGCCGCGCGGCGGCAGCAGCCCGAGGGCCACCAGACGCAGAAAGCGGCGGAATCCGAGAAGGAAGAGGCCGCCCATTCCGAGCGCTCGGGCCGCGCCGTCGTCGACGATTCGACGGCCCCGGCCCGCCCCCTAGGCCATGCCGTACATGTGCAGGGTGTTCACCGGCTTGCCCTGCAGCTTGAGGTAGTAGAAGAGCTGGTTCTTGTGGGTGTCGAGATGCTCCACCATCTCGAGCATCCGCATCCCGAGCGGCTTCTCCCTGGGGTCCCACGGCGCCCGGGTGGGCTCGTCGAGCCGTCCCTGCGCCTGGGCCAGAAGGGCGAAGGCGATCTCGCGGTCTGTGGCCAGGAGCTCGGCCGCCTCCGCGACGCTCGCCACCGCCGGCAGCGCCTCGGCGGGCGGGATCATCTCCTCCGCCGGAAGGTCCTCGGGCGCGAACCCCTCGGGCAGGCCCCAGTCGCCGCTGACGAAGCCGCGGCAGCTCTTGCCGCAGGCGTCGGCGATGTGACGCAGAAGCTGCCCGACGGTCATCCAGTTGTCGCCGTCGGAGGGCTTCCAGCCCAGGCTGGAGTCGTCCACCAGGGGCAGCAGCCCCTCGGCCATGTGGTAGCTCTCCTCCATCCGCGACCGCAGCAGGTCGCTCCAGCTCACGCTCATGGTGGTCGGGACTCTAGCAGAGGGAGACGGCTCGAACGGCGCGGCCGATTCTGAGATAGTGGGCCGCGACGATGTGGGGAACGGTGGGGGCCCTGTGGGGCATCGGAGGGGTGCTGCTGCTGCTGTCGTCGGCCGTCTGGAGGCTGACCCCGGTGGGGCTCGCCGCCCTCGAGGCTCCGCTGGGAGCGGGGCACACCCTCTTCCTGGTCCTCTGGATGGTCTTCATGCTCTGGTCCGAGGGCTACCGCGGCTTCCACCTGGGATTCGCTCCACGGGTCGTCGCCCGCGCCCGCTATCTGCGGGAGCATCCCCGGCCGCTCCACGTGGCGCTGGCGCCTCTCTACTGCATGGGGTTCGTGCACGCCACCGCGAGACGCCGGGTCACCTCGCTGGCGGTCACCGCCGGCATCGTCGCGCTGGTGGTTCTCGTGCGCCGGTTCCCGCAGCCGTGGCGCGGGCTGGTGGACCTCGGGGTGGTCGTCGGGCTCGCCGCGGGCATCCTCTCGCTGGCCTGGTACGCCGCGCGAGGCTTCGGGCCGCGTCCCCTGCCGGTGTCGCCGGAGGTTCCCGGCGGCGGCTCCGGCGCCGCGGCCGGCTAGCGGCTTCGAGGCGTTCCGGCCGGAGGGGGCGCGGAGGGCCGGACGCCCAGCACGGCGATGGCCAGGCCGGTGAGGGCGACGGCGCCGCCCACCCACTCGAGGGGCGCGACGGCGAAGCGGAAGACCGCCGGCGCCGCGGCCGCCAGGGCGGCCTTGGAGAGAGCGGTCAGCGGCGGATTGAAAAAGACCGTCAGCCCGACGGTGGTGGCGGGGAGCTGGCCCAGCAGCCAGGTCCACGCGGCGAAGCCCACCAGGGTGGCGAGGAGGGAGAGAAAGAGCAGCGCCCCCCACCCGGTGGCGTCGAGAGCCCGCAGCTCGGGCCCGCCGCGGAAGGGCAGCACCAGCATCAGCGGCGCGGTGCCGATGGCGATGCAGAGGTAGGTCCAGAGCAGCGGCGGAACCCGGCCGGAGACCGGCTTGCTGAGAACGGTGAAGAGGGCCCAGGAGAGGGGCGCGAGGGCGGTGACCGCGACCGCCGCGGGGTGCTCGCCGGGCTCGCCGCCGCGGTGGGCGAGCGCGATCAGGCCCATGCCCGTCAGCGACACCGCGAGGGCCACGAGCCGGCGGGCGGTCAGCCGCTCGCGCAGGAACAGCGCCGCCAGCGCCACGACGAAGAGGGGAAGGAGGGCCGTGGTGAGGGAGGCGATCGGGGCCGGCACGCCGTGCTGCTGCCCCCAGTAGAGGGCGGTGTTGTAGCCGGGCACCGCCAGCAGCCCGCCGAGCGCCGCCCTGCCGCCGTGGGCGCGCAGGACCGCCGCCGACTGGCGCCACCGCACGAGGCAGTAGCCGACGCAGACGGGGAAGATCGTCGCGAAGCGGGCGACGGTGAGACTCAGCCAGTCGAACCGGGCCGCCTGGTGGTCGGCGCCCACCAGGAGGCCCGCGGCGACGAAGGTGTTGCTCCAGACCAGGAAGAGGAGCAGGGCCGCCAGCAGCGGAGGAAATCTCATGGACGCAACTCGTTTGGGGTGTGCGCGTATTATCCGTTTCCGTCACCTTTTCCAAAGGAGGTCCTCTCATGTACCGCTCGCGCGTCCTCGCCGCTCTCCTCTGCGCGCTCGTCCTCGCCTCGTCCCCGGCGCTCTTCGCCGAGCACCACGAGACGGAGACCAACGCCTATCAGCGCAACGTCGACTTCGTGGCCGGCCGCGTCGTGCAGCTCGCCGAAGCCATTCCCGCCGAGGCGTACGGCTGGCGTCCCATGGAGGGGGTGCGGTCGGTCAGCGAGGCGATCATGCACATGGCGGCGGCCAACTACTTCTTCGCCGGGCGCCTCGGCACGCCGGCTCCCGAGGGGGTCGATCCCCAGAACATGGAGCAGATCACCGACAAGGCGGAGTGCGTCGCCGCCCTCGAGGCGTCGATGAAGCACATCGTCGCGGCCCTGGGCAGGGTGGAGGATCTCGATGCGGCGATGGACGTCTTCGGCCGCGAGGCCACGGCCCACGACATGGTGCTCATCGCCGTAGGCCACGCCCACGAGCACTTCGGCCAGTTGATCGCGTACGCCCGGGCGAACCAGGTCGTTCCGCCCTGGTCCCAGTAGGCCGCCCGCCGGGGCCGGGTGCCGGCTGCGCCGGTAGCGGCGGCGGTCCGGGGCGGCCGTCGTCGCGTGCCGCCCCGGCGGACTGCCGATCTCGGTGCGGGGACGCCGCATTCCGACGGACCCCCGGCTAAACTCCGCCCATGGTCGGCACGGAGCTGGGCCACTACGCCATCGTCGAGAAGCTGGGCCACGGGGGGATGGGGGAGGTCTACCGGGCCCACGACCGGCAGTTGAAGCGCCAGGTGGCGATCAAGGTGCTCTCCGGCGCGCTCACCGCCGACGAGGAGCGCATGGCGAGGTTCCGGCGCGAGGCCGAGACGGTGGCCGCCCTCAACCACCCCAACATCGTCACGATCTACTCGATCGGCGAGGAGGACGGCCTCCACTTCCTCACCATGGAGCTGGTCGAGGGCAAGACCCTGGATCAGTTGATCCCGCCGTCCGGACTGCCCCTGAAGCGCGTCTTCGAGCTGGCGATTCCGCTGGCCGACGCCCTGTCGGCGGCCCACGAGCGAGGCATCGTCCACCGCGACCTGAAGCCGGCCAACGTCATGGTCACCGGGGAGGGTCGGGTCAAGGTGCTCGACTTCGGCCTCGCCAAGCTCCAGGAGGACGCCGGGGAGGGCGCCGAAGAGGGCGCCACCGAGGCCCTGACCCGCGAGGGCCTGGTGATGGGCACCGTGCCCTACATGTCGCCCGAGCAGGTGCGCGGCGAGCCCGCGGACCGTCGCTCGGACCTCTTCTCGCTGGGGGTGATCCTGTACGAGATGGCCGTCGGACGCCGGCCCTTCTCCGGCGGGTCGTCGGCGGAGCTGATCTCGTCGATCCTGCGCGACTCGCCGTTGCCGGTCACCGAGCTGAAGGCGGAGCTCCCCCACCACCTGGGGCGGATCATCCGGCACTGCCTGGAGAAGGAGCCCCAGCGCCGCTACCAGGCGGCGCTCGACGTGCGCAACGAGCTCAAGTCGCTCGAGGAGGAGGTCGACTCCGGGACGATCGTGGGCGAGACGGCGGCCCTGCCCTCCGGGCCCCAGCCGGTGCTGACGCCGGGGTCGCGCCGCTGGCTGGTCCTGGCCGGGGGCGCCGCCCTGGCCCTGGCCCTCGCCTTCGTCGGCTGGCAGGTGGCGAGTCGCCGCGCGGAGGAGCCCGTGGTGTTGCCGGCGACCCTTCCCGCCGCCGCGGAGAAGGAGCGGCCGTCGGTGGCGGTGCTCTTCTTCGACAACCTCTCCGGCGACGAGGAGCTCGACTGGCTGCGCAGCGGCCTCACCGACATGCTGGTCACCGACCTGTCGCAATCCCCGGACCTGAGGGTGCTCTCGACCGACCGGCTCTACCAGATCCTCTCCGACATGCGAAAGCTGGACGAGAGGATCACCTCGTTCGAGGTGGTCAACAAGGTGGCGGAGCGCTCCGGCGCCGGCAAGGTGGTGCTGGGCACCTTCACCAAGCTGGGCGAGACGATCCGCATCTCGATCCGGATCCGCGACGTCGCGAGGAACGAGGATCTCGCGGCGCGCTCGGTGGACGCCCGCCTGGAGGAGGAGCTCTTCTCCCGGGTCGACGAGCTGTCGCGCAGCATCCGCGGCTCGATCGAGCTGCCGGAGCGGCCGATCGCCGTCGCCGACCGCGACCTCGAGGAGGTGACCACCGCCTCGGTGGCGGCCTATCGCGCCTACGTCCAGGCCGAGGAGCTGCACTACAAGAGCCGCGAGCTCGAGGCCATCGAGCTCTACAAGCGGGCGGTGGAGGAGGATCCCGCCTTCGCCATGGCGTGGGCCAAGCTGGCCACCGCCTACGGCAACCTGCAGATGGCCGAGCAGGCGCGCAGCTACGCGGAGAAGGCGATGGAGCACCTCGACCGGCTCACCGAGCCGGAGCGCGCCTACGTCGAGGGCCGCTACTTCGGGCAGCGGCTCGAGACCATCGGCCGCGCGATCGACACCTACCGCCAGACCCTGGAGCGCTACCCCCACCTGACCGCGCTGGCCAACAACCTGGGTCTGCTCTACAGCAGCGTCTGGATGGTGGACGAGGCGATCTCGGTCCTCGAGCAGGCGATCCGCTACGGCGACGACTTCCCCGGCACCCACCACGCCCTGGCCGCCGCCTACGCCTCGCGGGGCGACATGGATCGCGGGCTGGAGCTGCTGCGGACCTACCTGGGGGAGCACCCGAAGAGCTTCTCGACCCACCAGGTGCTGGCGGGCCTGCTCGCGGCGAGCGGCGATCTCGACGCCGCGGAGGCCTCTCTGGCGCGGGCGGCGGAGCTGCAGCCGGAGTGGATCGGCGTCCTCCTGAGCGGCTACCTGATCGACATCCTGAAGGACGACTTGGCGGCGGCGCGCCGTCGGGCGGAGAAGGTGGGGGAGCTGCCCTTCCCCTTCGCGGTGGCGCTCGAGAGCGGCTTCGAGGCCAACCTGCTCCTCCACCGCGGCCGCGGCGAGCCGGCGGTGGAGCTGGCGCGCAAGGCGATCGCCTCCTGGCCGGGCCCCGGCCCCAGCCGGGCGGCCAACAAGCTGCAGCTCGGCATCTTCTACCTCCTCATCGACCAGCCCCGGGAGGCTTTCGTGCCGCTGGAGGAGGCGCGCGCCGAGGACAGGGAAGAGATCACCGACTACGTGGCGCAGGCCCTCCTGGCGGTGGCCCAGCAGCAGGTGGGCCAGGAGCGCCGCGCCGAGCTGGCTGTGGCGGAGCTGGCGCGCCGGGTCGAGGGGATCCCGGGGCCGGTCGGCGACTTCGTCCTGGCCGAGACGCGCGGCCACATCGCCCTCGCCCGGGGCCGTCCCGGGGAGGCGGTGCGGGAGCTGGAGCGGGCGGCGGAGCTGCTCCCCGAGCTGGACGGCAACCTGCCGCGCGTGCAGTACGCGCTGGCCGAGGCCTGCCTGGCGGCGGGGCGGACCGCCCAGGCTGAGCGGGTGCTGCGCGAGCTGGTGGCCGACGAGGGCGGGCTGCGCGCGCTGCAGCCGATCGCCTGGGTCCGTGCCCACTACCAGCTCGGCCGGGTGCTGGAGGGCAGCGGCGATGTCGAGGGCGCGGCCCGCTTCTACCGCGAGTTCGTGGAGCGCTGGGGCGACGGCGACCTCGATCGGCAGGCGGTGGCGCACGCCCGCGCCTTCCTGGCCGCGGCCGCGGCCGCGGGCTAGCGGGCGCCCGCCTGCGCGCGGGCGGCCTCGTAGACCGCCATCAGGCGGCGGTAGTTGACCTCGGCCGTGTGCCTCTCCGCGAAGGCGGCCCTCGCCGCGGCCCGCAGCCGGTCGCCGGTCTCGCCCAGGCCCAGAAACTCCTCGACCCGCGCCGTGAGAGCCTCCGCGTCGCCGGCCGGGAACAGGAAGCCGCTGCGGCCCTCGTCGACCAGCGACGGCAGCGCTCCGATCGCGGCGGCGACGACCGGCGTGCCCTTGGCGAACGCCTCGATCACGACCAGGCCGAAGGGCTCCTCCCACTCCGAGGGGACGACGACGAGGGCCGCTTCGCCCATCTTGCGGAGCACCTCGTCGCGGGGCCGGCTCCCGAGCCACTCGACACCCTCCGTCGTGCGCGCCTCGGTGCGGACCCGCTCGGCCAGCGGGCCGTCGCCCAGGATCTGGAGGGGCAGACGCCGGCCGATGACGCGCCACGCCCGCAGCAGCGTGTCGAGACCCTTCTCGGGCGCCAGCCGCCCGGCGAAGAGGGCGAAACCGCCCCCGCCGGCCCCGGCGCCAGGGTCGTCGGCCAGGAAGTTGCCCTTCACCGCGAGCTTCGCGGCCGGCAGACCGCCCTCGATGAACCGCCGACGCCCCGACTCGGTCAGCGCGATGTAGCGGTCCACCTTGCGGTCCCAGGTCTTGAGCAGCCGGTGGACCGCCGTCATGGTGGCCACGGCGGCGGTGGCGCCGCGGCTCCCGCGGTAGCAGGCGTGGCGCACGCCGGGCAGGGCGAAGCGGCGGCCGAGACAGTCGTGGCAGGGGCGGCCCTGGCGGAAGAGGACGGCGCTGGGACAGAGGAGGCGATAGTTGTGCAGCGTCTGCACGGTCGCCGCCCCCGCGGCCTTGGCGGCGACGAGGCCCGCCGGGGAGATCAGCGGCAGGGTGTTGTGGAAATGGGCGACCTCCACCCTGTTGTCGGCGACCACCTCGCGCAGCTCGCGGTAGCTCTGTCGCGACCAGACGGTGTGAGCGAGGAGGGCCAGCCGGCCGAGATCCTCCACCGCCGCGTTGTCGCGGGTGAACTCGATCACCTCGTGCCCGTGCCGGCGCAGCAGGGCGGCCTCGGCGGCGAAGGCGACGTCCTCGCCGCTCGGCTGGGTGTACCGGTTGTGGGCCAGGAGGACGCGCACCGCGCCCTCTACTCGTGGCCCGGCTTGACGATCACCCCGACGCCCTTGCGCCCGTCGAGGACCACCGTGAGGGGGCGGTCGAAGCGGAGAAGCCGCAGGTGCTCGGTCTCGCGCAGCGCGGGCTGGCGGTCGAGCCAGGCCCAGTCGAGGCGGTTGCCCTCGGCTCCCGTCTCCGCGTCGGCGCCGGGCGGAAGGGTCAGGTAGCCGACCTCGAGCGCGGTCATGTTCTGGAAGAAGTGGGTCCCCTGGGAGGGCTCGATGTCGTAGCCCTCGGGCGACGCCTCGACGATGACCCGGGCGCCGGCGATCTGCCCCCAGCGCACCGGGATCCCCAGGCTCTCGTCGGCGGTGCCCCAGCGCCCGGGTCCGATGAGGACGAAGGGCCGATCCTCGGCGCGCGCCAGCCGGGCCAGCTCGTCCACCTCGGCGGCGATCCCCCGGTTGGCCGCCGGGCGCCAGGCGTCGGGTCGCACGTAGATCAGGTCGTGGACGGTCTGGTCCAGCCCGTGCCCGAGGGCGCGGGTCGAGCGGCAGAGCACCTGGCCCGGGGCGAAGCGCCGGGTGGGCAGCTTGCTCTTGAGCTGGCGGGCCCCGAAGGGCCGCATCTGCAGGAGGGTCAGCTCGGGTCCGGCGCGCTCGCCGCGCCGCGGCGCCCCCCACTCTCCCATCTCGCAGGCGAACTCGATCTCCACCGGCCCGCCGGTGCCCTCCTCGGCCACCTTGAGGACGGCGCGCAGGGTCTCGGCCAGGGGGATGGCGTCGTGCTTGAGGATGTTGGCGAAGCTCACCACCCGGGGTCCGGGCAGGCCCAGGTCCTCTCGGAAGACGCGGTCGGAGGCGCTGTAGACGCTGGCGACGCGCGAGAGCACGCCGTCCTCTTCGGCCACGGCCAGGTCGTACTCCCCCAAGTTGGTGAAAGGGTCGTCGCCCGGCCTGCAGCAGGGGGCGTCGAGGTCGAGGGCGTAGAAGGTCCGCTGGCTGCGGTCGAGGAACGCCTTGGGGGTGGCGAACTGGGGCAGGACCCGGGGGTGGCGGGGCGAGAAGCGCAGCGCCAGGCCGCCGTCCACCACCATGCGGCCGAGGCCGAGGGCGACGTGGATGATGCCGTCGCGCGGCCGCTGCGGTCCGATCGGGTAGAAGTTGTACGACTGGGCGACGCCGGAGAAGGTCGGGTAGAAGCGCCGGCCGTACCGACGGCCGATCACCGGCTGGATGATCACCGCCATCTTCTCCTCCTCGATCAGATGGCCGGTGCTGTTCAGGTAGGAGCGGGCGTGGCGGCTGAACGTCGAGGCGTAGAGGAGCCGGATGGCCGTGGCCAGGTCCTCCATCCGGCGGCCGTGGTCGGGGTCCTGGTTGGGGATCATGAAGGTCGAGTAGACGCCGGCGAAGGGCTGGTGGAGCGAGTCCTCGAGCAGGCTGGACGAGCGCACGGCCAGCGGACCCTCGAGCCGGTCGATCAGGAACTCGAGATCTTCGGTGAGCCGGGCGGGCAGCGGCGCGGCGATGAAGCGCTCGGCCACCTGGCGGTCGTCCAGGGTCTCGGCGGCGAACTTGCGCAGGTCGTTCGAGTCCAGGAAGTCGTCGTAGAGGTCGGTGGTCACGATGACCGACTTCGGCAGGTTGACGGGGAGGGCGGAGTTGGCCGGCAGGCTGGTCTCGCTGAGCGAGCGGTAGAGGAAGGCGATGCTGCGGCCCTTGCCTCCCAGCGCGCCCTGGTCGGTGCGCGAGATCAGGTCGTGGGCGAACCGGGTGCGCGAGAGCTCCGCCACCTGCCCCAGGTTGGTCCTGCGGCGCGCCTCGCGCAGCACCTCCACCAGGTGGGCGCGGGCGATGCGGGCATACGGCGGCCAGGCGGTGATCGCGATCGCGATGATCGCGTTCTCGATG
>JAWWBN010000097.1:0-12310 GCA_033720955.1 Thermoanaerobaculia bacterium | reverse complement strand
GCCACGCTCGGCGGGATGAAGGGCATCACCTGGACGCAGGTGGCTCAGTACTGGGTGCTCATCACCGCGTTCCTGATTCCCGCGATCGCGATCAGCATCAAGCTGACGGGTGTGCCGCTGCCGCAGGTCGGCATGGGCAGCGAGCTTCTCGGCGCAGGCGTGACCCTGCTGGACCGTCTGGACCAGATCCACGCCGACCTGGGCTTCGCCAGCTACACGGAGCCCTTCACCGGCGGGTGGGACCGGGTGAACGTCTTCTGCGTGGCGGCCGCGCTGATGCTGGGCACCGCAGGGCTCCCCCACGTCATCGTGCGCTTCTACACCGTCCGGAGCGTCCGGGCGGCACGGTGGAGCGCCTTCTGGGCGCTCTTCTTCATCGCCCTGCTCTACCTGACCGCCCCGGCCACCGCCGCCTTCGCCCGCTACTACATGATCCAGAGCCTGCACCAGAAGCAGGAGGCGGAGCTGCCGCGGTGGTTCGCGAGCTGGCAGCGCACCGGGCTCGTCGTCTGGCTGGACGACGGCGACGGGCGGCTCCAGTACCACGGCCCGGCGACGCCCGAGCTGGCCGGCCGCAACGAGGTCTTCCGCTCGGGGAAGCTGGCGGCGGCGGAGCTGGCGGCGATCCGCGAGCGGCACGCCCGATGGGTGGAGAGCGGCGGGGAGCGCGGTGCCGACGGCCGGGTGGCGCTCACCGAGGCGGGTCTGGCCGGGCCCGACCGCGACATCATCGTCCTGGCCACTCCGGAGATGGCCGAGCTCGCCGACTGGATCGTCGCCCTGGTGGCCGCCGGCGGGCTGGCGGCGGCGCTCTCCACCGCCAGCGGCCTCCTGCTGGTGATCTCGTCCTCCATCGCCCACGACCTCTACTACCGGGTGCTCGACCGCCGGGCCACGGAGGCTCGGCGGCTGCTGGTGGGGCGGGTGGTGATCGGTCTGGCGGTGGTGGTGGCCGGTCTCTTCGGCATCTTCCCGCCCGGCTTCGTCAGCCAGGTGGTGGCGTTCGCCTTCGGGTTGGCGGCGGCGAGCTTCTTCCCGGCGATCGTCCTGGGGATCTTCAGCAAGCGGGTGGGGACCGTGCCGGCCATGACCGGCATGGTGACGGGTCTGCTCTTCACCGGCGGCTACATCATCGGCAGCGTCTACCTGGGGATGCCCGACTGGTGCTTCGGTATCGGGCCCCAGGGGATCGGGGTGGTGGGGGCGGCGCTCAACTTCGCCCTGAGCCTCGGCCTGACCCCCCTCTTCCCACCCCCCTCCACCTCGGCGCGGGAGATGGTGGAGCAGATCCGCGAGCCCGAGGGGGCGGGCCCGGCGGTGGCGATCGAGACGGCACCCGAGCGCTGAGGAGGGGCCGCTAGCGGTGGAGGGGAGCGCCGCGAGCCCCCACCGCGACGCGCCAGATCTTGCCCCCGCCGCGGAAGGTGGCGGTGGCGTAGAGGGTGGTCTCGCCGTAGTCACCGTGGCCGAAGGCGAGGCTCGCGACACTGGGCATCCCCTCGGCGATCAGTGTCTTCCCGCCGGTGGCCGGGTCGATCCGCCAGATCCGGCCGCCGGCGTTCTCGGCCACGTAGACCCGGCCGTCGGAGTCGAGGGCGAGCCCGTCGTTGAAGCCCTCCTCGCCCAGCTCGGCCAGCAGGCGCGGCTCGCCGGCGGGCTCGCCCGCCGCGTCCAGGGGCAGCGCCCAGACCCGGTTGTCGGGCATGATCGGTCCCATCTGGCGGAAGATCTGGGCGACGTAGAGGGTGCGGCCGTCCCGGGAGAGACCGAGGCCGTTGGGGTAGGCGACGGCGCGCGTGAAGACGCTCACCCCGCCGTCCGGCGTCACCCGGTAGATGGCGTCGGTGCCGTCGTCGGAGACCAGCAGGGCGCCGTCGGGCCGCACCACGATGGCGTTGGGATCGCGGATCTCCCCCGCCAGCCGCCGCTTCTCCCCCTCGGGGGGGATCCGCCAGACCACGCCGTCGATGGGCGCCTCCTCGCCGTCCGCGAAGACGTTGGTGGGCCCGAAGTCGGCCATGACCAGGTCGCGGTCGCCGATCGGCGCCAGGCCCAGGTTCGAGTGGACGTCGGTGACCCGGCGCACGGTGGCGTCGGGCCCGATCTCCCAGACCGCCCGGTTGCAGGCGGCGAAGAGCCGTCCCTCGCCGTTGAAGGAGAGGCCCTCGCACCCGTCGAAGGGATCGTCCACGAAGAGCTCCGGAGGGGCGGGGAAGGGCTGGGCGGCCGCGAGGGAGGCGGCCAGCGCGAGTGGAGCGAGAGCTGCGAGAGGTCGGGGCACGGCGGTCTCGGGGGTCGATACGGGCCGCGGCCGCTTCGGGTTTCGATACGGTAGGGAGCACACCGGAAGGAGGTCCTCCATGCCGATGCGACGTCGAATCCTTCTCCTGCCGGCGCTGATGGCGGCGCTCGCCCCGGCGGCGCGCGGCCAGACCGCCGCGACGGCGCCGGCCGAGACCGCCGTCGCCGCCGAGCTGACGAAGCTCAACGCCACCCTGACCGACATCAAGACGCTGCTGGAGCGGCTGGCCGAGACCCAGGGCCTCGACCTCTTGATGAAGCGGATGGAGCTGTCGTCAGCGCGGGTGACGGAGCTCGAGAGCCGGCTGCGCGGCGCCCGCGCCGAGCGCACCTCGGTGGTGGACGAGAGGGCGCGGCTGCAGACCAACATGGAGGCCTATCTGGCGGAGCTCGAGAGGAGGTCGCGGGAGGACACCGAGGGCGAGCTGGAGGCGTTCACCCTGCAGTTCGAGGCCGGTCTGGAGCGCTTCGAGGCCCGGCTTCGGGACCTGGACGACGAGATCGCCCGGCTCGAGAACCTGCTCGACGCCCGGCGTCGGGAGCTGGAGGATTGGCAGGGGTACATCGACCGCCGCCTCGGTGGGGTCTGAGGCCGCCCGCCCCCTGGGAGGGCCGCCTGGGACCCGCGGGCCGGCTGCGAGCCGGGCGGGCCGCCCCGGTCTCCCTCGACCCGCGGCTGGTAGCCTGGGGCCGGCACCGCCCATGAACCTGCTCTTCGACGGTCCCCGCGGCGCGACCAGCCGCGTCGTCCTGGCCCACGGCGCCGGGGCCGGCATGGACCACCCCTTCATGACGGCCGTGGCCGAGGGGCTGGCCGAGCGTGGCCTGCGGGTGGCGCGATTCGAGTTCCCCTACATGGAGCGGCGCCGCGCGGAGGGGAAGCGGTACGGTCCCGACCGGCCGCGGGTGCTCCTCGAGCGGTGGCGCGAGGTGATCGGCGCGCTCTCCAAGCCCGGCCGCCGTCTCGTCATCGGGGGCAAGTCGATGGGCGGCAGGATCGCCTCGATGGTCGCCGACGAGACCGGGGTCGACGGGCTGGTCTGTCTGGGCTACCCCTTCCACCCCCCGGGCCGACCCGAGAAGCTGCGGGTCGCCCACCTCGAGGATCTCGCCACCCCGACCCTCATCCTGCAGGGTGAGCGCGATCCGTTCGGCGGCCGCGACGAGGTCGCCGGCTACCGGCTGTCGCGCGCCATCCGGGTCGAGTGGCTCCCGGACGGCGACCACTCCCTCAAGCCCCGCAAGGCCTCCGGCCGGACGCACCAGGAAAACCTGGGGCGGGCGATCGCGCTGGCGGCCGAGTTCGCCGCCGGCTGAGGGGTTCCGGCCGGCGGCCGCGGTGTTGACAAGCGGCGCCATATGTGCGACACCTAGAAGGTCACCCACAGCTAGAAAACGCGCGCCGGGCTGCGGTCACGCCGGAGCCCCGGCGGGTGGCGGGTGGTCGCATGGATCGCGAGCCACCCGGATCTTCACGAAAGGAGAACCGCCGTGCAGGGTGAACCAAGGCAGAGACGCGGCCGCGGGGGCCGTTCCCGGTCCGCGGTCGTGGGGGGCTCGCTGGTGCAGGCGGGGTGCGTCCTCCTGGCGCTGTCGACGCTCGGCTGTCCCCTGACCTCCAGCTTCACGGGGTGGGTGGTGGACCGGAACGGCAATCCCATCGCCGAGGCGCGGGTGCGGGTCAACGACGCCTCGTCGAGCTCCCGGGCGGACGGCTCGTTCGAGGTCCGGGTGCTCGCCGCCGACGCCTATCACCTGGCCATCTCGCACCGGGAGTACGCCGATCTCTTCCACCGCTCGCGGAGCCGCCTGCGAAACCAGGTGTGGACGCTGACGCGGGCCCACGTGGAGGAGCTCGACCCCACCCGGGAGATCACCCTGAGCGACGACCGTCCGGAGCTCGACCGCGTTGCGCTCGACGGGGCCACCTTCCAGTTGCCCGCCAACGCCCTGGTGGACGCCAACGGCAACCCACCCGCCGGCCGGGTGCGCGGCGCCATCGCGACGCTCGATCTGTCGAGCGCCGAGGGGCCCCAGGAGTGGGGCACCGTGCGCGCCGACGGCACGGAGGGCTTCCTGGTCTCCTACGGCGCCGCCTTCGTCCAGTTCACCGACCCCACCGGCTCCACGGTGTATCAGCTCAAGAACGGCGTCTCGGGCGAGCTCACCCTGCCCGTGCTGCCCTCCATGGCGGCCCATGTGGGCGCGGCGACGCAGGCCCCGTTCTGGTACTACGACGAGAGCGACGGGCTGTGGCGGGAGGCGGGCCAGTCCACCTGGGATCCGGCGATCGGCGCCTACCGGGGCACCGTGGACCACCTCTCGACCCTGAACACCGACATCGCGAAGTTCGACAACGCCGCGTGTCTGGCCGTGACCCGGGACGCCTCCATCGCGCCGGGCCACAAGCTGCGGATCCGCTACCACTCCGGGGGGACCCCCTTCGGCCAGGTGCCGGTTCTCGTCATGAACGACGCCCTGAACGCCGCCTACCGACTGCCGGCGAACACCAACGTGCTCCTCGAGCTCCTCAACGCCGCCGACGAGGTGCTGGGCAACCTGGTGGTCGAGGATCCGGCGGGCAACCCGCTGGTCAACACCGTGGTGGGCACCGGAGCGGCGATCCCGGCGGGCAGCACGCTGTGGCCGCCGGCGCCCTACGCGACCTGCAAGCCGATCACCGTGAAGCTGGGCTCCCCGGACGTCGAGATCCGCATCAACGAGCTGCCCGGCTCGCCGCTGCTGCGCGACAACCCCACCGACGACTACCTGACCTGGGCGCCGACCTTCGCCCTGGCGCGGCTCTCCTCACCCATGGCCGCCGACGTCGACGTGGTGCTCACCAACGACTCGCCCAACCTGGGGGGCAACGTGCGCTTCGCCGCCTATCAGAGCCCCTGGCCCGCCGACACCACCGCCACCGCCGCGACGCTGAGCCTCACCCTGCCGGCCGACGGCTCGTGGGTGCCCTTCGTGGTGGCGGGCGAGCACGGGACCCCCAGCATCGACGACAAGGACGCGATCATCGAAGCGCACCAGAACAACGCCGCGGGGCCGATCGTGGGGAGCAAGGCGCTCATGGTGCGCATCCGCAAGGACGCCGACACCCTCACCGTCGGCGAGCGCGGGCGCTTCCTCTTCGCCTGGCAGAAGCTGCGCAACCGGGTCGGCGGGCCGAACTACATCCTCATCCAGGAGATGCACCGGCTGGCCTCCACCGCCGGCGACGAGGCGCACATGCAGCCGGCCTTCCTGACGTGGCACCGCGCCTTCCTGCTTCTGGTCGAGCGCGAGCTGCAGAAGCTCGAGCCCTCCGTGGCTCTCCACTACTGGGACTGGGACGCGGCGGCCGCCAACGTCTTCGCCCGCGACTTCATGGGGGAGCGCGGCTCCGGCGGCTTCATCGCCGAGCCGGAGTTCTCCCTCACCAACCCCCTCCTGGGCTGGGACACCGACCTGCCCTTCAACGGCGGCGAGCTGCGTCGCAACATCGACGACCACAAGCGCGACCCCATGGGCGCCATGAAGCCGCTGGATCACCCGGTCGATCCCTCGCTGGTGGACTCGTTCACCAACTTCGGGCCCTCTTCGGAGAGCAACTTCGTGATCAACTCCTTCAGCGACGACGTCGAGCGGGCCTCGCACAACGACGGTCACGGCTGGCCGTGCGGCGCCGGTCATCTGAACAACCCCAACCGCTCGGCGGCCGACCCGATCTTCTTCCTCCTCCACTCGCAGATCGACCGCGAGTGGGCGTACTGGCAGCGCGCCAACAGCCGCCACGGCGTGCCCAGCGGCGGCACGCTCACCTTCCCCTCGCCGCAGCACTACGCCAACACCGGCGCCTGGAACTCCGCGGGGGCGGTGACCCAGTGGGACCACGCCCAGAAGGGCTCGTTCCTGGAGGACGGCATGTGGCCGTGGGACGGGACCACCGGGGGGACCTCCATGACGGTGGATTGGCGGCCGGTGAACCAGGCTCCCGCGACCGGGCCCACGAACGTGCCCAACAGCCGGCCGCTCATCCCGAGCACGGGCTTCCCGGCGTCGCCGCGGGCCCACCTCTGGCCGGTCGCGGTCACCGTGCCGCGCAACCGCGACGTGATCGACTACCACGGGCGGTTCGACCCCTTCGACGGTCTGGGGTTCAGCTACGACGACGTGCCCTACTAGCCGAGGAGATCCGACCATGCGCCACCTCCATCCCACCCTCCTCGTCGCGCTCGCCCTGGTCCTGACGACCGGCCCGCCGGCCCGGGCGCAGGAGGACAAGGAGGCCGAGGCCGCCGCCCTGCGTGCGGAGAGGGCCGCGGCCACCAGCACCTTCCTGGACTCGTCGCAGCCGGTGGCGGAGCGGCTGCAGGCCGTGACCCGTCTGGGCTACCCGGACGAGGAGACCATGAGCGCCCTGGTCCGGATCGGCGCCGACACCGCCGAGCCCGACGCGGTGCGGCTGGCGGCGCTCGAGAAAGCGCGGTACGACGAGCCCTATCTGGACACGGTCTTCGAGATCATCGCCCGGCCCACCGAGAGCGGCGAGCTGGCCAGCGAGCTGATCTACGAGGTCGGCCGGCGCACCACCTTCCGTCAGCCCGCGGCGGTCCGGCAGCGGCTCCAGAGCGCGCTGCGCGACCGCCTCGACGATCCCCGGGACCCGGTGCGCCTGGCGGCCTATCGGGTGGCGGTGGCCAGTCACGACATGGTGGCGGTGGACCGGCTGGTCCAGCCCCTCAAGGACGGCGATCGGCCGCCCATCCCGCTGGGCGACGCGCTGGAGCTGCTGGACGTGGACGGGCCCGCCAAGCACCTGGTCACGGCCCGGCCCTTCCTGCGTCACCCCGACGCCCGGGTGCAGGCCCAGGCGCTCCGGGTGCTCGCGGTCGATCCGGAGTCGCGCGGCGAGGTGATCGAGCTGGTCCGCTCCCGCAGCACGGCGAGAGTCGCGCGGGTGAGCGGCCTGCGCGCCCTGGCGCGGGAGGACGAGGAGTACATGGCCTACGCCCTGCGCCTCGTCGCCGACCGCTCGGAGGACGCCGACGTGCGCTACGCCGCCCTCGAGGGGGGCATGATTCGGCTGAACTACCACAACGAGCCGGCCGATTCACAAGTCCGTTTCGCTTTGGCCGTCCAGGCGCTCGCCGCCCAGCCCGACGGCGGCGTGACCTCGACCGGACTGGACCTGGGCGCCGAGGCGAAGAAGCTCTTCGACCACCTGCGTCGCCACTTCCCGGCCGTCAGGAGGCACTTTGCCTTCCGCTGAGCCGGCCGGCTCCGGGCGGCCGGCCCGAGCGGGCGTGGCCGGCGCCCTCCTCCTCCCGCTCCTCCTCCCGCTGTCGCCGCCGGCGTCGGCCGCCGCGGCCGCCGGCTGTCTCGACGAGCTGCCGCGGCTGACGGTCCGGGAGCAGCTCGCCTGCGTGCGCTCCGGGGCTCTGGAGAGCCTCTCCGTCGCGGCGCTGGTCGCCCGCCTGGAGGCGAGCGACGGCGCCACCGATCACCGGGTGGTGGCCGCCCTCCTGCACCGGCTGCGGGAGCTGGGCCCCACGGCGGCGGGAGCCGGCGACCCCATCGCCGCCCTCCTCTCCCACCGCGCGGCCCTCTACCAGGACAGGGACAGATGGGAGGTGCTCCGGCTGCGCGCCTACGCGTACGCCACCCTGAGCGACGTGGGGGTCCCGGACACCGCGCTGGCTCCGCTGATGGACACCGTGGGCTACGTGGACGAGCGGATGGCGGCGGTGGAGTTCGGCGCGGCGGTGCGCGCGGCGGGGACTCTGGGGCCACGGGGCCGCGACTTCATTCCCCATCTGCTGGCGGCCATCGGGGAGCGCTTCGCGGAAGAGGAGTTCTCGCTCGAGCGGTACGAGACGACCTTCCCCCCGCACGAGGCGACCACGGTCCAGCTCGAGACGGTCCGCACCCTGGCGGCCGTGGCCGGTCCCGAGGACCGGGAGGCGCTCACCGTGCTGCACGCGATCGCCCACGGGTCGGGCTCTCTCGATCCGCGGCTGGTGGCCGGCGCCCGGGAGGCGCTCCCGGTCGTCGAGGGCGGGCCGCGGTCGCGGCCCGGCGGCCACGAGCCTCCGGGTCCCGGCGTCCGGGAGGCGATCGAGAGCTCCACCCCCTGGCTGGCGCCGGCCGAGCGGCCCCGTCTCGCCCACCTGGACGTGCGTCTCGAGGACCACGAGGGCGACCTCTGGTCTCTCGACGACCTGGTGGACCGGCCGGTGCTGCTGACCTTCTTCTACACCCGCTGTCAGAACGCCGGGAAGTGCTCGACCGCGGTGGCGCGGCTGGCCCGGCTGCAGGAGACGCTGACCCGGAGGGGTCTGTCCGAGTCGGTGCGGCTCCTGGCCATCAGCTTCGAGCCCGAGTTCGACACCCCGGTGCGGATGAAACGCTACGCCCTCGACCGCGGCATGCGGCTGGGCAGCCACGCCCTCAGCGCCCGTCTCGAGCCGGAGGGTCACGTCCGCTTTCTGGCCGAGCTCGAGACCCCCGTCAGCTACAACGGCGGCTGGGTGAACAGTCACGGCGTCGAGTCGGTGCTGATCGACTCCCGCGGACGCCTGGTTCGCAAGTACCGGACGCTCGGCTGGGATCCGGCGGGGGTGGCCCAGGACCTCTCGACGCTGCTCGCGGAGCGGTAGCCGCGCGGTGGGACCGCGCCGGCGGCCCTACGGGTAGTAGCCGGCCAGCGTGCGCACCTCCGCCCCCGCCCGGTCCACCTCGACCCGCACCCGACGGAAGAGGTTGGGATCCTTCTCCGAGGCCGACTGGTAGGTCAGCAGGTACTGCGAGCGCAGCTCGTTCTGGATGGTGCGGTAGATCGCCGGCAGCTCGGCGGTGTTCTCGATGAAGAAGCTGCGGCCGCCGGTCTCCTCGGCGAAGCGGTTCAGGACCTTGCGGGCGTCGCGGTCCCGCGCCAGCTCCTTGAGCCCGATCACGTAGATCGTGACCCCGGCCCGCTGGGCGGTCTGGAGGGCGCCGTCGACGTCGAAGTAGCTCGCCTCGTCCTTGCCGTCGGAGAGGAGCACGAGGGCCTTCTGCCCCTTGATGCCGTCGAAGTAGTGCAGGGCGAAGACCAGGCTGTCGTAGAGGGCGGTCGAGCCGCGGGCGCGCAGGCCGGCCAGCGCCTGGGTCACCTCCTCGGGGCTGCCGGTGAACTTCGACTCCACGCGGGGCTGTGAGTTGAAGGAGAACAGCGCCAGCCGGTCCTTCGGACGGATCGCCTCTTCCACGAAGCCCCGGGCCGCGTCCACCACCGTGGCCAGGCCCTCGGCCATCGACGAGGAGGTGTCGAGCAGCAGACCGGCGTGGATGGGCAGATCGCGCACGAACTCGAAGCGCCGCACCTGCTGCTCGACGCCGTCCTCCCACACCCGGAAGTCGTCCTTCCCGAGACCCAGGACCGGCCGCCCGCCGCGGCCGAAGACGCTGGCGAAGAGCTCGACGTAGACCACCTCGATCTCCTCGAAGTAGTCGGGGGCGTTGATGAACACCACGTCCTCGGTGGTCAGCCCGTCGGCCAGGTGGGCCACCGCGCGCACGTAGCTCAGGCCGTCGTCCTCCAGCAGGATCGGCTGCACGAAGGGCTCCTGGTAGAGGGTGGCCACCTGACGCTCGCCCAGGTAGAGCTCCACCTTGTCGAGCCGGCGGCCGTCGGGCACCTCGATCTGCATCACCGCCGAGACGCTCCCGGCGTAGGAGCGCCCCTTGACCGGCTCGGTGAGCCGGATGCGGAAGCGCTGCCCGCCGCGGTTGACCAGCAGCTCGTCGCTGGCCACCTCGTCACCCTCGTCGTCGAGGCCCACAGCGCGCAGTCGGTGGGTGGCGGCCACCGGCCCGAGGTCCAGCTCCACGCTGAAGGGGGGGCGCCGCTTGGTGAGCAGCTCCTGGCCGTTGAGGAGGAAGGTGACCGCGCTCACCTCGCCGGTGGTGACGGTGTGAAAGCGGTAGCCCCCGACCTGGATCTCCTCGGGCTCGGGCGGCACCAGGCGGAGGGTGGTCTGGCCGCGCTGGGCGGCGAGGTTGGCCTCGGCCAGCAGCCGGAAGATCTCCCCCTCGGGGGGCTTGCGCAGCGAGGCGCGGCCCCGGGGGCTGGGCACGTCGAGAGCCTGCCGCGCCGAAGCGAAGCGGCGTCCGAAGAGATCCTCCACCTTGATCCGCAGCTCGGCGGCTCCGGGACGCAGGTAGCGCTGGAAGACCAACGGGATTCGGCCGTCCACCCGATCGGTGTCGCGGATCTCGAAGCGGTAGCGGAAGCTCTCGAGGAGACGGTCGTCGCGGATGACCTCGCCCAGCATGAGGAAGCGTCGCACCGGCTCGCCACCCTGCTCGAGGACCGCGGCCGCCTCGGGCTCGAGGGTCAGGATCCCCTGGACCGCGGTGCGGTTCTGGTTGCGGCCGGGGAAGTCCACCGCCAGCGCGACCTCGAAGGTGTCCGCCCCGGGGGGCAGGTCGGTGCTGTTGGCGGCGAAGCTCGCCACCCACTCGCTCTCGGCGGGCTTCGGCGGCGAGGTGATCTCCTCCAGGAAGCTGGCGTAGGAGAGGTCGCGGGTGATCAGGGCGATCGCCCCCGCCAGGATGTCGGACTCGCAGAAGTCGCTCGGATTGGTGCTGGGCAGCCGGAAGCGCTTGGCCGGTCGGAGGACCTCGAAGCCCATCCAGAGCAGGTAGGGACGGTCGCGCAGGCCGTAGTCGCGGCGCCAGAAGAGGGCCACGAATCGGCTCTCGGTGCGCTCGCTCGAGCCGTAGAACCAGAGCTCGAGCTCGCGGTCGCGGTCGAAGCAGATGCTGATGACCCGGCCGTCCGGAAGGACGAAGCCGCCCGGGGGGCCGTTGGTCACGAACATCACCGCCCGGGCGTCCTTCAGCGAGCCGTAGTCCTCGAGCGCCTGGTCCACCCGCTCCAGCCAGCCCCGCTTGGCCTCGTTCCAGGGCGACTCGGGGTCGGGGTCGCGCACCCGCCAGAACTCGTCGATGAAGGCGCGGCGGCGGAAGTCCTCGGTTAGGGAGAGGAAGTACTCCCTCTCCTCTTCCGTGATCAGGAGCTCCACCTGCTCCAGCCAGCGCGAGAACTCGGGCGCCAGCTCGGGCTCGCCGTCCGGGGCGGTCTCCTCCTGGGTCCCGGTGGCGGCCGGCTCCGGTGGGGGCTCCGCGGCGGCCTGCACGGCCCCCGTGACGAGGCTCGCGAGCAGCAGGAGGGTGGGGCGCAGCATGGTCTCGGGGCGGTGCCGGCGCCGTGCGCCGGCATCGGCGGAGACGGTGCAGAAAGCGTGCCGTAGACGTGGAGGAGGCGAGGCTATAGGCTTGGCGCGTCCGCCGTACTCCCCGGGCCCGCGGTGCCCGTTCTAGCTTTGCGGGGCGACGGCCGCCGCGTCAGGCGGCCTGTCGGCCTCCGCGGAAAGGAAAGCCAGATGAGCTCTCGGAGGAAACTCGTGTGCCTGGGCGCCCTGATCGGCGTCGCCCTCGTCGCGATGCCGGCCGAGGCCGGCATGCTCGACGGGTCCTGGAACGGTCCGGAGCTCCGTGGCGGGCTTCTGGAGCGATTCTTCGAGTGGGTTCTCGAGCTGTGGGAGCCCTCGCCGGCGCCTTTCGTCGCCGAGGAGGGGGCCAGCATCACCGGCAACGGCTAGCTGCGCCGTGCCTCGTGGCCGGGGGCGCGACCCTGCCGTGGGGAGTGGGCCGGGTGGCTGACCCACTGCGTCGTCGCGGGTAGTGGGTCAGGTTGTTTCTTGACGGCGCGGCGGCGCGTGCTACCCTGTAGCCATGCCGAAGCGCTCACGCAAGAAGCGGCCAGCCGACGCCAACCGCCGCGCATGGCAGATCGTCCAAGAGGCGATAGGCGAAGCGCCCCGCGACGAGATCGAGCAGGCTATCGCTGAGGGGAAGGACCCTGCGGCCGTCCTGCTTGGTCGGAGGGGCGGGAAGAAGGGCGGCAAGGCCCGAGCGGCGAAGATGACGCCTGAGGAGCGCAGCGAGGCGGCTAGGAAGGCGGCTCAGGCTCGCT
>JAWWBN010000096.1:0-12786 GCA_033720955.1 Thermoanaerobaculia bacterium | reverse complement strand
CGCGCCGCCGTCGACCGCGCGCTGGCGATCGAGGAGGGGGTGAGCGAGCGCGAGCGCACCTACGTCGAGGCGCTGGCCAAGCGGTACGCCGCCGACGGCGAGGCCGACCGCGCCCCCCTCGACCGCGCCTACGCCGAGGCGATGCGCAAGCTGGTGGACCGGTACCCGGACGACCTGGACGCCGCCACGCTCTACGCCGCGGCGTTGATGAACCTCTCCCCCTGGGACTACTGGCACCCCGACGGCCGCCCCAAGGAGAGCACCGGGGCCATCCTGGGCATCCTCGAGTCGGTGCTCGAGCGCAACCCCCACCACCCCGGCGCCCTCCACTACTACATCCACGCCGTGGAGGCCCGACACCCCGAGCGCGGCGAGAGCGCCGCCGACCGGCTGCGCGGCCTGATGCCCTCGGCGGGGCACATGGTCCACATGCCCTCCCACATCTACATGCGGACGGGCCGCTACCGCGACGCCTGGGAGGTCAACGTGGACGCCTCGGCCGCGGACGAGTCGTACATCGCCCAGTGCCGGGCGCAGGGGATCTACCCGCTCAACTACTACCCCCACAACGTCCACTTCCTGGTCTGGGCGGCGATGTCCCAGGGGCGCAGCGCCGCCGCTCTCGAGGTGGCGGAGAAGGTCGCCCGGGCGGTCCCGGGCACCCTCGCCCCGGACCAGAACGCATGGTCGATCCACGAGAGCTTCCTCGCCCAGCCGCTCTTCGTGATGACCCGCTTCGGCATGTGGGAGCGGATCCTGGAGGCGCCCCGCCCCGAGGTGGAGTCGCACTTCCTGACGGGCATCTGGCACTACGCCCGGGCGCTGGCCTACGTCCACACCGGGCGGCCGTGGAGGGCGGGCCGCGAGCTGCGCCGGCTGTCGGCCCGGGGCGACGCCGTCGCCGGGCTCGAGCGCTACGTCGGCTTCGGCGCCGCCGACCGGCTGCTGACCATCGCCGAGCAGATCGTGGCCGGCGAGCTCGCCGCCGCCGGGGGCCGGTACGAGCAGGCCCTGGGCCACCTGGAGCGCGCCGTCCGGCTCGAGGACGGGCTGGCCTACAACGAGCCGCCCGACTGGTACTTCCCCGTGCGCCACGTGCTCGGCGCGGTGCTCCTCGAGGCGGGCTACCCGGCCGAGGCGGAGGTCGTCTACTGGCAGGACCTGAGGCGGAACCCCGAGAACGGCTACTCGCTCTTCGGGCTGCTGCAGAGCGTGGCCGCCCAGGGCCGCAAAGAGGAGGCCTCCGAGATCGCCGATCGATTCGAGGCGGCCTGGAGCGACGCCGACGTCGAGCTGACCAGCTCGCGGTTCTGAGCGGGTAGGATCCCGACATGGCCTCGGCGGGCGACGGCGACACCCCGGTCCGCGCGCCCTCGCTGTGGCGCTTTCTGGCCGAGGGGCGCGCCGCCGGGGAGCTCGCCACCACCGTGGCGCTGCGACCGCTGCTCAGGCGGCTCTCCCGCGGCGACGGCCACCCGGTGCTCCTGCTGCCCGGCTTTCTGGCGAGCGACCTCTCCACCCGGCCGCTGCGCCGCTTCCTGCGCGATCTGGAGTACTGGGCGCACCGGTGGAGGCTGGGCCGCAACCTGGGGCCCCAGAACGGCCTCGAGCGGCGTCTGGAAGAGCGGCTGGGCGAGGTGGCCGAGCGGCACGGCCGGCGGGTGAGCCTGGTCGGCTGGAGCCTGGGGGGTCTCTACGCGCGGCTGCTGGCCAACCGGTTCCCGGAGAGGATCCGCTGCGTGATCTCCCTCGGCTCCCCCTTCAACGGGCATCGCAAGGCCAACAACTCCTGGCGGCTCTACGAGTGGATCACCGACGAGCGGCTGGACGAGATCCCCGACGAGCGGCTGGCGATGGTGCGGGCCACGCCCCCCTGCCCCACCACCTCCGTCTTCAGCCGCACCGATGGCATCACCGCCTGGCAGTGCTCGGTCGAGCCGGAGGGGCCGCGGGCCGAGAGCATCGAGATCCCCGGCTCCCACCTCGGGCTGGGCTTCAACCCCCTGGCGCTCTACGTGATCGCCGACCGGCTGGCCCAGCCCGAGCGCGGCTGGCAGCCCTTCTTCCGTCCCGGCCGGCGCCACCCGCCGGGGATCCGCCGGCCTCCCGAGGCCGTGCGGGCGGGCTGAGCGTGCGCCAGCTCTCCGGCATCGACGCCGGCTTCCTCTCGCTCGAGACCCCCGACACCCCGATGACGATCGCCGGGCTGTCGGTGCTCGACCCGGCCACCTCGGACGGGCCGTTGACGGTCGACCGTCTGCGCCGGGTGGTCGCCCGGCGGCTCGACCGGATCGTGGCCTTCCGCCGGCGCCTGGCCTCCCTGCCCCTCGATCTGGCGCGTCCCTACTGGGTGGAGGTGCCCGCGGCCGAGATCGATCTCGAGCTCCACATCGAGCACACCACCCTGCCCGAGCCGGGAGGCTGGCGCGAGCTGTCCGAGCTGATGGCGTGGGAGATCCACCGCCCCTTCGACCGCGGCCGGCCCCTCTGGCAGATGGTCTTCGTGCGGGGGGTCCGCCGCCTGCCCGGGGCTCCCGACGAGGCGGTCGCCCTGATCGGGCGGGTGCACCACGCGGCGATCGACGGGGTGGCCGGGGCGGAGGTGCTCGGCGCGCTCTTCGACGGCGCGGGGGCACCCCCGGCGGCGCCCCCGCGCGTCGAGGAGGAGCCGGCGGTCCCGGAGCTGCTGGCCCGAGCCGGCCGCGACCTGGCCTCGCTCCCCTTCGACGCGCCGCGGCGGGCCGGGCGCACCCTCCTGTCGCTGGCCGGCGGCGCCCTGGGGCGGCGTCTGCGCGGCGCGCCCCGGCCGCCACGCCCCTTCTCGGCGCCTCCCACCCCCTTCAACACCAGCGTCGGCCCGCGGCGCTCCTGGGCGCCGGCCTTCGTCGCCCTGGACCGGATCCGCGCGGTCAAGAGCGCCGAGGACGCCACCGTCAACGACGTGGTGCTGGCGGTCTGCGCCGGCGCGCTGCGAAGCTGGCTGACCGAGCGGAGCGCGCTGCCCCGGCGTCCCCTGGTGGCCATGGTGCCGGTGTCGGTCCGCTCGGGGGACGAGAGCGGGCAGGCCGGCAACCGGGTGTCGGCGATGCTGGTGTCTCTGGCCACCGACGAGCCGGACCCGCTGCTGCGGCTGCGCAAGATCCGCGACGCCGCCCGCGCCTCCAAGGTCACCCACCAGGCGGTCGGAGCCCGCACCCTGGCCGAGTCGGCCGAGCTGCTCCCCTTCGCCCTCTCGGGCGCCGCCGCCCGTCTCTACAGCCGGCTCCACCTGGCGGAGCGCCACCGCCCCCTCTTCAACCTGGTCATCACCAACGTCCCCGGACCGCCCGTGCCCCTGTCGATCGCCGGCGCCCGCCTGCTCCGCCACGCCGGCTCGGCGCCGCTCTTCGACGGCCTGGGCCTCATCCTGCCCGTCTTCAGCTACGCCGGAACGGTCTCGTTCGGCGTCACCGCGGACCGAGAGGTGATGCCCGACGCGGCCGGCTTCGCGGCCCGGCTGGAGGCCGCGGTGGAGGAGCTGGAGCGGGCGGTGGGGGTCTAGCCCCGCCGGAGCCTCCGAGCCGTCTCGAGCCGGTGGGCGCCGGCGTCCCGCGCTCCGGCAGAGCTCAGTGATGCAAAGTACTTGATTCTGCAAAGTAGACTGTGAGATCGTGTCCGCCATGAGACTGCTCCTGCCGCTGGTGCTCGTCGCCGTGGTGGTCGGGACGCTTCTCCTCACCGGCGTGGTCGTGTGGGTGGGGAGCACGATCCCGCCCGAGCCCGATCCGGAGTCGCTGCCATCGCGGGCGCTGGACGAGCCGGCGGCGGACTACCGGCGCCAGGTCGAGGAGGGACGCTCCCTCACCCGCTCGGTGGTCGCCCAGGGGAAGCTGCCGGGCCTCTCGCTGGCGGTGGCGGTAGGCGGCGAGATCGTCTGGGCGGAGGGCTTCCGCTGGGCGGAGCAGGAGAGCCGCACGCCGATGACTCCTGCGACGAAGCTCAGGATCGGCGAGCTCTCGGAGACCCTCACCGCGGCCGCGGCGGGGCTGCTCTCCCAGCGCGGGCTCCTCGACCTCGACGCCCCGGTGCGGCGCTATCTGCCGGGCTTCCCCGAGAAGCCGTGGCCTCTGACCACCCGCCATCTCCTGAGCCACACGGCGGGGCTGCGGAGCCATCGGGGCGAGGGGGAGATCTTCCGCCGCACCGGCTGCGCGAACGACGCCGAGCGCCTGGCGATCTTCACCGGCGACCCTCTGCGGTCCCCCCCCGGCACCGAGGTCTCGCACTCCCCCTACGGCGTCGTGCTCGCCGGCGCCGTGGTCGCCGCGGCGGCCGGCGAGCCCTATCTCGACTTCGTGCGGCGCGAGATCCTCGCCCCGCTGGGGATGGACGCGACCACCCCCGACGTCGCCGGCCGGACCGGGCCCGGCAGCGCCCACCTCTACTACCCCCGGATCATGCTCAACCCGCGCTACGGCCTGCAGGACGCGCCCACCGTGGACCTCTCCTGCGTCCTGGCGGCCGGCGGGTTCCTCTCCGTCCCCTCGGATCTCGCGCGCCTGGGCTCGGCCATGATGGAGGGGGAGACGCTGGAGCCCGCGACCGTGGAGGAGCTCACGACCCCGGTGCGGCTGGCCTCGGGAGAGGCCACCGACCGGGCGCTGGGGTGGACCGTGCGGAGGCTGCCTCTGGGCCCCGATGGGGCGCTCACCCGGGTCGTGGGCCAGGGTCTCGGAGAGGTCGTCCGGCGGCGCTTCCTGTCGGCCACGAGCGGCGGCGGCCAGGTTCCGGGAACGACCGCGTCGCTGGCGACGGTGCCCGAGCACGGCGTCGCCGTCGCGGTGGCCTCCAACGTCTCCGGCGCCGAGGGCGTCCCGGCGCTCGCGCTGGGGCTCGCCGCCCTCTTCCTCCCGCCGCAGGGGGCGGCGCCCCGCTGACGGTCGAGGACCGTCTCGCCCCGGCCCTCACTTCTGCGAGAACTCGACCGTCCCGTCCCACCCCTCGCCGGGAGGCCGGGCCAGGAACCCCTCGGCGCGCTCGCGGTAGAGCCGCCACAGCTTGGGTCCTCCGGCCAGCTCCTCGCCGGTGGCGAAGGCGTCGCGGGCCGCCTGGAACTGGCGCCCCAGGAGCAGGCGGCGGGCGGTCTCGAAGCGGGCGAGCTCGGCCATCGCGTCCTCTCCCACCTCCCCCTCCCGTCCCACCGGCTCGTAGATCCGCACCGCCTCCGCCTTCCCCTTCACCCGCACCCGGTCCAGCTCGCGGAAGACGAAGCCCGGCGCCGCGTCGCGGGTCGAGCCGCTCACGATCACCTCGAGGCCGTACCGCTTGGTCAGCCCCTCGAGCCGCGACGCCAGGTTCACCCCGTCGCCGATCACCGTGTAGTTGAGCCGGGTCTCGGAACCCATGTTGCCCGCCACGACCATGTCGGTGTTGACGCCCACGCCGATTCCCAGCCGGGGAAGGCCGCGCTTTTCGAACTCGGCGTTGAGCTCGCGCAGCACGTCGCGCATCCCCAGCCCGGTCGCCACGGCGCGGCCGGCGTCGTCGGGATCCGCCAGGGGAGCGCCGAAGAGGGCCATCACGGCGTCGCCGATGTACTTGTCGACGACGCCCCCGTGCTCCTCCACGATCGCGCTCACCCGGGTCAGGTAGAGGTTCAGGAGCTCCAGGATCTCGCGCGGCGACCTCCCCTCGCAGAGGGTGGTGAAGTTGCGCACGTCGGAGAAGAGGACCGTGACCACCCGCTCCTCGCCGCCCAGCTCGATCTCCTTGCTCAGGAGCTCCTCGGCGATCGCCGGGGAGACCACCTTGCCCAGCAGGGCGCGCACCCGCTCCTTCTCCGCCAGGCCCCGGGCCATCTCGTTGAACGAGCCGGCCAGCTCGCCGATCTCGTCGCGACGGGAGAGCTCGATGCGCTGCTCGTACTCTCCCTTCTCGATCCGCCGGGCCCGCTCCGCCAGGGTGAGGACCGGGCGGGTCACCGAGCGGGCCACCGCCACCGCGCCCACCGCCGACACCGCCAGGCTGGCGAAGAAGAGCACCGCCAGCGTGGTGCGCAGCGGAGCGTAGGGGGCCAGCTCCTCGGCCAGCGACCGCTGCAGCAGCACGGCGACCTCGCCCTCCGCCGAGCCCTCGGAGAGGGGCACCGCCGCCGCCACCCACCTCTCGCCGCCCAGGCTCAGGGTCCGCGGCACCCCGGGCTCGGGTAACCCGCCGCCGAGCGTCTCCGCCACCGCCGCGCGACCGGCGGCGGGACGGGTGGAGGCGAGGGTCGCGATCCGCCCCGCCGGATCGCGACGCAGGATCGACACCTCCGACAGGAGCAGCCCGGAAAGGTCCTCGGCGTAGGGATCGTCCAGCAGGAAGCCGATCAGGATCCAGGCCTCGAGATCGGGCGTCAGGAGCGGAACCACCATGAGCTGCAGCGGACGGCCGCCGTGGAGCACCACCGCCGCCGCCTCGCCCCACTCGTCCTGCTCGGCGGCCGCGAGCAGCTCCGGCCAGGGGTTGTCCTGCCGTCCGCCGCCGCCGGGCTTCTCGGTATCGGCGATCACCTCGCCGTCCAGGGAGACCAGGAGCATCAGGTCCGCGTCGCCGATCCGGGCGAGGTGGTTCTCCATCAGCGACAGGATGGTCATCTCGTCCTGGGTCCAGTAGGCCTCCTTGAAGGCGTAGTCGCCGGAGAGCAGGCGGGCGGCCTCCAGGAGGTGGTTGGTGCGCTCCGAGAAGAGCCGCCGGAAGACCGCTGCGTCCTCGGCCAGGTCGGCGACGATCACCCGGCGGGCGTTGCCCACGCTGGCCCGCCCGACGGCCAGAAAGACGGCCGAGAGGGAGACCAGCAGCAGCCCCCCGAAGAGGGTGACGAGCCGGGCGCGGAAGCTCTTGAAGGCGTACAAGCGGTGGGGAGGGTCAGTACTTGCGGCCGCGGGCGCCGCCCCGGCGCAACCGCAGGGCGGGCTTCAGGTCCAGCTCGAGATCGAGCCCCGCCGCGCCGCCGTCGGCGACCACCGCGGTCCCCCGCGCCGACTCCCCCTTCTGACGCGGATGCCAGGCCTCGACCTCGTAGTCGCCGGGGGGAAGATCCCCCAGCTCCACCCGCCCGTCCTCCCCGGAGACGGCGTAGTGGGGGCTGCCGGCGACGAAGATGTAGCCCCGCATGTGGTCGTGGATGTTGCAGCCCAGCACCACCGGTCCGGGCTTCTCGAACCGCACCGGCTCGGCCGGCTCGCCCTTGTAGAGCGGCAGCTCGAACTGCTTCGCCTCCGAGAAGGAGTAGACGTGGTGGCGGATGTCGTCCCGGTTGGGGAAGTTGACGGTGGTGCCCACGGGCACCGTCAGCAGCTCGGGCACGAACTGCTCCTCCACCTGATCCATCACGGCCATCTCGGCCGGCGGCGGCGGCGGCGCGCCCACCCCCCGCGCCACGACCACCGCGCCGTCCACCGGCTGGCCCCTGCCGTCTACCAGCCGGACCTCCAGGCTCGCCGCCGCCGCCGAGGTCGCGCTCACGGCGGCCACCAGCGCCCCGGCCAGACAGCGGCGGCGATCGCTCATCGGCCCGGCTTCAGAAGCTGTGGAGCCACGCCAGGCGGAGCCGGTTGCGCTCGTAGTCGATGCCGCCGTCGGCGTCGGTGCGCTGGTGCTCGAGGCCGAAGACCAGCGAGGAAGCCTCGCCCACCGCGCGGTTGAAGTCCAGGGTCAGGGTGTGGACGCGGGCGCCCAGCCGGTAGGCGAAGCGGTTGGGGCCGAACACCGGGTCGTCGGTGATCGCCTGGGCCGTGGCGACGATGCGGTCGTTGGGCACCGCGGTCGAGGCGACGTCGCCGTCGCGGAAGATGTAGCCCACAGTCATCAGCCAGGGCCCGCCGAGGGCGGCCTCGCCGGCGATCTCGAAGTTCAGCCGCTCCTGGTCGAAGGTGTCGCCGGGGACCTGGCTCCCCGGACCGGGGCCCGGACCGGGACCCGGGCCGGGACCGGGGCCGGGACCGGGACCTGGACCCGGGCCGGGGCCGGGGCCGGGACCTCCGCTGCCGCCGGGGCTCGCCAGCCGCGTCTCGTCGGCACGCAGGACGTCGTAGGAGAGGGCCGCCTCCAGGGTCCAGCGCTCGCCGATTCGCCGGTCCCAGCCCACCGCCGCGACGTAGAAGAGACCGTCGCGCACGTCGGCGTCGTAGTCGCGCCACTCGGCCCCGGCGGAGAGCCGGACGGTGGGCGCGGTGGGCCCGAGCCCGAACTTCTTGCGCCACCCCAGGGAGAGGCCCAGGGCCGCGTTGTCCATGCCGGAGAACTCGTCGAAGGAGGTGTAGGAGGCGCTTCCGGTGAGGCTCACGCCGCGGCCGTTCTCGAGCTCCCAGGCGCGTCCGCCCTGGAAGGAGACCGAGATCGAGGTGTCGCTCTCGACGTCGCTGGACAGCTCGGCGCGGCTCAGGTTGTCGTCGTAGAGACCGCTGGCCTCGAAGCTGCCGAACCAGGCGGCCGCCGCGCTCCCGGACAGGGTGAGCGACAGGGTGAGGGCGAGCGCCGCGGCCGGCGCGACGGGCCGCCTCGGGCCTTCGGCTGAGTCCATGTAGATCCTCCTTTCGCCTCCCGCCGTGCGGGACCGTGATACCTTCGCCTCTCTCCGGACGCCTCGACGATGCTCGCGAACTGGTCGACCCCGCTCCTCTACGCCGCGGGCGTGGTCGCCCTGCTCGAGTTGGTCCACCTGCTGCTCCGTCGCCTCCTCCCCGGATTCAGGCCGCGGCTACTCTACCACCTGTGGGTGGTCGGCCTGGGGACGCTGACCGCCCTCGACCTGGCCGGGTTCGACCGCGCGCGGCTGCCCTGGCAGATCGCCGCGGCGGCCACCGCGGTGCTCTCGGCGGTGGTCTTCATGGCCCTCGTGGACCGCCTGATCTTCGCTCGGCCGTGGGCGCCGTCGGCCCAGCCGATGGTGCCCAAGCTGGCCCGGGACGTGCTCACCATGGCGCTGCTGGTGGCGGTGGTCCTGGTGGTCGCCAAGGAGATCCTGGACCAGCCGCTGGGGGCGCTGCTGGTCTCCTCCACCGTGCTGTCGGCGGTGGTCGGTCTCGCCCTCCAGGACGTCCTGCGCAACGTCTTCGCCGGCGTCGCGCTGGACGTCGAGAAGCCGGTCCGTCGCGGCGACTGGATCATGGTCGACGGCGTCACCCAGGCGCAGGTGCTCGAGATGTCGTGGCGCAGCATGCGGCTGCGCACCAAGGAGGGGGTGGAGATCTCGGAGCCCAACGCCAACGTCTCGGCCTCCCGCATCGTCAGCTACGGCTCGGGCCGGCGGCCCAAGGCGATGGCCTTCCGGGTCGGCCTGCCCTACGAGGCGCCGCCGGCGGAGGTCAAGGCGGCCCTGGCGGCGGCGGCCCGCTCGGCCCCCGGAACGCTGGAGGCGCCCCCCATCGAGGTCTTCCTGGAGAGCTTCGACGACCACTCCATCGGCTACTACATGCGCGCCTGGACCCGGCGCATCGCCGACATGAAGGGCTACCAGGACGAGGTCAACTCGCGCATCTGGTACGAGATCAAGCGGCGCGGCCTCTACGTGCCCTTCCCCATCCGCACGGTTCACCTGCACGACGCCGAGAAGATGGCCGAGCAGGGACGACGGCGGGAGGTGGAGGACGCCTTCCGGCTCTTCTCCGGCCTCGAGCTCTTCCGGGAGCTCGAGACCGACGCCGTGCGGGAGCTGGCCGCCGGGGCCCGCCGCCACCACTACTACGACGGCGAGGTCATGGTACGCGAGGGGGAGTCGGGCGACTCGCTCTTCGTGATCGCCTCCGGCGCGGCGGTAGTGCGGAAGGCGTCGGCGGAGGGGGCCGCGACCGACATCGAGGTGGCGCGTCTGGGCCGCGGCGACTTCTACGGCGAGCGGTCGCTGCTCACCGGCGAGAAGCGCAGCGCCACCGTGACGGTGGCGGGCGGCACGGAGGTGATCGAGGTCACCAAGGAGGCGGTGGCGCCCCTCCTCGAGCACGACCCGAAGATCGCCGAAGCCCTGAGCCGCGCGCTGGCGGCGCGCCAGGCGGAGACCGCGGCCACCCTGGAGGACCACGACGAGCGCCGGCGTCAGCGCGGGGCGGTACAGGACGAGCGCTCGCTGCTGAGCCGCATCCGCTCGTTCTTCAAGCTCGGCTGAGGGGGCGGCCCCGCCCCACCGCCCGGGTGGGGCCGCAGAGCGGTCTGCCTGCTACTCTCGACCCGCCGGACCCCGTCGATCGACGCCGACCCCAGATTCGAACTCTCCCCGGAGGAAAGCCCCACGATGTCCGATGCCGCGAAGAGCTTCGTGCAGCAGGTGATCGCCAAGAACCCGTCGGAGGAGCCGTTCCACCAGGCGGTCGAGGAGGTCGTCGAGTCGGTCTGGCCCCTCCTCGAGCGCAATCCCCGCTACCGCTCTGGCAAGGTCCTCGAGCGGATGGTCGAGCCCGAGCGGGTGATCTCCTTCCGGGTGCCGTGGGTGGACGACCAGGGGGATGTCCAGGTCAACCGCGGCTTCCGCATCGAGATGAACAGCGCCCTGGGCCCCTACAAGGGAGGGCTGCGCTTCCACCCCAACGTCACCCAGGGGGTGCTCAAGTTTCTCGCCTTCGAGCAGGTGTTCAAGAACAGCCTCACCACCCTCCCCATGGGCGGCGGCAAGGGCGGCTCCGACTTCGACCCCAAGGCCAAGAGCGACGCCGAGGTCATGCGCTTCTGCCAGTCGTTCATGTCCGAGCTCTTCCGCCACATCGGACCCTCGACGGACGTGCCCGCCGGCGACATCGGGGTCGGCGGCCGCGAGCTCGGCTTCCTCTTCGGCCAGTACAAGAAGCTGGCCAACGAGTTCACCGGGGTCCTGACCGGGAAGGGCCTGGCGTGGGGCGGCTCGCGCATCCGCACCGAGGCCACCGGCTACGGTCTGATCTACTTCGTCCACGAGATGCTGGCCACCCGCGACGACGCCATCGAGGGCAAGCGGATCCTCATCTCCGGCTCGGGCAACGTCGCCCAGTACGCCGCCGAGAAGGCCCTCGCCCTCTCCGGCAGGGTGATCACCATGTCCGACTCGGGCGGCACCATCGTGGACGAGGGGGGGATCGACCGCGAGAAGCTCGACTGGATCATGGACCTCAAGAACAACCGCCGCGGGCGGATCCACGAGTACGTCGAGAAGTTCCCGGGCGCGACCTATCTGGAGGGCCGGCGCCCCTGGTCGGTGCCCTGCGACATCGCCCTGCCCTGCGCCACGGAGAACGAGCTCTCCGGCGACGCGGCCGGCGACCTGCTGGACAACGGCTGCGTCTGCGTCGCCGAGGGGGCCAACATGCCCTCCGAGCCGGAGGCCGTCAACCGCTTCCTCGACGCCGGGATCCTCTTCGGCCCGGGCAAGGCCGCCAACGCCGGCGGAGTCGCGGTCTCGGGTCTCGAGATGACCCAGAACGCGATGCGTCTCTCGTGGACCCGCGACGAGGTGGACGAGCGCCTGAAGCTCATCATGAAGGAGATCCACCACGCCTGCCTGGTGCACGGCCGGCGGGAGGGCTCGAGCAACTACGTGGACGGCGCCAACATCGCCGGCTTCCTGAAGGTGGCCGACGCGATGCTGGACCAGGGAGTGGTGTAGCCCCGCCGCGATGAAAGTCCGGCACCACGGGCTGAAGGCGCTGCGATTCCACGACCTGGCGCCCTACCGCATCCGGGAGGTGCTGCTGGTCTCCTCGCCCTACGACGCCTTCATCCTGGAGGAGGATGGACAGCTCACCGAGCAGGTCTTCTTCGAGTTCCGCGAGGTCAGCGCCTCGGCGCCCCCCCGGTTCACGCACGTCTCGACGGCGGCCGCGGCGCTGGCCGCCATGGAGCGCCGCCGCTTCGACCTGATCCTGGTCATGGCCAGCCTCGCCGGGATGGGGGTCAACGCGCTGGCGCGCAAGGTCAAGGAGCTGCGACCCGGCCGGCCGGTGGTCTTCCTGGCGCTAGACCGCAAGGAGCTGGAGATGGCCCGCACCCTGGTGGACAAGCGGGCCCTCGAGGGCGTCTTTCTCTGGAGCGGCAACGCCAACATCCTGCTGGCCATCATCAAGCTCACCGAGGACCGTCTGAACGTCGGCCACGACACCCGCTACGGCAACGTCCGGGTCATCATCATGGTCGAGGACTCGCCGCGCTACTACTCGGCCTTCGTGGGCATGCTCTACAAGGAGCTCATGGCCCAGGCGCGCTCGCTGGCCGCCGAGGGGGTCAACGAGCTCCACCGGCTGATGTACATCCGGTCGCGCCCCAAGATCCTCCACGCCACCTCCTACGAGGAGGGGATGGAGCTCCTGCGCCGCTTCCGCTCCAACCTGCTGGCGGTCATCGCCGACGTGCGGATCCCGCGCAACAGCCAGCTCGACCCGACCGCCGGGGTCGCCTTCGCCCGCTACGCCCAGAGCATCTCCCCCGAGCTGCCCGTCTTCCTGCAGTCGTCGGACCCCTCCAACGCGCCGCTGGCGGCCGAGATCGGCGCCGACTTCGCCGACAAGAACCTGCCCACCCTGCTGGCCAAGATCCGCACCTTCCTGAGCGAGAGGCTGGGCTTCGGCGACTTCGTCTTCCGCACCCGGGAGCACGGCGACGAGGTGGCCCGGGCGCGCGACCTGCGCGAGCTCGAGGAGGTGGTCAAGACGGTCCCGGCCGAGTCGATCGCCTACCACTCCGGACACAACCACTTCTCCATCTGGCTCATGGCGCGGAGCGAGTACGAGCTGGCCGAGCGGCTGCGGCCCCGCACCGTCGCCGACCTGGGGGGCGTGGAGGCCGCCCGCGCCCACCTGGTGG
>JAWWBN010000095.1:0-12870 GCA_033720955.1 Thermoanaerobaculia bacterium | reverse complement strand
CCCGCCGCCGGGATCGGGTACGATCCCGCCATGCGTGTCCACGCCTTCCGGGGCTACCGCTTCTCGACCGGCGCCGGCGACCCCGGCCGCCTGGCCGCGCCCCCCTTCGACCAGATCGATCCGGCCCTCGCCGAGCGCCTGCGGGCGCGCTCGCCGCATCAGTTCGCCCACCTCACCCGGCCGGCGGGCGACAGCTCCGGAGAGCGCGCCCGACGGGCCGCGGCGCTCCACGGTGAGTGGCTCCGCGCCGGGGCGGTGATCCGCGACCCCAGGCCGGCTCTCTACCTGTACGACATCGAGCTGGCGGACGGCGGCCGACGGCTCGGCCTCTGCTGTCTCGTGGGCATCGAGCCCCCCGGCAGCGACCGCATCCGCCCCCACGAGCACACCGTCGCCAAGACCGTCGCCGAGCGTCTGGAGCTCCTCGAGACCCTGCGGGTGGACCTGGAGCCCATCTTCCTCCTGAGCGACGATCCCGGGAGCCTGGAGAGGCTGTTGCGGGAGGAGTGCGAGCGGGCCCGGCCGGTCGCCGAGCACGAGGACCCCGACGGCCACCGGCATCGCATCTCCCCGATCGACGATCCCGACCGCATCGGCGCCTACCAGGAGGCCCTCGACGGCGTCGGCTCGGTGATCGCCGACGGCCACCACCGCTACCGGGTGGCCCAGCTCTACGCCGAGCAGAGCGGCGCCCGTGCCGACGCCGCGGCCGGGGCCAAGCTGGTGGTGGTCACCAGCGTGCGCTCTCCTGGAGTCACGATCGACCCGATCCACCGTCTCCTGCCCCATCCCTTCGACCCGGCGCCGGAGTCGGGGGTGGTCGCCCGACGGGGCTGGGAAGGGCGCGGTGGCGGCGCCTTCGCGGCCGCCGTCGCCGCCGCCGAGCAGCCGGCCCGGGGGGTCTGGCGCAGCGGGGCGCGACCGGAGATCTGGCGTCTCGATCCGCGCCAGGGGCCGGCGCACCTGGCGCCCGCCGCCTCGCGGCTCTCCGTGGTCCTCTTCCACGACCCCTTGCTGAAGGCCGCCGGCTACGAGAAGGCCTCGGCCACCGACGGCACCGTCCTCTACCGCTCCGACCCCGAGGAGCTCTGGGCGGCGGTCGCCGCGGACCAGGGGGCCACCGGCTTCTGGCTGCCGCCCATGCCGGCCGACGCCTTCGCCGCCGCCGTCGCCCAGGGCGACCTGCTACCGCCCAAGTCCACCCGCTTCCTGCCCAAGCTGGCCTCCGGCCTGGTGTGGTGCGGGCACGACACCGAGATCGCCTGAGCGATGGCCCCCACCTGGTACCGAGACCCCGAGACGCCGGTGGTCCAGTTCGACCCGCGTCTCGAGGTGTCGCCGTTCACCCTCTTCCGCCGGCTGCGAGAGGGCCCGGCGCCCCTCCTGATCGACGTTCGGGCTCGACCCTCGGAGCGGAGCCTCGAGGGCGCCGAGCGCTGGCCGGGGCAGGAGTGGGAGCCGCCCGCCGGCCGCGACGTGGTCCTCTTCGACGACGACGGCGGCGAGGCGCCGGCGGTGCTGCGCCGGCTCCACGAGGCCGGGCACGAGCAGGTGCGGATGCTCTTCGGCGGCCTCGATCTGTACGAGTTCTCGCTCGACCCGCGCGTGGTCGGCGAGTCGACCTACCTCACCCTCGGCTGAGCCGCGGACGCCCGGCCGGCGCGGTCAGCCGGAGGAGCCGTCGGAGACGATGGCGCCGTCCTCGCCCACGGTCCAGATCTCCCCGGAGTAGATCAGGCTCTCGAGGGTGCCCTGGCCGCCCTTCTCCACCGCGTGCTGGATCTGGCCCACCACCGACTCCTCGTAGGTGGGCGTCTCGACGGAGCGCAGGATGCCCACCGGCGTGGGGAAGTCGGGCGGCCCCATCTGCGCCATCATGAAGGCCATGGCCGGGTTGGCCTGCTCGGCGTCCCACACCAGGCAGTCGCTCTCGTCCCCCTCTTCACCGATCGCGAAGCTCTCGAGCCGGGTGCCCGACATGCGGATGCCGCGCTGGGAGTCCTTGCCGTAGGTCACCGGCTTGCCGTGCTCCAGATAGACGGTCTGCTCGTCGCGGACGTCCTTCTCCGTCATGTAGGCGAACGCCTTGTCGTTGAAGATGTTGCAGTTCTGGTAGATCTCGACGAAAGCGGTGCCCTCGAAGGCCGCCGCCTGGCGCAGGGTCTCGCGCAGATGCTGGACGTAGATGTCCACGGTGCGAGCCACGAAGGTGGCGCCGGCGCCGATGGCCAGGGAGAGGGGGTTGAAGGGCGGGTCCACCGAGCCCACCGGGGTGGACTTGGTGCGCTTGCCCAGCTCGCTGGTGGGCGAGTACTGCCCCTTGGTGAGGCCGTAGATGCGGTTGTTGAACATGAGCACCTTGACGCCCACGTTGCGCCGCAGCAGGTGGATCAGGTGGTTGCCGCCGATGGACATGGCGTCGCCGTCGCCGGTGGCGATCCAGACGTCGAGGTCCGGGCGGCTGACCTTGAGACCGGTGGCCACGGCCGGGGCGCGACCGTGAATGGAGTGCAGCCCGTAGGTCTCCATGTAGTAGGGGAAGCGGCTGGAGCAGCCGATGCCCGAGACCACGACGATCTTCTCGCGCGGGATCCCCAGTTCGGGGAAGACCGTCTGCACCGCCGAGAGGATGGCGTAGTCGCCGCAGCCGGGGCACCAGCGGACCTCCTGGTCCGACTGGAAGTCCTTCTTGGTGAGCACTTTGAGATCAGTTGACATCGTTGGACTCCGCGAGCTCCCGGATCCTGGCGACGATCTCGGAGCGCGTGAACGGCCGCCCCTCCACCTTGGAGAAGCTGACCACCTTCTTGAGATAGCGGCCCTGCAGCAGCAGGGCGAGCTGGCCGGTATTCATCTCCGGAACCAGGACGTGGTCGAAGTTGGAGAGGACCTCCCCCAGGTTGGCCGGGAAGGGGCTCAGGTGGCGCAGGTGGGCCCGCGACACCTCGATCCCCTCGGCCCGCGCGAGCTGGACCGCCCCCCGCAGGGCGCCGAGGGTGCTTCCCCAGCCGAGCGCGAGGACCCGCCCCCGCTCGGGACCGTCCACCTCGAGCGCCGGGATGTCGCGGGCGATGCCCGCGACCTTGGCCGCCCGCAGATCGGTCATCCGCTGGTGATTGGCCGGGTCGTAGGAGACGTTGCCGGTCACGTCCTCCTTCTCGAGACCGCCGAGGCGGTGCTGGAGCCCGGGGGTCCCGGGGATCGCCCACGGCCGCGCCAGAGTCTCCGGGTCGCGCTGGTACGGGGCGAAGCCCTCCGGGTCGGTGCGGAACTCCACCCGCAGATCGGGCAGCTCCTCGATCCGCGGCAAGCACCACGGCTCGGAGCCGTTGGCGATGTAGCCGTCGGAGAGGAGCATCACCGGCACCATGTACTTGACCGAGATCCGGCAGGCCTCGACCGCCGCGTCGAAGGCGTCGCTGGGCGAGGCCGCCGCGACGATGGGCAGCGGCGACTCGCCGTTGCGCCCGAACATGGCCTGCAGCAGATCGGACTGCTCCGTCTTGGTGGGCAGGCCGGTCGAGGGCCCCCCCCGCTGGATGTCGCAGATCACCAGCGGCAGCTCCATCATGACCGCCAGGTTGATCGCCTCGGACTTGAGAGCCAGCCCCGGTCCGCTGGTCGTGGTCACCGCGAGGGCTCCCCCGAAGGCGGCGCCGATCGCGGCGCAGACCGCGGCGATCTCGTCCTCGGCCTGGAAGGTCGTCACCCCGAACTGCTTGTACCCGGAGAGCTGGTGGAGGATCTCGCTGGCGGGGGTGATCGGATAGGAGCCCAGGAAGAGCGGCAGACCGCTGCGCCGGCTGGCGGCCACCAGACCCAGGCCGAGGCCCACGTTGCCCATGATGTTGCGGTAGGTCCCGGGCTCGAGCCTGGCCGGCTCGACCTCGTAGCGGACCTGGAAGAGCTGAGTGATGTCGCAGAAGTTGTAGCCCGCCTTGAGCGCCTTCTCGTTGGCCTCGGCGATCTCGGGCCGCTTGGCGAACTTCTTGCGCAGCCAGGCGATCGAGTTCTCCATGGGCCGGCTGAACAGCCAGTAGACCATTCCGAGAGCGAAGAAGTTCTTGCAGCGGTCGCGGGCGCGGGCGTCCAGGTCGGAGTCCTCGAGCGCCCGCCGGGTCATCTTGGTGATGGACGCCGTGTGCACCCTGAAGCCCTCGAGGCTGCCGTCCTCCAGCGGGTTCCGCTCGTACCCGGCCTTCTGGAGGTTGCGGTCGGTGAACTCGTCGATGTTGACGATCAGGATGCCGCTCTGCTTGAGGTCGCCGAGCGACTTCTTGAGCGCCGCCGGGTTCATGACGACCAGCACGTCGGCCTCGTCGCCCGGCGTGTGGATGTCGAACTCGGCGATCCGCACCTGGAAGGCGGAGACGCCGGGCAGGGTGCCGGCGGGGGCGCGGATCTCGGCCGGGAAGTCGGGCAGGGTGGCGAGATCGTTGCCCACCAGGGCGGAGGTGGAGGTGAACTGGCTCCCGGTGAGCTGCATGCCGTCGCCGGAGTCGCCGGCGAAGCGCACGACCACGTCGGTCAGCTTCTCGTGCGCGGCGGGAGGTCTCTCTCGGGTGGTGGTCTCAGGGCTCATCGCGGTTTCGACTCGCTTGGGATTGGGAGGATGAAGGGCGGGACCCGGCGGCGCCGGACCGCCCAATCGTACCAGAGGCCGGGATCTCTCAGCTCGCGGCCGCGGCCTGCGGATCGGCTTCGCCGCGGCCCTCCCGGGCCTCGGTCACCAGGTCCACCACGCCCGCCGAAAGTCGAGAACCGGCCTGCTCCTCGGGATATTTCGGGCGGTAGCCGAGCTGCGCCTCGTCGAAGGTGTAGGGCCGCCGCAGATCGTCCTTGGTGGCGATCGACTGGTCGCGGGTGAAGTAGGCCATGTCGTAGTTGCGGCTCATGATGATCGCCTCCTCGGGGCAGGCGTCCACGCAGTAGCCGCAGAAGACGCAGCGCAGCATGTCGATGTTGTAGACGACCGGGTACTTCTCGATGTTGACGTCCGGGTGCTCGCCCGCCTCGATGTGGATGCAGTCGGCGGGGCAGGCGGCGGCGCACAGATAGCAGGCGACGCAGCGCAGGCTGCCATCGGGGCGGGTGGTCAGGATGTGGTGGCCGCGGAACCGGTGCGAGTAGGCGCGGCGCTCCTCGGGATAGTTGATCGTGTACCGCCGGCCGCGGCCGAACAGGTTGCGCAGGAAGTGCCGCAGCGTGATCCAGAGGCCGCCGAAGAGAGGCAGGTAGAGCCGCTCGGACAGGCTGTAGCGGTAGGGCCTCGGCTCCTCCGGATGCCGCGCGGACGCGGGAGCGGTGCTCATCGCTCGAGCTCCCCGGCGATCACGTTGAGACCGCCCAGGGTGGCCACCGCGTCGGAGATGGTGCCGCCGTCGATGAGCCGCGAGAAGGTCGAGAAGATCGGGAAGCAGGGCGGCCGCACCTTGATCCGGTACGGCTTCCCCGAGCCGTCGCTGATCACGTAGTAGCCCAGCTCGCCGTTGGCGCCCTCGGTCATGGAGTAGATCTCGCCCGGGGGCACCTGGATGCCGTCCATGATCAGCTTGAAGTGGTAGATCATGGCCTCCATCTGGGTGTAGGCCTGCTCTTTGGGGGGCAGCGCGACGTGGGGGTCGTCCACGATGTATCCGCCCTCCGGCATGCCGCGGTCGAGGAGCTGCCGGATGATCGAGAGCGACTGGCGCATCTCGGCCACCCGCTGGCGGTAGCGGTCGTACACGTCGCCGCCGTAGAAGACCGGGACCTCCCACTCCACGGTGTCGTAGAGGTCGTAGGGCCGCGCCTCGCGCACGTCGTATGCGACCCCGGAGGCGCGCAGACAGGGGCCGGTCCAGCCCCAGTTGACCGCCTCTTCGCCGGAGATCGCCGCCACCCCGACCGAGCGGTCGAGAAAGATGCGGTTCCTGGCCACCAGGCCGTCCACGTCGTCGATGAACGGCGGAATGATCTCGAGCAGCCGCCGGCAGCGCTCCATGAAGTCCGGCGGCAGGTCGGCCGCCAGGCCGCCGATCCGGCAGTAGGAGACCGTCAGCCGCGCGCCCGAGCAGGCCTCCAGCAGACCGTAGATCTCCTCGCGCGGCTGGAACATGTACCAGAAGTTGGTCAGCGCGCCGATGTCGACCAGGGTCGATCCGTTGGCCACGCAGTGGTCCATGATGCGCGAGAACTCGGACAGGATGGTGCGCGCCCACACCGCGCGCGGCGGCGCCTCGACGCCCAGCAGGGCCTCGACGGCGCGGCAGTAGCCCACGTTGTTGATGAACGACGAGCAGTAGTTGAGGCGGTCGGTGAAGGGGATCACCTGCTGCCAGGTGTGGGTCTCGGACATCTTCTCGAAGCAGCGGTGCAGATAGCCGATCTCCACCTCGCTCTCGCGGATGATCTCGCCGTCCAGGTTGGCCACCACCCGGAAGGTGCCGTGCATCGCCGGGTGGGAGGGTCCGATGTTGATGGTCATCCGCTCGAACATGTCGTCGGCGGTCTCCTCGCCGGTGCTCGCGAACTCGGGCCGGTAGACCTTCTCCTCGGTGAGGATCCAGCGCCGCGCCGGGTCGTAGTCCTTGCGCAGGGGGTGGCCGCGGAAGCCCTCGTGGGTGAGGATGCGCCGCAGGTTCGGGTGGCCCTCGAAGCGGAGCCCGAACATGTCGTAGGCCTCGCGCTCGAACCAGTCGGCCGCCTTCCAGACGTCGATGAGAGACGGCAGGGTCGGGTCGTCCTCGCTCAGGGGGACCTTGAGACGCAGCCGCGCCTGGCGGGGCAGCGAGAGCAGATGGTAGACCGCCTCGAAGCGCTCCTCGCGGTCCGGGTAGTCGACGCCGCACAGATCCAGGAGCAGGTCGAACCGGGTCTCCTCGCCGTCGCGGAGCTCCCGCGCCAGGTCGCGCAGCACCTCGCGGCGCACGACCCAGGTCTCCTGGTCGCCCCCCTCCTCGCGGCGGATCGCGTCCGCCGGGAAGCGCTCAAGCAGCGGCTGCGGAGCCGTCGTCGTCGGCACCTGCACCCTCCTCGACGCCACTCTTGACGCCCTGCCGCCGGATCTTCTCCTTCAACTGGAGGATGCCGTGCATGAGCCCCTCCGGCGTGGGAGGGCAGCCGGGGACGTAGACGTCGACCGGGATGATCTCGTCGATCCCCTGCATCACGTGGTAGGCGCGGTAGAAGCCGCCCGAGCAGGCGCAGGCCCCCATCGAGACGACCCATTTGGGGTCGGGCATCTGGTCGTAGATCCGCTTGAGCACGGGGCCCATCTTGTCGGTGATGGTGCCCGCGACGATCAGCAGGTCGCTCTGTCGCGGCGAGAAGCGGACCACCTCGTAGCCGAACCGCGACATGTCGTAGTGGCTGGACACGGTGCCCATGAACTCGATCGCGCAGCAGGCCGTGCCGAAGGGCAGCGGCCAGAAGGAGTTGTTCTGCGACCACTTCTCCAGCGCTTGGAGCTGGGTGGTCATCCAGGATTCGCCGATCATCGTCTCGTCCTCTCCGCCGGCATCATAGTCGAGCGCCCGCGGGCGCCTCAACCGGTCCCCGGCTCGCGAAGCGCGGCCTCGCGGCCCACCTGCCCTCTGTTTCGGCGGTCGCGCCCGGCCGGATGCTCCGGCTCACCCCCCCAGGGGCTCGATGTCGCCCTCGGCCGCCTGGACCGCCGAGCGCAGGCGGCTCAGTCGCTCGGCGTGCTCGGCCTGGGCTCCGACCACCTCGCGGAAGATCTCGCTCGCCGCGCCGTCCACGTCGCGCATCATCTTCGGGTAGAGGATGTCGTTCTCGTACCGCTCCTCCGCCAGGGCATCGGCCAGCGCGCGCCCCTCGTCCCGCACCTGGCCCGCCGCCTCCAGCAGCTTGACCGCCAGGGCGTCCTTGGCGGCGGCCAGCTTGCGCCACTCCTCGGCCAGCCGCGGCCGCTCCTCCCGCTCCGCCCGGGCGGCGTAGGCCCGGAACCGGGCCGCCGCCGCCGCTTCGCCGGTGAAGCCGGTCTTCAGGTACTCCTTGGATCGCGAAACTCGGGACACGGACTGCCTCCTCGCCGGCGCGCTATGATGCTGGGCGGCCCGGCGGCGCCGATCCTACCAGCCGGACCGGACCCGACACGAGGACCGGCCGCGGCGCTCCGGCGTCGGCTCGTCCCGCCCCAGCCCATGCATCCGCGCCTGCGACGCCTACTGACCCTCGCCCTCCTGGGGACGACGGGCATCGCGCTTCCCACCGGCCTGGCCTGGATCGCCGGCGGGGGCTCGGCGGCGATCGTGGTCGCCTCGCTGCTCTCCGGCGGCGCCTTGGTGGGGCTGGCCCTCTGGCTCTCCTGGCGCGCTCTGCGGCTCTTCCTGTTCAGCGTCGGCCGCAAGCTCGCCTTCTCCTACTTCCTGATCGGCATCCTCCCGGTGCCGATGCTGGGCGCGCTGCTGGCGCTCAACGCCTATCTGCTGGGGGGCTACCTGATCGGCCACATCTACCGCGACGCCTTCGCCGAGCTCGAGCTGTCGCTGCAGGCCGCCGCCACGGCCGAGCTGGCCGGACCCGCCGGCCGCGCCGAGTGGCCGGTGGCGGGCTCCCAGGTGGCCGTCGCGCGGTACGTGGACGGCCGGCGAGTCGGCGACGACGGGCGTTTCCCCGCCGAGTGGCCCGCGTGGCTGGCCGAGGAGCACCGGATCGGCGACTACGTCTCGCTGCCCGACGGCACGCCGACCGTGGCGGCCCTCGCCGGCGCCGCCCCCGAAGGCGCGGTGGCCATCTACACCGGCGACGTCGAGCGCACGCTGAGCGCTCGCTCCGAGGTCTGGCTGCAGCTTCTCAAGCCGGAGGACCCGCGCCGCGACGCGCCGCTCCGCCTGCAGCTCGGCGACCGGGAGTTCGCCCTGCTGCCGCTGGTGGCGCGGCGCTCGGTGGAGGGCCGCGACCTCTTCTTCGGCGACCGGGCCTCCCGCGGCCTGGCCGGGCGCCCTCTTCTCTGGTGGGGCGAGATCACCGGCCCGGTGCGGGCGCTCGCCGACGGCAGCGAGCTCCTGGAGTTCGTCACCGTGTCGCTCAACTCCAGTCCGCGGGTGGCCACGCGCGGCCTCTTCTCCACCTCCGTCGAGCTCGACACGGCGGTCTGGGCGCTGGTGATCAGCGTCACCGCCCTGCTCGGCTCGATCTACGCCATCGCCGTGGTCATGGCCCTGTGGATGATCTTCACGGTCAGCCGCGCCGTCAACCGGCTGAGCCGGGCCACCGGGGCCGTCCAGCGGGGCGACTTCAGCGCCCGCATCCCGGTGCGCCGCCGCGACCAGCTCGGCGAGCTGCAGCGTTCCTTCAACGAGATGACCGAGAACCTCCAGATGCTGGTCGAGACCCGCGCCCAGAAGGAGATCCTCGAGAAGGAGCTGGAGATCGCCCGCGGCCTCCAGGAGAGCCTCCTGCCTCGCGACCTGCCGCACACCGAGGAGCTCGAGTTCGCCACGCTCTTCGAGCCCAGCGCCGCGATCGGCGGCGACTACTACGACATCCTCCCCGCCGCCGACGGCCGTCTGGCGGTGGTGATCGCCGACGTCGCCGGCCACGGCCTGCCGGCGGGGCTGCGGATGGCGATGCTCAAGGCGGCGCTCTCCACCCTGATCGAGGAGGGGCGGCCTCCCGAGCAGATCGTCAAGCGGCTCGACGCGATGATCGGCCGGTCGGGCGAGCGGCGCTTCCTGGTCACCGCGACCCTGGCCTCCATCGACCTGAGCCGGGCCACCATCGAGCTGACGAACGCCGGCCACCCGCCCACCTATCTCCTGCGCGGCGGCGAGGCGCGGGAGATCCTGCTGCCCGGCAACCCGCTCGGCGCCCTGGCGGCCAACTACGGTCGCGCCACCCTCTCGCTCGAGCGGGACGACGTGGTCGTATGGCTCTCCGACGGGCTGATCGAGGCCACCGACGCCCACGGCGAGCCATTCGGCTACGAGCGGCTGCGGGCCTCGCTGGCGGGTCCGCCCGCCGCCGCCTCCAAGGTGCTGCAGCGGCTGGTGGCGGCGGTGACCGGCCACGCCGGGAGCGCCCCGGCCGACGACGACCGCACGGTGGTCGCCATGCGCTATCGGGGCGACGCCGGCGCGCCCGGCTCCGGCACCCCCAGGCCGGCGTAGATCCGCGCCAGGTAGCCGCGGGTCTCGCGGAAGGGCGGCACCCCGGCGTAGCGATCCACGTTGGCCTCCCCGGCGTTGTAGGCGGCGAGGACGCGGGGCGGATCGCCCGGGTACCTCCGGCTGAGCCACCGCACGTACCGCACCCCGGCCTCGAGATTGTCCTCCGGGTTCGTCAGCCGGTGCTCGGGCACCCCGAACCGCTCCGCCGTCGCCGGCATGAGCTGCAGCAGACCGACCGCGCCCTTGGACGAGACGGCGCGCGGATCGAACGCGGACTCGGCCCGCACCATCTCGGCGACCAGGGCGGGGTTCACGCCGTGCCGGGAGGCCGCCTCCCAGATCAGCTCGCCGTAGGGGACCTCCGGCACCGCGTCGCCGTCGCGGAACTCGAGCCGCACCGCCTGCCGCCCCGGCTCCGGCGTCCGCCGCGCCCCGAGGGGCACCAGCTCGTCGTCGACGATGCGCTCGACCCGCGCCAGGGGCAGAACGAGCGAGCCCTCCGACGGCAGGGCGAGCCGCACCTTTCCCCCGTCCACGGCCGCGGAGACCACCTTGAGCACGGCGCCGTCGACCAGCACCACGAGCTCGGCCCGGGCGGCCCCCGAGAGGAGCAGGGCGACCAGCGTGGCGCGCAGGAGCGGACCGGGTCTCTTCACGATCGCGGATGGTAGCGGTCGTACAGGCTGCGCAGCCGCTGCTCGTGAATGTGGGTGTAGATCTGGGTGGTCGAGATGTCGGCGTGTCCCAGCATGGCCTGCACCGCCCGCAGATCGGCCCCGTGCGCCAGCAGGTGGGTGGCGAAGCTGTGGCGGAGCTGGTGGGGGGAGATCTCCTCGATCCCCGCCGAGACCCCGTGACGGCGGAGGTTCTTCCAGAAGCCCTGCCGCGATAGCGGCCGGCCGAAGCGGTTCACGAAGACGGTCTCGTGGCGACCCGAGACCAGCGCGGGCCGGACCTCGGCCAGGTAGCGGCCGATCCACGCCTCGGCCGTCTCCCCCACGGGCACCGCCCGGTCCTTCCCCCCCTTGCCGTGGACCAGAACGAAGCCGAGCTCGAGACGGAGCTGCGCCAGAGTGAGGCCGACCAGCTCGCTGACCCGCAGACCGGTGGCGTAGAGGAGCTCCACCATGGCGCGGTCGCGCAGCCCCAGCGGCGTGCTGGTGTCGGGCGTTTCCAGCAGCCGCTCGACCTGCTCCTCGCTCAGCACCCGCGGCAGCTTGCGCCAGAGCCGCGGCGGGGCCAGGTTGACGGCCGGGTCGTCCTCGCGCTCGCCGGTCTCGACGAGATGGCGGTAGAAGCCGCGGATCGCCACGAGAGACCGCGCCACGGAGCGGGGCGACAGACCGGCTCGGCGCAGCCTCCTCAGGTGGGCGGCGAGGTCGCGCTGCCGCGCCTCCAGCAGACCCCGGTCTCTCTCGGCCAGCCCCTCCGACAGCCGCTCGAGGTCGCGGCGGTAGGCCGTCACGGTGTTGACGGCCAGCCCGCGCTCCAGGGCCAGGCTCTCGAGGTAGGCCTCGAGCACCCGGGCGCCGATCCCCTCCGTCGGCACCGCCATCGGCTCAGCCTTCCGCCGAGCCCACCTTCTCGACGCCGGCGTCACGCCGTCCCGGGCGGACGCCGTGGCGGGCGCAGATCGCCTCGATCTCCTCTCGCGTGAGGATCTGCGGCGAAGTCTTGGCCGCCGCGAAGATCTCGTCCACCAGCGCCTCGGACGGCTCGACGCCGCGCTCCTCCAGCCAGTGGACCACGTTGGAGCGGCCGCACATCGGGCCGACCTCGATCCGCTGCCGGCGTCCGATCAGGCCCGCCGGCACGCCGGAGTAGATCCGGTCGGCGAGCCAGTCGTCGCCCTTGGCCCGCGCCTTGATGATCGCCGCCGCGTGGACGCCGGTGGCGGTGCGGAAGGCGTCGCGGCCCACCACGGGGTAGTTGTCCGGCAGGGGGATGCCGGAGACCTCGGAGACCAGCCGGCAGTACGCCGGCAGGCCCGAGAGGTCGCGGTCGATCCACCCCAGGAGACGCATGTTGACCAGGAGCAGGTCCATGGGGGTGTTGCCCACCCGCTCGCCGATCCCCAGCGCCGTTCCGTGCAGACGGTCGGCGCCGGCCTCGGCGGCGGCCAGCGAGTTGACGACCGCCAGGTCACGGTCGCGGTGGCCGTGCCAATCCACCTTCACCCCGTCGCCCGCGCGGTCCACCACCCGCCGCACGAAGCGGACCACCGCGGCGGCCCCCCGAGGGGTGGCATGACCCACGGTGTCGGCGATGCACACCCGCTGGGCGCCGGCCCGCACCGCGGCGGTGTAGAGCCGCTCGAGATCCTCGGGGCGGGCGCGGGTGGTGTCCTCGGTGACGTACATCACCGGCAGGCCCTGTCGCACCGCGAACCCCACCGCCTCCTCGGTGAGCCGCAGCAGTCGCTCGACGTCCCACCCCTCGGCGTACTGGCGGATCGGGCTCGACCCGACGAAGCAGGCGACCTCGATCTCGAGCCCGGTCTCCTGGGCGATCTCGACCACCGGCAGCACGTCGGCGGCGACCGTGCGCGCCGCGCAGTTAGCGGCGAGCGGCAGGCGCTGGTCGACGATCTCGCGGGCGAGCGCGGTCACGTCCGCGACGACGTGCGGCCCGGCCCCGGGCAAGCCGAGGTCGAGCGAGTCGATGCCGAGGTCGGCGAGCAGGTGGAGGATGCGCCGCTTGTCGTCGATCGACGGGGAGCGGGCCGACGGGCTCTGGAGCCCGTCGCGCAGGGTCTCGT
>JAWWBN010000094.1:0-12903 GCA_033720955.1 Thermoanaerobaculia bacterium | reverse complement strand
GCCTCCCGAACCGTCTGCCTGGCCCTGGCCGTCACGGCGCTCGCCGCCGGCGGCTGTCGCACCTTCTACGTGTTCCCGCCGGTCGAGGTGGAGACCGAGGAGGTCTCCGCCCCCTACCGCCTGACCGTCCGCAACGATCTCGACCTGCCGATGCAGGTCGCCCCCGCCGCGGGGGGCGCCACGACGCCTCTCGACCTCGCCCCCGGCGCCTCGAAGGAGATCGGCGTCCTGCAGGTCCGGCGGCTCCGGGTGGGGGGCAACCGCGCACACCAGGTGGTCGAGGGTCCCTTCCTGTCGGTCGCCGGCGCCGCCCTCGGCAGGATCGAGATGGCCGCCGACCGGGACGACGGGTGCCCCTTCTGCCAGCCCTGCGACGTCGAGATCGACGTCGCCGACGCGAGCTGGTTCGCCGACACCGAGCCGCGTCGCGACGCCGAGGCGCCCCGGCTCACCGTCTGCGTGAACGACTGCTCTGCGCGGCGGGTCGTCTTCCGCGGCGGCCCCTCCACGCCGGAGTGCTGAGCGGAGCGCCCGCCCCTCAGCCGGCCGCCGGGGTACCGCGCAGCCTGCGGTAGCCGGCGCCGTCGATCCGGGCGCGGCCCGCCAGGTCGCCGTCCACGTCCCGGCCCCAGGCGCCGGCCGCCGCCTCGGGTCCCGCCTCCAGCATCATCAGCTCCGCGCCGAAACCGGAGCCGTAGGAGAAGGCCGCCACTCGCTGGCCCGCCGCCAGCCCCTTGAGGGCCTGCGCCACCGAGATCCACAGCGAGGCCGTGTAGGCGTTGCCGCAGAGCCGGTTCCAGAGCATGGTCGGGTAGATCTTCTCCTGGAAGAAGGCGTCGATGCGGTCGGCGTTCAGGTCGAAGAACTCCCCCACCCGGAAGAAGGCCTTGCGCACCATCTTCGGAAAGGGCACGTGGAAGCAGATGGCCGCCAGCTCGCGCAGCGCCTCCTCCGGGTCGCGCTGGCCGATCATGGCCCGGAAGCAGTTCTCGGCGGCCCGCTTGTAGCAGTCCAGCGAGAGCGGTCCGTCGACCCTCGGGTAGCTCTCCCCCACCGGCCGCCAGAAGTCGAACTGCGGCTCGCTCCACGGGTAGGAGACCGGGTCGATGGCGGCCACGCGCGGCTCGTCGATCACCATGGCGACCCCCCCGGCGCCCTGGGTGGGCTCCCCCGGATCGCCCTCCTCGTAGAGGGCGACGTCGGCGGCGACCACCAGGGCGGCGTTGCCGTTCGCCGCCCCCGACATCCGCCACTCGGCCGCCTGGCGCACCGCCAGGGTGCCGCCGTAGCAGGCGTGCTTGACCTCGTAGGACCGGATGGCCCCCGAGAGACCCAGGCGGTCGGCGACCCAGGCGGAGAGCGGCCGGCTCATGTCCACGGCGGTCTCGGTGCCCACCGCGATCATGCCGATCCGCTCCCTCGGTCCGCCCCAGCGATCCAGAGCCCGCCGCGCCGCCTCGGTGGCGAGATCGACCACCGTGACCCCCGGCGGGCAGATGGCCATCTCGTCGCAGCCGAGGCCGATCTTGTACTTGTCGGGGTCCTCGCCGCGGAGCTGGGCCAGCTCCTCGACCGGCATCGCCAGCGAGGGAAAGTGCAGGCCGATCGAAGCGATCCCGGTTGCGTGGGCGGTCGTCGCCTGGGCGGTCATGGGCTTCCTCCTTCGCGCGGGCTCCCGCGGCCGGATGAAGCCGCAGACCCTACCACACCCCGTCTCTCCGTCCACTCCGGCCGCCTTCGATCGAGCCGCATCCGGTAGCCTCCCGCGATGGCCCCGACCCTGGGCGAGCGCGTCCCCCCGCACGGCACCCGGGACCCCGACGAGATCCTCGACCTCTTCCTGGGGTGGGTCGCCGACGTCGGCTTCGAGCTCTACCCCGCCCAGGAGGAGGCGCTGCTCGAGATCGCCGCCGGGCGCCACGTCGTCCTGCAGACCCCCACCGGCTCCGGCAAGTCGCTGGTGGCCCAGGGGGTTCACTTCAGGGCGGTCTGCGAGGGCCGGATCTCCTACTACACCTCGCCCATCAAGGCGCTCGCCAGCGAGAAGTTCTTCGACCTCTGCGACGAGTTCGGGGCCGAGCGGGTGGGCATGCTGACCGGCGACGCCGCCATCAACCCCGGGGCGCCGATCGTCTGCTGCACCGCCGAGGTGCTCAGCAACCGGGTGCTGCGCGAGCCGGACCCCGACATCCCCTACGTGGTGATGGACGAGTTCCACTACTACTCCGACCCCGAGCGCGGCGTCGCCTGGCAGGTGCCCCTGCTGAAGCTGCCGCGCACGCGCTTCCTGCTCATGTCGGCGACACTGGGCGACACCCGGACGATCGAGCGGCACCTGGAGGAGCGGACGGAGCACCGGGTGGCGGCGGTGACCTCCAGCGAGCGGCCGGTGCCGCTGGACTACGACTACCGCGAGACGCCCATCACCCGCACCATCGAGGAGCTGGTCGAGGAGGGACGGGCGCCGGTCTACGTGGTCAACTTCACGCAGCGCGAGTGCGCGGAGCTGGCCCAGGGCCTCTCCAGCCTGAAGGTCTCCACGCGCGAGGAGCGCGACCGCATCCGCGAGGAGATCGGCGGCTTCCGGTTCGACACACCCTACGGCAAGAAGCTGCGGCGCCTCCTGGGCTTCGGCATCGGCGTCCACCACGCCGGGCTCCTGCCCAAGTACCGGCTCCTCGTGGAGCAGCTCTCCCAGAAAGGGCTGCTCAAGGCGATCTGCGGCACCGACACCCTCGGGGTGGGAGTCAACATCCCCATCCGCACCGTCCTCTTCTCCAAGCTCGCCAAGTACGACGGCCGCAAGGTGGGGATCCTCTCGGTGCGCGACTTCCAGCAGATCGCGGGCCGCGCCGGCCGCCGCGGCTTCGACGAGAAGGGCAGCGTGGTCTGCCAGGCGCCGGAGTCGGAGATCGAGAAGAAGAAGCGGCTGGCCAAGGGCAAGAAGCCACCCACCAAGAGCCGCAGGGAGGAGATCAGGTGGACGCGCGAGACCTTCGAGAAGCTGGTGGCGAGCCCGCCGGAGACCCTCGAGTCGCGCTTCCGCGTGGACCAGGGGATGATCCTGAGCCTCCTGCAGAGCGAAGCCCAAGCCAACGACCCCGACCGCGACAACTTCGATTCGCTGCGCGAGCTGATCGCGGCGTGCCACGAGCCGGAGGGCCGCAAGCCGGCGCTCCTCTCGCAGGCCGCGCGGCTGGTGCGCTCGCTGTCGCGGGTCGGGCTGATCGAGATGACCCGCGACACCGGGACGGGCTACTACTGGGTGACCCTCAACGAGGAGCTGCAGCGCGAGTTCGCCATGCACCAACCGCTGTCGCTCTACCTGGTGGAGACCCTCGAGTCGCTGGCGCCCGAGGAGCCGGAGTACGCTCTCGACGTCCTCTCCGTGGTCGAGTCGATCCTCGAGAATCCGCGGCCGGTACTGCTGGCCCAGCGCGACCGCGCCCGCACCGAGCTGATCCAGCGCCTCAAGGCGGAAGGGGTACCCTACGAGGAGCGGATGGAGCGGCTGGAGGAGGTCACCTGGCCGCGCCCCAACCTCGAGTTCGCCTGGGAGAGCTTCGACCGCTTCCGCGACCGCCACCCCTGGGTGATGGGCGAGAACGTGCGTCCCAAGTCGGTCGGCCGGGAGATCTTCGAGGGATACCTGAGCTTCAACGACTACGTCCGCCGCTACGGCCTGCGCCGCAGCGAGGGCGTGCTGCTCCGGTACCTCTCCCAGCTCTACAAGACCCTGCGCCAGAACGTGCCGGAGGCCGCCAAGACGGACGAGCTCTACGACATCGAGGGCTTCTTCCGCACCCTGCTCGAGCGCACCGACACCAGCCTGCTCGAGGAGTGGGAGAGCCTGCTGCACCCCGACCTCCAGAGCCGCGAGGCCGAGAAGCGCGAGAGGGCGCGGCGAGAGCTCAGGACCTGGGAACTCTTCCACGATCCGCGCGCCTTCACCGCCCGGGTGCGCTCGGAGCTGCACCAGATCGTGCGCTCGCTGGCCCGCGGCGACTACGAGGACACCGCCGCCGCCCTCGCCTCCGACCCGCACGACCGGTGGGACGCAGAGCGGCTGGAGGAGGCGCTGGCGCCCTTCCTGGAGGCGCACCGAGCGCTGCGCTTCGACGGCGAGGCGCGGCTCGCGGACAAGACCCGCATCGACAAGCTGGCGCCGCGTCTCTGGCGGGTGCGGCAGAACCTGCTCGACCCGGAGGGCGAGAGCCTCTGGCACCTGGAGGGGGAGATCGACCTCACCGCGGAGCAGGCGCCGGAGGGGCCGTTGGTGCGCCTGCGGCGGATCGCCGAGACGGGCTGAGGCCTAGGGCCGAAGCTCCGCCTCCCAGAGACCCCGCCCCAGGGTGGAGGCCACCAGCCGGCCGCGCTCCGCGTCCACCACCAGGTCCATCGTCGGGGCGTTGGGCAGTCCGTCGCCCCAGCGGCGCCAGCTCGCGCCGCCGTCCTCGGTCAGATAGACCCCCGCGTCGGTGCCGGCGAAGAGCCGCAGGGCCTCGCCGTCGCGGTGCACCGCCACCGTGGCCACCGGGACGTCGGGCAGGTCGCCGGCGATCGAATGCCAGGAGGCCCCGCCGTCGGTGGTCTCCAGCACCCCGCGGCCGCCGAAGGTCATCTCGGCGAGGAAGGCCCTGCGGTCGTCCCCGGGATCGACGGCGATCTGGCGCTGGATGCGCGGCCAGCCGGCCAGATCGGTCAGCGAGCGGGTCCAGGTCGCCCCCCCGTCCCGGCTGGCGTGGACGCCGCCGTCGGAGGTCACCGCGTAGAGGGCGTCGGAGTTGGACGGCGCCACCGCCAGCGAGCGTACCGCCCACGGCGCGGGCGCCAGGTCGCCGCCGAGAGGCCGCCAGGTGAAGCCGCCGTCCACGCTCTCGTAGACCCGCTGGGTGGCGGTGAGGAGCCGCCCCGGGTTCTGCGGGTCGAAGAGCAGCGGTGCCTGGAAGGCGGTCCGGTCGCCGGGGTCGATGCCCACCGCGACCTGCGAGAACGACCGGCCGCCGTCCGAGGAGCGGAAGATGTTGCCCACCCCCTGGGCCTGGACGAAGAGGACCGACGGATCGGTGGGGTGGATCAGGCACCAGCCGCCGTCGCCGCCGAAGACCGCGATCCATTCCCCGCTGGGCAGCCGCAGGGTGGAGCCGTTGTCCTGGGTGCCGCCCAGGGCCACCTCTGGCCGGGAGGGGTCGAGAGCCAGCCCGGGGTAGTACTGCACCGTGCCCAGCCGCCGGTTGCGGTCCCGCCAGGAGCTGCCCAGGTCGTCGGAGCGGTAGACGCCGCCGTCGGTCGCCGCCAGCAGACGGCCGGCGGCGTCGAAGGCCAGGTCGTGGATGTCGACGTGAGGCGGGGTGACGTCGCGCCAGGTGAGACCGCCGTCCCGGGAGAGGATCAGGTTCAGGCCGCCCACGAGCACGACGTCGGGATCGCCCGGGTCGACGCCGATCGCCGAGAAGTACTGGCCGCAGCACGCCTGCGGATTGCCGGCGTCCAGCAGCCGCCAGGTGTCGCCGCCGTCGTCCGAGCGCAGGACGCCCACCGTCTCGGCGCCGTCGGGGGCGAAGCCGCCGGTGGCGGCGGAGGTGGCCGGCCGCGCGACCAGGGCGTAGACGCGGTCGGGATCGGAGGGGGCGATGGCCAGCGAGATGCGGCCGATCTCGCGGCCGGCGAGGCCGATCGGCAGCCGCTGCCAGCGGTCGCCCCCGTCCTCGGAGCGGTAGACGCCGTTCTTGCGGTGGCCGAAGACGTCGGCGACGCTGGCGAAGAGCCGCTCGGGCCGGGTGGGGTCCAGGTCCAGGTCGCTCGCCGGCCGCTTCGGCAGACCCTTCCGCAGCCGCTTCCAGCTCTCGCCGCCGTCGGTGGAGCGGAACACCCCCTGGGGTCCGTTGCGCCGGGGATGGCCGCGCGCCCCCTCGTTGCCGCGGCGGGTGCCGCCGGCCCGCGCCACTGCGGCCCAGAGCCGGTCGCCGTCCGCCGGCGAGACCACGATGCGCGAGAAGGTGCGGCCGGCGAAGGTCTCCGCCGCCAGCACCGTCCACCTCCGGCCGCCGTCGGTGGACCGGTAGAGGCCCAGCCCGTAGAGGCTGTGGTAGGCGTAGTTGGCCTCCCCGGAGCCGGCGTAGATCGTCTTCTCGCGCTTCGGATCCACCGCCAGGGCGCCCAGGGCCAGGGTCGGCAGGTCGCGGTTGCGCTCCTTCCAGGCCCGGCCGCCGTTGCGGGTCTGCCACACCCCGCCCGAGGCGGTGCCCACCCAGTAGGCGTCCGCCCTCTCCGGGCTCACCGCCAGGGCCGCGGCGCGGCCGCTCCAGCCGGGCAGGTCGATCGGCGCCGGACCGAGAGGACGCCAGGTCTGGGCGGCGGCCGCGCCGGAGAGAAGCGTCGCCAGCACCGCGGCGGCGGCGGCGGAGCCTCTAGCGCTTCTCGACATCGAAGATCAGCTCCGCCCGACCCCCGCGAGCGGCGAAGGAGAGCCGCCAGAGACCGGGAGCTGGCAGAGTCAGCACGGCGATGCCCACGCGGTCGCTGACGGCCGCCGCCCGGGCGTCGCCCGGACCCGTCGCCTCCACCGCGGCACCCACGACCGCCTCGCCCTCGTAGTAGAGCCGCACCGGCAGGTCGGAGCCGGGCTGGACCAGGAGCGGATTCACCAGAGGACGGATCTCGATCCGGCTGCCGGTCTTGGCCGTGGCCATCGCGGTGGCCCGCCGGCGGTCGGCGTCGGACGCGCCGGGAGCGCAGTGGGCGAGCTTCAGACAGCGGGTGGCCCGCCGCCAGGCGTCGGGACGGCCCCGGTCGGCCGGCGGGCCGACGTCCAGCTCGAGCAGCGAGCAACGCGACGGCGCCAGCGCCAGCTCGAGGTCGGGGCCCGCCGGCAGCCGCTCGCGGGGCAGAGCGCTCAGCCGGTCGGGCTGGCGCAGGCGGAACCGCGGCAGGTTGACCTGGCGCCACGAGACGCCCAGCTCCGCCGCGAGACGCACCCGCCATCCGCGCTCCGGCACCCGCTCCACCTGCATCGCGGAGGCGGAGCCGGCGCCGAGAGCCAGGAGGGCGAGGAGGCCGGCCAGGGCGGGGGGAAAACGGCGGAGCACGGCCGGCTCAGTCTACCAGCGCCCCGCGCGCCGCCGGGCGCTATCCTTGGCGCCGGAAGGGCTCCCCTTGGCGGAGAAGAAGCTGGTCAAATCGTCGCCGGTCGTCGGCGCTCTCCTGCGCGCGGCCTTCTCCGCCTGCTCCCGGCTGCCGCTCCGCGTCACCCGCGCCTTCGGGGGCGGGCTGGGTCGCCTGGCCGGGGCGGTGCCCAACGACCTGCGCAAGACCACTCGGATGAACCTCGCCTGGTGCTTCCCGGAGTGGACCGCCGAGCAGCGGCGGCGGGTGGCGCGCCGGAGCCTGGTCGCGACCGGCCGCACCGTCGCCGAGACCGCCGCCCTGCTGCCGCGGCCTCCCGCCGCCCTGCGCCGGCTGGAGGAGGGGGTGGAGGGAGAGGAGCTGCTGACCGAGGCGCTGGCCGGCGGACGGGGCGTCCTGATCCTCCTGCCCCACCTGGGCAACTGGGAGATGCTCAACCCCTTACTGATGGCGCGCTCCCCCTTCGCCGCCCTCTACCGTCCGCCCCGCCACGCCGAGCTCTCGCGGCTGGTGGTCGCGGCCCGGGAGCGCACCGGCTGCACCATGATCCCCGCCACCAGCTCGCGCGGGCTGCGCCAGGTCTACCGCGAGCTGGCGGCGGGCAAGCCCCTGGTGCTGCTCCCCGACCAGGAGCCGGTGCGTCGCAGCGGCGTCTTCGCCCCCTTCTTCGGCATCCCGGCGCTCACCATGACCCTGCCCGCCCGTCTTCTGCGGCGGCTCTCGGTGCCGGTCCTCTTCGCCTACGCCCTGCGCACCGCGAGCGGCGGCTTCCACTACCACCTGCGACCGCCGCCCGAGGGCCTCGACGACCCCGATCCGGCGGTGGCGGCGGAGCGGCTCAACCTGGGGGTGGAGCGCTGCGTCCGCGCCTGCCCCGAGCAGTACGTCTGGAGCTACAAGCGGTTCAAGACCCGGCCGCCCGAAGAGGAGCGCCGGCTGCGGGTCGAGGGCTCCACCGAGGGGGTGCGGCTCTACGACCGGCGCCGCGGCCTGCCCCCTCGACCGAGCCCGGCCGGGCCGTCCGGACCGGCAAGCCGCGGCAGATAGAGTAGGTCTTCTTCACCACCGGCGTGGAGGTCGAGATCGTGTCGAACCCACTGAGCCTCCCCTCGCGGCACCCCCTGGCGATGGCCGCCCTGCTGCTCGCCCTCTTGGGGGCGCTGCCCCTCGCCGCCCAGGGGACCGTCAAGCCGGCGCTCCACGGCCGCCACTGGGTGGCGGTCACCGGCAAGCCGCTGGCGGCGACGGCGGGGGCGCTGACCTTCGCCCGCGGCGGCAACGCGGTGGACGCCGCCTGCGCCATGCTCGCCGCCACCTCCACCATGTGGGACACCCTGGGGTGGGGCGGCGAGACCCAGGCCCTGATCCGTCACCCGGGGACCGGCCGGGTGATCGGGGTCAACGCCCTGGGGGTCGCCCCCACCGGCGCCACGGTGGAGTTCTTCCGCGAGCGGGGCATGCGCTACCCGCCCGAGTTCGGGCCGCTGGCCGCCGTGACCCCCGGGACCCCGGGCGGCCTTCTGACCATGCTCGCCGAGTTCGGCCGTCTGAGCCTCGCCGAGGTCCTGGCGCCGGCGATCCAGATGGCGGAGGGCTACCCCATCGAGAGCGCCCAGGCCGACAACATGGAGCGGCGCAGGGAGATCCTGGCCCAGTGGCCCGCCTCCCGGGCCGTCTTCCTGCCCCACCTGGCGCCCGACGACTCGCAGGAACGGGCGGCGCCCTACCCGGGCGAGATCTTCCGCCAGCCCGATCTCAAGCGGACGCTGGAGAAGCTGGTCGCGGCGGAGGCGGAGGCGCTGGCGGCGGGCGGGAGCCGCAAGGAGGCGATCTACGCCGCCTACGACCGCTTCTACCGCGGCGACGTGGCCCGCGAGCTGGTGCGCGCGGTGCAGGCCGACGGCGGGCTGATCACCCTGGAGGACCTGGACCGGTGGCAGGTCCATCTCGAGGAGCCGGTCCGGACCAGCTACAAGGGGATCGACGTCTACAAGCTCACCCACTGGGTGCAGGGGCCGGTGATGCTCCAGGCGCTCAACATCCTGGAGAACGCCGACCTCCGGGCCATGGGCTACAACAGCGCCGCCTACATCCACACCCTCTACCAGGCCATGAACCTGGCCTTCGCCGACCGCGACTTCTACTACGGCGACCCCTACGCCCCCCCGGAGGAGCCGATCGAGGGGCTGCTCTCCAAGGAGTACGCCCGCAGCCGCTACGACCAGATCGACTGGGAGAGGAACGACGAGGGCACCAAGCCCGGCGACCCCTACCCCTTTCAGGGCGGAGAGAACCCCTACCTCGACCTGCTCGAGCGCTGGACCCCCGTCCCGCCCGAGGCCGACGCCGAGGGGGAGGAGGGGTGGCAGCAGAGCCGCATCCTCTCCGACGACGAGGCCTTTCTGGCCGGCACCACCTCGATCCAGGCCGCCGACGCCGAGGGGTGGGTGGTCTCGGTGACCCCCAGCGGCGGGTGGATCCCGGCCTACATCGCCGGCTCCACCGGCATCGGGCTCTCCCAGCGGATGCAGAGCTTCGTCCTCGACGAGCGGATGAATCCCTTCAACCTGGTGGCGCCGGGCAAGCGGCCGCGGGCTACCCTGACCCCCGGGATGGCGCTCAAGGACGGCGCGCCCTACCTCTCCTTCGCCGTCCAGGGGGGCGACACCCAGGACCAGAACCTGCTGCAGTTCTTCCTCAACGTCGTCGAGTTCGGCATGGGGGTGCAGCAGGCGGCCGAGGCGGCCAACATCACCAGCTACCAGATGCAGTCCTCCTTCGGCGCCCACCGGTCGGAGCCCGGGAGGCTGCGGGTGCGCGACGACGTGCCGGTCTGGGTGCGGGCCGAGCTGGCGCGCAGGGGCTACCGGGTGGAGACGCGGCCCCGCACCTCGGGCCCCATCACGGCGATCTTCTTCGACCGCGAGCACGGCACCATGACGGGAGCGGCCAGCGATTTCGGCGAGGACTACGGGGTCGCTTGGTGACCACCCTCACCTTCGACGTCTTCTGGAACTGGCTTCTGCTGCATCCGAACTGCATCGTGCGAGCCGGCACCGGCGACGCGGTGCTCTACGACGACGAGGACCTGCACTGGCACTTCGCCGCCGACGGCGCGACCCTCTACGTGCAGATCATCCGCGGCAAGCGGCTCATGGGCGAGCTGATCCTCGACTCCGAGCGGATCGCCTACGTGCAGGAGCTGGGCGAGGAGCGCGAGGGGGAGTGGGCCTTCGAGCTGATCGCCGAGACCGACACCGACCGGGTGGCGCTGTACTACTTCATCCTGAGCCACGGCTTCGAGGAGGAGGAGCGCTCCGACCCGGCCAGGGTGCCCAAGGCCAGAAGCCCCCACACGGTCCACTGACGGCGCCGGCCCCGGGGATCGCAGTGAACCCGGGACCGGCCGGCCACGGACTCACGGGCATGAGAGACGCTGCGATGACGGCGGCGCGGTCGGTGTGCCTGGCCGCGGCCTGCACCCTCCCGCTGGCGGCGCCCGCCGCCGCCCAGCCGCTCCTCGACGTGCGGCAGGAGCTCGACTTCGACCGGCCCGAGTCGTGGGCGATGAAGTACGTCGCCTCCGTCAACCTGTTCACCGGCCTGGGCGTGCCGCGCGCGGTCGAGCCGGGCGAGGTGGAGCTCGGCTTCGAGGCCGCCTGGGTACCCACCCTCTCCGACGAGGAGGCGACGGTCGGCTTCAACGGCACCAAGAGGGAGGAGATCAACCGCACCTCGATCTTCGGTCGGGTGCGGCTCTCGGTGGGCCTCCCGGGAGACCTGACCCTCGACCTGAGCTACCTCCCCCCTCTCGCCGACATCGACGGAGTCGAGCCCGACCTGCTGGCCCTCGGGGTCGAGCGTCCGGTCGTGCAGACCCGCCGCACGCGGGCCGGGCTCCGGCTGACGCTGCAGAGAGGCTCGCTCGAAGGCGACATCACCTGTCCGGCCGCCGAGGCGGCCGCCGGCGACGACCCGGTGGCCAACCCCTTCCGGTGCGAGGCGCCCTCGCGCGACGAGATGACCCTGCGCACCGCGAGCCTCGAAGCGGGCCTGGCGTTTCTGGGCGCGGGGCGGTGGGAGCCCCACGTGGCCCTGGCGGCCCACTTTCTCGACCTCGAGTTCGCAGTGGACGCCCGCCACTCGGGGATCCTCGACCGGACCGTCGAGCTCACCGACGGCTGGACCTGGTCGGCCGCCGCCGGGGTCGGCACCGATCTCTCCCAGCGGCTGCGTCTCACCGGGGAGATCTTCTACACCCCGCTCGAGGTGGTGCGGCCCCCCGCGACGACGTCCCGCAACGACGAGCTGCTACACGCCCGGGTGCTCCTGACCTGGCGCCTGCGCGGCGCCGGCCGCGGCGGCGCTCCCTAGTAGCCGTCGCCCGGGTCGGGGGCGTCGTTGCCGACCTGCACCGAGCCCTGCATCGCGCAGCAGGTGTGATGGGTGCGGCAGAAGTACTCGAAGGTCTGGTCGTCGTGCGCGCCCGTGAAGGTCATCTCGAAGAAGGCGCCCGGAGTGGAGAGGAAGCCGCTGTCGAAGACCGAGGCGTCCATCGCCGTCACGGTGTGGGAGAAGTCCGCGCCCGCCAGCTCCCAGCGCACCGTGTCGCCCGGCTGCACCCGGACCCTCTGGGGCGAGAAGCTGTTGTCGAGGACCTGGACCACGAAGGTGCCGGGGGCGGGGCCGGGATCGTCGCCGCCCTGGCCCACACAGTCGGGCAACCCGGACAGGTGCTTCTTCTTCTCGACGACGTGGACACAGAGCCAGATCCTGGTGTCCTTGGCCAGAGCGGCCCCGCGCGGCTCGACGAGGAGCATCTGCAGAGTGTCGGCCGCGATGTTCTTGCGCAGCTTGAGCCGCAGGGAGAAGAGGCCGTCGCCGTCGGGCACCGCCGTCCCGCGGAGCCGGAAGAGGAGCTTGCCGTCGGCGTCTTCGAAGCGGCTCTCCACCGCCAGCTCGTCGGGCAGCGGCTGGCCGTCCGGCGCCTCGAGCGCCCCCGACACCCGCACCCACTTGCCCTTGAGCTTGACCTCCGAGGGGTAGTGGAGGCTGTGGACCAGGGTGCCCTCGCCCTCCGGCAGGAGCTGCGAGAGCGCGAAGTGCAGCTTGAACGCCTGGTAGAGACCGGCATCGAAGACGAGGACGCAGGCGCCCGCGAGCAGGGCCAGGGCGAGAACGGCGGCGACGCGCAGGGCTCGAATCGGCATGAGAACCTCCCTCGCCCTGTACGTCCGCGCGGAGTCGCCGGCCGGTTCAAGCCGATCGGGGTTCTACGGTGCGAACTCTGCGATCGCCTCCGCGGCGCCCGCCTTCTCCACCGTCACCTCTATGCTCCGCTCGGGCCGCCCCGGGAGCCGCACCGCGCCGATCTCCACCCGGTAGCGGCCCGGCGGCACTGTGAAGATCTTCGGGTTCGACAAGACGCTCGTGTAGGTGCGGCCCTGGGCCACCGCCCGGCCGCTCTCGAGATCGACGACGCGGACCACCGGTTTGACACCCCAGATGGCGGGGGCTAGCGTGAGGCCGGCGTGACCGACCCCCTGGGCTGGCTCCGGCGTGGCCTCCGCCGGCGGCGGGAGGGAGATCCCCTCGCCCCCTACCGCGAGCGGATCGCCGAGATGGAGCGCCTCGCGCCCGGGCTCGCCGCGGCGGAGACCGCCGGTCTCGCCGAACGGGCGCGCGAGCTGCGGCGCCGGGCTGTCGCCGGCGAGCCGGAGGGCGAGCTCGCGGTGGAGCTCTTCGCCCTGACGCGGGAGCTGGCCCGCCGGACGGTGG
>JAWWBN010000093.1:0-13067 GCA_033720955.1 Thermoanaerobaculia bacterium | reverse complement strand
TCGACACCCCCCGGGAGACGCTCCCCAGCAGGTCGGGATCACCCTGGCTGGTGGGCTGCTCCAGGAGCTCGATCCTCGCGGCACGCACCTGCTCAACGAAGCGCAGGGCCTGCTCCACGCTGTAGCCCTGGTTGGCGTCGAAGCGGAGCTCGACGTCGGGGCCCACCGCCTCGCGCACCCGTCGCACCCGGACCGCGTCGGCCTCGGCGTCGAGGCCGCCCTTGAGCTTGAGGCAGCGAAAGCCTCTCTCCAGCCAGCCGCGCGCCGATTCGACGGTCTCCCTCTCGGGCAGGATGCCGATGGTCACGCTGGTCTCGATCCGCCGGCGGTGGCCGCCCAGCAGTCGCCAGACCGGGAGGCCGGCGCTCTTGCCCAGCAGATCCCAGAGCGCCATGTCCAGGGCGGCGCGGGCCGAGGGGTGGTCGGCGAGGGGGGCGGCGAGGCGCTCGTGCAGCCGCTCCCTCCGCAGCGGGTCGGCGCCCGTGAGCTCCGGGGCCACCCGCTCGGAGAGGACCTCGACGACCGAGGCGGGGCTCTCGCCGGTGACCACGGGGTCCGGCGCCGCGCAGCCCAGGCCCACGTGGGTCTCGGTGACCAGCCGCAGCAGGACGTTGGTGGCTTCGGCGACGCTCTCGTAGGCGATGGTGTACGGCTCGGCCAGCCGCATCCGCACCTCGCCCGTCTCGACGCGGAGGATCTTCACCGCGCCGGGCTCAGTGACGCCACTCGTAGATCTCCTCCAGGGACATGCCCTTGAGGCTCTCCACGAGCCGCACCAGGTGCCGGACCATCAGCTCCCAGATGCGCTGGCCCTTCTCGGCGGTGGCGCGGGTGGGGTCGCCCAGGACACCGGTGGGGGAGATCTCGGCCGTGTGCTCGTACCAGGGGACGCTGTGCTTCGAGGTGAAGTCGAGGTACTGGCTGGAGAAGGCCGGCACCGCCGGCCGAGCGCGGGACATGTCCACCAGCTCCGGCCGGGTGGCGAGCGCGGTGCTGGTCTCGACCTCGCCGGCGTGGACGTCGTTGGGCGTCTCGGTGAGCCGGGCGATGTCGTGGTCGCTGGTCTCGCCCGAGTCCACGCAGGTGAAGATGCGGGCGTCGCGGTTGATCTTCTGCGCCGCGAGCTGCAGCGTGGGGGCGTTGCCGCCGTGGCCGTTGACGATGATGAGCTTCACGATGCCGTGGCGGGCGGCGGCGAGACCCACGTGGTAGACGAAGTCGGCCAGGACGCTGGGCCCCACGCTGAGGGTGCCGGGGAAGGAGTCGTGGTGGTAGGAGACGCCGTAGGGGATGAGCGGCAGCACCAGCGGCTTGGGGTCGGTGCACGCCTCGGCGACCCGGCAGCAGAGGTGCTCGGCGTCCCAGGCGTCGGTGTCCAGGGGAAGGTGCGGCCCGTGCTGCTCGACCGCCCCCACCGGCAGCAGCGCGGTGTCGATCTCGGCCAGCCGCCGCTTCGCCTCCAGCCAGGTCAGCTCGCCCAGCTTGACCCGGGGCGGCTTCGCGGCCGAGGCCGGGGGCTCCGGGGCGGGGCTCGCCTCGGCCCCGGTGTTCGCCGGCTCCACCGCCGCCAGCGGGTCGAACGGCTCCCAGACGGGGCCGTTGCGGCGCACGGCGCCCTCGGCGTGGCGAAGGAGGAGCGGCAGGATCCGGCGCCGCAGGTCGGGCGGAACCAGGTCCGGCGGCGAGGCCCGCTCGTCGAAGCGCAGGCTGACCACCTCCTGCCGCGCCCGGCCCTTCACGGAGCCCATGACGCCCTCCGGCAGGAGGCCGCGCTGGGCGAGCATCCAGGCGAGGTGCTCCAGGGCGACCCGTTCCTGGCTGACCCCTCGCTGCGGCAGGTCGGCGAGCGCCCCCGCCACCTGCTCCGGGGTGTAGCCGCAGGCGGTGGGGTCGGCGTCCAGGGCGGTGAGCATGGCGACGATGCGCCGGCACTTCTCGCACCGGCCGCACGGCCGCGCCCGGTCCTGCTCGTCGATATGGGTGGCGTGACACGACATCTGGTGCCGCTGGAGGTCGGGGTAGCGCTCCACCAAGACCTTCTGGATGAGCAGCTCGGAGAGCGGCCGCAGCAGGGAGAACTGCTGGAGAGAGGAGCCCTTTCGCCGGTAGTAGCGGGTCAGGGCCTCGTCGAAGTGGCGGCTCTGGTCGTAGAGGCCGTCGTAGTGGGTGATGCCCCGGTAGCGGGTGCGGTAGGTGGTGTCGTACTCGTCGCCGATCACCAGGCGGGCGATGCCGCGGCGCTTGAGCACCGGCAGGGCGCCGAAGAGAAAGACCGCCACGGTCCAGAGCCGGATGGGGTAGTGGTCGGAGCGCAGACGGGCGAAGTCGGGGCGCACGAAGGGCAGCCGCTTGAGCATCCAGGAGAAGAGCCGGTCGGAGGAGGTCCAGACGCGGGTCGTGGTCTCCGGCCGGGTCTCGCGCAGGTGCCGGTACCCGTTGATCGCCGTGTGCCAGTGACGCCCCGACTCGTTGACGAAGACGGAGTGGGTGACCAGGCCGGCCTCGTCCAGGAGGCCGTAGCTCAGCAGGCTGTCCTTGCCGCCGCTGGCCAGCACCGCCACCGGGCCGTCCTCGGCGGCGGTCCAGCTCGAGAGCAGACGCGCCGGCGCCTCGGGGAAAAGGAGCTCGGCCTGGAGGTAGCTCTCGCGCCGGACCACCGGCAGGTCCTCCATGCCGACCAGGAACTCGTTCGGCATGAGGAGCTTGTCGACGTAGATCTCGCGCGCCGTGTTCGCGGCCATCGCGCGCAGGAACCTCCGGTCCGCCTCGTCGAATGGGCCGTGGCAGACGATCTCCCGGCAGAAGAGACCGTAGTTGAGGGCCACCTGGGCGCCGATCATCGCCGCCAGGTTGCCGTCCGCCGGGTCGGCCGGGTCCAGAACCTCGTCCTCCCAGCGGTAGGCGAGCTCCGTGGAGTGGGTCTCGCCGCCGGCGTGCACCGTGTAGGGCGTCGTGAGGCGGCGCGGCTCGATGCGCGGCGGCCCGACCTCCAGCCGGTCGATGACCACCAGCCGCTCGAGCGGATCGCTCGCGGCGTCCGTTCCGGGATCGATGCTCACCCGCTTCTCCCCGCGAGAGCCGGCGCGAGCACCTCGACCAGGCCGGCGGCGCCGTCGCGCAGCACGTCGAGGGTGGGCAGCCCGGTCTCGCGCGTGATCGCCTCGCAGGCGGCGTCGATCTCGCTCCCCCGGAGCCCCTCGTGGTTCACGGTGACGGCGACCACCGGCTTGTCCGACAGGATCTCGAGCGCCTGGATCTGCCGCGGCAGGGGGTGGATGGGGTAGCCGGGGAAGCCGTCGTAGTCGCGTCGCGCCGGGGCGTGCTGCAGGACGATCACGTCCGGCCGCCCTGCGGCGAGGATCTCGAAGCCCCCCGGGTAGGCGGGGTTCATCAGGCTTCCCTGGCCCTCGATCACGATGGCCGCCGGGGTCTCGCCGCCGTCCCCCTTCCAGGCGCCCCAGACGGCGTGCTCGATCTCGCCCGAGACGAAGTCGTTGACCAGCGAGTCCAGGATCAGGGCGTAGCGGGCCCCCTGCATCCAGGCGGTCTGGCCGGTGCCGACCAGCTCGGCGCGGAGGCCCGCGGCCCGCAGGGCATCCACCAGGAGCCAGGCTGTGGTGCGCTTGCCCACCGCCGAGTCGGTGCCCAGGAGGGCGATCTTGAGACTGTCGACCTCTTCGATCTTGCCGCTGAAGAAGTGCAGCTCGGAGCGCGGCGGAGGCTTGCGCACGTCCCGGATGACGATGCCCCTCTCCACCGCCAGCGAGAGGAACTCCGGGTCCTCGGTGAGGAAGTCGTGGAGACCGCAGTCGATATTCAGACCGGCCTCGATCGCTTCGCGGACCGCCCCGCGGCCCTCCGCAGGGAGCCGGCCGCCGTCGGGGGCGAGCCCCACCACGAAGTGGCTGGCCGGGGCGCCCACCTCCTCGCCGCGGGCCAGCGCCTCCTCGAGGCCGGCCACGATGGGCACCTCGCCGGAGCGCCCGTCCAGGTGGGCGGCGGCGTCACGCCCGGCCAGGGTGGAGTCGATGACGCAGAGCACCCGGTAGCGCTCGGTGCGACGCACCAGGCCGTGGGCGGTCTTGCCGTTCGGGGTGCCGAACGCCTTCTCGCAGTAGACGATGGCGTTGCCGTCCATGGCCTCGAAACGCTCCTCTCTAGCGCCGGCCGGTGAGGACCACGACGTAGCGGTCCGGGGGCAGCGGCTCGGTGGCGTGACGCTCCAGCATCACGGCCAGGGCGGCGCAGGAGGCGGGCAGGGCGTTGATCCCCTCCCGGTCGAGCAGCAGCTTGGCGTGGCGGAGCATGTTGCGGTCGCTGACGTTGGCGGCGAACCCGCCGCTGTCGCGGATGGCCTGCAGGGCCAGGTCGCCGTCGAACGAGTGCCAGTTGATGAGGGGCTCGTTCACCGAGGTCTCGTGCAGGGTGGCCGGATCGAGATCCTCGCACCGGTCGAGACCGCGCAGGAAGGAGCGCACGATGGGGTTCTTCCGGGTCGACGACCCCGCCACCATGCGGGGAATCCGAGAGGTCTTGCCACGGCGGTAGAGCCGGACGAAGCCCTTGTGGATCCCGGCCAGGGTGGTGCCGTTCGACACCGGGACGCCGACCGCGACCGGGGCGTCCCGCAGGTCGTCGTAGATCTCGTTGGCGATCTCGCCGTAGGCGGCGAGCTGGATGGCGGTGTTGGCGCCGCCGGGGTTGGCGTCGTAGAGCTCCCGCCGCTCCGCCTCCTGCTGCGAGTAGGCCACCGCCGCCTCGTAGTCGCCGGGGGTGCGCACGATGGCCGCCCCGATCGCCTCCATCTCCTCGACGCGACGGGTGCGGAAGCTCTCCGGCACGCACACCTCGCAGCGCAGCCCGGCCACCGAGGCCGCCAGCGCGATGGCGGCGCCGTAGTTGCCGCAGGTGGCCACCGTGACGACGTCGAAGCCGCGCCGCAGGGCGTCCGCGACCTGGGCGAAGGCGATGCGGTCCTTCTGCGTGCCGGTGGGGTTGCCGCCGTCGAACTTCAGGTAGAGCTGGCGCAGACCCGCATCCCGCTCGACGTTGCGGGCGCGCACCAGGCTGGTGTCGCCGACCTCGGAGTCGAAGACGTCCTCGAAGGCCTCCAGCCGCTCCTCCAGCGGCAGGGAGGCGTCGGCGGCGGCGGCGCGCTGCTCGACGAGATCGGCGGAGAGCGGCTGCCGGTGGGCGCGCTCGGCGTCGAGCAGGGCCACCGGGAGAGCGGCGTCGTCCGCGCCTTCGTGGGCTCGGGTCATGCGGTGCGCCCTACTTGAACCAGCCCTTGCGCCAGAAGAAGGCCATCATGCCGAGCACGGTGAGACCCATGAGACCCAGGGCGTAGGGGTAGCCGAGAAACCACGAGAGCTCGGGCATGTTCCAGGGCGATACGTCGGGATCGAAGTTCATCCCGTAGAGACCGGCGATGAAGCCCAGCGGGATGAAGATGGTGCCGATGATGGCCAGCACCTTCATCACCTCGTTCATCCGGTTCGAGACCACCGACAGGTAGGTGGCCATCAGGTCGGTGCAGTGGTCGCGCTGGGCGTCGATCATCTCGGCGATGCGGATGGTGTGGTCGTAGCAGTCGCGCAGGTAGAGCAGCGTCTCCTCGGAGACGAAGGCGCCGGCGTCGCGGAGCAGGGTGTTGAGGGCCTCGCGGTGGGGCCAGATCGCCCGCCGCAGCCCCTGGATCCGACGCTTGACGTCGTGGATGGCGCTGACCGTCTTCCGGTCGGGGTCCTCCAGAACGTCCGCCTCGAGCCGCTCGAGCTCGTCGGCGATCTCCTCGACCACGGGGAAGTAGCTGTCGATGACCGCGTCCACCAGGGCGTAGGTCAGGTAGTCGAGCCCGGCGCCGCGCAGCCGGCCCTTGCCGTGACGCAGCCGTACCCGCACCGGCTCGAAGCAGTCGCCCCGCCTCTCCTGGAAGGTCAGGAGGTAGCCGGGTCCCAGGATGAGGGCGAGCTGCTCCGTGGCGCCGCTGCTGCCGATGGGGGAGCGGACGACGATGAAGAGATCCTCCTGGTACGGCTCGACCTTGGCCCTCTGGCCCAGGTTGACGACGTCCTCGAGCGCCAGCTTGTGGAGCTCCAGGCTCTCCGCCAGGCTCTGCAGGACGGCCTCGCTCCCCAGCCCCTCCACGTCCACCCACACCTTCTCGTGGGCGTCGATCAGCTCCTTCAGCTCGTCGATGGCGACCTCGCGCTCCACCAGCATCCCGGGGTCGTAGGCGGTGAAGGTCAGCCGCGGCTCGGGCCAGGACGGGTCCACGCTGAGCAGCCCCGGGGCCATGCCCACGCGCTGCGCCATGCGGCCGAGCTCCTGTTCCTGGATCTTGCGCGCCACTCTTCGCGAGCCTCCCCGATGGCCGTGACTCTATCGCGGTTGCCCTCCGGTGGACTGCTAGAGTCGCGATCTCCGGCCGCCCCGCCGACCCCGCTGCCCCTTCCGAGATCGTGAGCCGGCGCACCCCAAGACCCGACCTCCGCCGCGGGGCTCCCCTCGCGGCGCTGCTCCTTTTCGGCCTGGCGCTGGCCTCCTGCTCGTCGCCGCCCCCCAACCTGATCCTCATCTCCCTGGATACCCTGCGCCCCGACCACGTCGGGGCCTACGGCTACGAGCGCGACACCACCCCCAACCTGGACGCGCTGGCTGCGCGGGGCGCCCTGTTCGAGACCGCCTACGCCCACGCCCCCAACACCGCGCCCTCGCACACGAGCCTGCTGACCTCGCTCTATCCGACCGTCCACGGGGTCTGGAACCACGGCATCGGGCTCGATCCCTCCGTGCCCACCCTGGCCGGGATCCTGGCCGAGAACGGGTACGACACGGCTGCCTGGGTGCAACTGGTGGGCTCGACCTACCAGTCGGGCTTCGCGACCTACCAGTACATCGGCGACCCGGAGACCAGCGGCAAGGGGTTCGGCAGCTTCCGCCCGGTCGAGCGGATGCTCGAGTGGATCGACGGCCGCGAGAGGCCCTTCTTCCTCTTCGTCCACACCTACGACGTCCACCTGCCCTACGAGCCCCGCCGCAAGGACGTGCGGCGCTTCGCAGGGCGGGCGGCGGCGGAGGGCCTGCGGCGGCGAATCCCCCAGTGGTACGTCCGCAAGCTGAACCGGGGCGAGTGGGAGCTGACCGACGAGGTGGTCGAGCTGCTGGTGGCGTACTACGACGCCGAGCTCTTCCGGCTGGATGAGCTGCTGGGCCGCTTTTTCGACGGCCTGGCCGAGCGTGGGCTGGAGGACCGGACGGTGATCGCGGTCGTCTCCGACCACGGCGAGGAGTTCGGGGAACGGGGACAGTTCGGGCGCCACAGCTACTCCCTGCGCGAGGAGATCCTGCGGGTGCCGTTGATCCTGGCCGGGCCGGGAGTGCCCGAGGGCGTGCGGACCGACGTCCGGGTGGGTCTCGTCGACGTGGCGCCGAGCCTGCTGCGACTCGCCGGGCTCGAGCCCCCGGCCGGCTTCCAGGGACGGGACCTGGCCCCGGTCTGGAGCGGCGGGGAGACCGAGCACCGCACCGTCCTGGCCGGCAAGCGACTGCGCCACGTGCTGCTCGAGGGGCCCTACAAGTACGAGACCAACCACAAGCTCTTCCACCTGGGCACCGACCCCGGCGAGCGGCGCGACCTGGCCGGGAGGCTGCCGGAGATCGCCCGCCGGATGCGCGCCCGCGCCCGCCATCTGGTCGAGGAGCACCGGCGGCTGGGGGAGGGGATCGCCAGCGCTGGCCCCCGCCACCTGACCCCGGAGCAGCGCAAGACCCTGCGAGCTCTGGGCTACGTGGACTGAGGAGCCGGGGCGCCCGGGGCGGGCAGCGGCAGAGTGACCCGGAAGGTCGAGCCCCGGCCGAGGGCGCTCTCCACCTCCACCTCGCCCCGGTGGAGCATGGCGGCGTGCTTGACCAGGGCCAGCCCGAGCCCGGTGCCGCCCTCGGCCCGGGCGCGGCCCTTGTCCACCCGGTAGAAGCGCTCGAAGACCCGCGGCAGGGCCGCTTCGGGGATGCCGATTCCGTTGTCGCTGACCGCCAGCTCCACCTGGCCGTCCAGACGGCGCAGGAGCACGCGCACCCGGCCGCCGGCGCGGTTGTACTTTATGGCGTTGTCCAGCAGGTTGAGCAGGAGCCGCTCCAGCGCCTCGGGATAGCCGACCAGCCGGGGCACCGGGCGGGCGTCGAGCTCCAGCTCCACCCCGCGCTCCCGGGCGAGCCCGGCCAGGGTCTCGAGCGCGCGCCGGCAGAGCTGCTCGAGATCGACCGGCTGCAGGTTCTCCTCGGCCATGAAGCCGGCGCTCTCCATGCGAGAGAGGGCCAGCAGGTCGGCGAGGAGAGCCTCCAGCCGCCGGCACTGCAGCAGGATGCGGCCGATGAACCTTCGCGCGGTGGCGGGCTCCTCGAGCGCACCCTCCTCGAGGGTCTCGGCGTAGCCGCGGATCGCCGTCAGGGGGGTCTTGATCTCGTGCGAGATGTTGGCTACAAAGTCACGGCGGGTGGTGTCGAACCGCGCCCGTTCGGTGACGTTGCGGGCCAGGAGCAGGGCGCCGCCGCCGGGGAGCGGGCGGCCGGAGATCCGCGCCACCCGGCCTCCGCCCAGAGAGACCTCCGCCTCGGTGGGGAGCTCGCCGGCCAGGGCGCGGCGCCCCAGGTCCTCCAGCTCGGGGTGCCGGGTCAGCTCCGGCAGGGTCCTGCCGTCGGCTTCACCGTCGATCTCGAGCAGCGCCCGAAAGGCCGGGTTGGCGAGCAGCAGCCGCCCGTGGCCGTCGATCTCCAGGACGCCGTCGGAGAGCGCGCGGAGGATCTCGCGGTAGTGGTCGCGCTCGTCGGCCAGCTCCCCCGCGCGCGCCCGCCAGCTCGTCAGCAGGCGGTCGAGGGCGGGGTCGAGCGCCTCCGACCCGGCCCCCGGGGGCTGCTCCTCTGCGCCCTCGACGGGTGTCTCGGCCAGGCGATGGAGCCGGGCCGACAGCCGGGCAAAGCGCTTCCGCCGGCGGTGCTCCCACAGCAGCGCGGCGCCCGACAGGACCGCCAGGGAGAGGGCCAGGCCCACCACCGCCCAGTGGGCCGCGCTGCCCTCGCGGGGCGCCGAGAGGGCGACGGCGAGGAGGAGCAGGGCCGCCGTCGCGACGGCGACGAGCAGTGTCCCGGCACTCCCGGACCGGCGGCTCACGCTCCGAGCCGGTAGCCGACGCCGATCACGGTCTCGATCCGTGCGGCCTCGCCCCCCAGCTTGCTCCGCAGACGACGGACGTGGGTGTCCACGGTGCGGCTGTCCACCTCCTTGGCGTAGCCCCAGGCCTGCGAGAGGAGGCGCTCGCGGGTCAGGACTCGGCCGCGCGCCTCCATCAACAGACGCAGGAGCCGAAACTCGGTGGCGGTGAGGCTCACCTCCTCGCCGCCGACGAAGAGCCGGTGGCCGGCCACGTCGAGCCGCAGGGCCCCGGACGCGAGCTCGTCCCGGGAGGCGGAGTCGCCGGCGCGGCGGCGCAGCACCGCCTTCACCCGCAGCATCACCTCGCGGGGGCTGAACGGCTTGGTGATGTAGTCGTCGGCGCCGAGCTCGAGCCCGACGATGCGGTCCACCTCCTCGCCGCGAGCGGTGATCATGATGATGGGGAGGTCGGTGGTGGGCGGCTCCCGCCGGATGAGCCGACAGAGCTCGATGCCGTCGAGACCGGGCAGCATGAGATCCAGGAGAACCAGGTCGGGGGGCTCGCGCCGGATCGCCTCCAGGGCGGCGTCCCCGCGGCCCACGACCTCTGCGCTGAAGCTCGCGCGCTCCAGGTTGTAGGCGAGAACGTCGGCAATGTCCGGCTCGTCCTCGACGATCAGGATCCTGCGTCCCTCGGTCACGGCGCCTCCCCGATGGGGGAGGCTACCGCACTCGCGGCGGGGACGACGTGCCCATCCGGGAGGGGCGCCGCTCTGCTAAGCTGATCCCTCGTTCGGTGTCGATTTCAAGAGGAGGTTCACCGCCATGAGCAACGCAACACCGCCGGGGGCCGCCCCGGCCAAGAAGAAGGGTCTTCCGGTTCTCGCCTGGGTGGCGATCGGGTGTGGAGCGATCCTCCTCCTCGCCGTGGTGGGCTTCGGGGCGCTGGGCTTCTTCGCCGTGAAGAAGGGCAAGGAGATGGTGCAGGAGGCGACCGGGGCGGACAGCTTCGAGGAGTTCGTCCAGGAGCTCGAGAGGGACCCCGTACGCACCGCGGCCGAGACCGCGATCCGCCTGAACCCCGAGCTCGAGCTGGTGGCCACCGACGACGATGCGGGCACCATCACCTTCCGCAACACCCGGACCGGCGAGGAGGCGACCCTCGACTACGACGAGATCGCCCAGGGCCGGTTCAGCGTCTCCACCGAGGAGGGGGAGTACTCGATCGACTCCAGCGACGGCGTGACCATCACCGGCCCCGAGGGCCAGACGCGCTTCGGGGCGGGTGAGACGCCCTCCTGGGTGCCGCTCTACCCGGGAGTCGGAGAGTGGGAGACCCCGTTCACCACCGTCACCGGGGACACCGTTTCCGGGGCCGTCTCCGGCACCACCTCCGACACGCCCGAGGCGGTGGTGGACCACTACCGGAAGTGGTTCGAGGACCGCGGCTACGAGGTGAGCAACGAGTCGATGACCCGCACGCCGCAGGGCGTCTTCGGCGGCATCAGCGGGCGCCTCTCCGACAGGGAGCGCACCGTCAACGTGGGGGTCACCACCGTCGGCGGCGAGCTGCAGGTGATGGTCAACTACTCCGGCCGGGTGGAGTAGGAGGCCTCCGAGGCCGTCGGCGCGAGCCAGGTGCGGTAGAGGGCGGCGGCCATCAGCAGGAGGGCGATCGCCCCCCAGGCGAGGGCCCAGAAGAGGGGTGGCAGCAGCGCCAGCTCGGCCATCGTGTGGGCGTCGGTTCCGCGCGCCGGGAGACGCGACAGCCCGGCCAGCGCCCAGAGATCGGCCAGCGCCCCCAGACAGCCCCAGAAGGCCACGAGGTGGAGGGTGAAGAGGATCCACACCGAGGGGGCGCGAGCGGCGATCCAGAGAAAGACGGCTCCCAGGCCGGCTCCCGTGAGGAGGGCCAGCAACCCCCCTCCGGCCTGGGCCGAGAAGAGGGCCGGCAGCGCGTAGCGCAGGCTGAGCGCCCCCACCGCGGCGCCGAGCCCGCCCAGCAGCCAGCGGGCCCTCCGACGGCGCGCCGCGAGCGCCACCAGCGCGGCGCTGAAGAGAGCCGCCCCCAAGTAGCCGGCGGGCACCACGATCAGCCGCCAGCCGCCGGCGGTGTAGGCGACGCCGGAGCCGTCGGCGAAGACCGCGAAGTGGGAGAAGCGGCCGCCCGTGGCGAGAGCAGCCAGCCCGTGCCCCAGCTCGTGCACCACCGTCAGCAGCAGGCGCAGCGGGTAGGCGACGGGGGAGAGCCACGGCACCACGGCGAGAAGGGCCGCGGCGAGGGCGGCGCCGGCCACCGGCAGCAGCGGCGCCTGCACCTCGCCGGCCGGGGAGCGCGACGCGGCGGTCGCGCGCGGCGGCTCAGTCGTAGCCGAGGGTGACCCCCACCGAGGCCTCGTCGAAGGCGTCGCCGAAGCGCTGGTACTGGACGAAGGCGTCCAGCGGGCCGAGCAGCTTCACCCGTACCCCGGCGCCGTAGAGAATCTCCTCGCCGTCGAACTCATCCACGAAAACCTCGGCCTCGCCGATCAGCGCGGAGAGCGAGCTCTCGTAGGACAGCACCCCGAGCTTGCCGAAGAGCTCGACCCTCCGGGTGAGCTCCCACGACGGCAGCACCGACAACGACAGGGCGGTGGTGTCGGCCACGAGGGGTGCGAACTGGGCGATGCAGGGGTCGGGGCCGTCGGGGCAGGGCGCGCCGCCTCCGGGCAGATCGCCCAGGTCGTGGTACTCGAGCTGCACGTCGAGCCACTCCAGCAGATTGAGGCCCAGGCCGATGGCGAACGAGTCGTCGTCGCCGTCGATCACCCGCCGGAAGGACTCCCCGAGCTCGGTGTCCGCCGAGGTCTCGCCGACCGAGCCCACCAGGTAGAGGCCCAGCGCGCCGGCGTCGGAGGGCGCTCCGACGGCGAGCGTGGCGAGGGTCAGCAGAAGAATCGGCAGTCGTCTCACGGCGGCGTCCTCCTTGGGTGCACGACCCTACCACTCCGGGCGGTCCGGGAGAGCGCTGGCGACGGCCGCCGCCGGGCCACTATGATCCCGCCCATGCACACCCTCCTCCCCGCCGGCCGATCCGAGCCGGGCCGGCTGGCCGCCGCGGCCCTGGCGGTCGTGCTGGCGCTGGCGGCGGCCCCGGCGAGCGCCGCGGAGCCGGCGCGCAAGGTGCGGACGGCCAGCCGGATCTTCGAGGAGCTTCTCCTGGGGAGCGAGCGGGTCGTCCCCGAGCCTCTGCTCCGCCAGACCCGCTGTCTCGCTGTCTTTCCGGGGGTGACCGAGGCGGCCCTGGGCCTGGGGGCGTCACACGGCCGGGGGGTGGCGGCCTGCCGAGGCGAGGGGGGAGAGTGGAGCCCGCCCGCCTTTCTCACCATCAGCGGCGGGAGCCTCGGGCTGCAGATCGGCTTTCGACGCGTGGACCTGCTGCTCTTCTTCGTCTCGCCGAAGGGAGCGCGCTCGCTTGCCGAGCCGAAGATCTCGCTGGGCGGCAGCGTGAGCATCGCCGCGGGTCCGGTGGACCGGACAGCGGCCGTCTCCGCCGATCCGCTCTACGATCGCGACGTCTACCTCTACTCCCGGGCGCGCGGCCTCTTCGCCGGCGCTTCGCTCGAGGGCTCGCGCATCGGCGCCGCCCGCCGCGCCAACGAGGCCTACTACGGCGAGCGGCTCTGGCCCGAGCAGATCCTGTTCGACGGGCGGGTCGCCGCGCCGCCGCCCGAGGCACGTGCTCTGATGGACCGGCTGCGCGAGCTGCCCCCGCTCGCCGGGCCGGGGCCGGCCGACGGATGAGCGACGCGACCGGGGGGCCGCCCTCCGCGCGACGCCTCCATCCCCGGCTCCGCGTACCCCTGGCCGCGCGCTACCGGCTCGAGCCGGCCGCGGACTGGCAGCCCGGAGAGGTCCGCAACCTGAGCGTCGGCGG
>JAWWBN010000092.1:0-13241 GCA_033720955.1 Thermoanaerobaculia bacterium | reverse complement strand
CGTCGGGGTCGCTGCCGTAGACCATGCAGGCGAGGTCGTACTGACGCTGCAGGTCCAGCGAGTGCTCGCCCCAGTAGGGGCGGAACCCTTCGTTCTCGGCCGCGACGCCCATCGCGTGGAACTGCTGGACGGCCCGCCACACCTGGCTCTCGCTGCCGCCGAGGATCAGGATGAGCGCCGCCAGCGTGTCGACCGAGTCCTCTTCGCGGCCGGTGATGGGGATCTGGAGCTGGTGGACCAGGGCGTGTCCCAGCTCGTGCAAGAAGAAGAACGATCCCGTGCCGAAGACCCCCTCGTACACCTCCTCCGGGTCGTCGGGATAGAGCCCCGAGAAGATCTGGACGAACAGATCGAAGAACTCGTAGCACATGACGATCTGCCCGTCGCTGTAGAAGGCGTTCTCCGCGCCGCACTCGGTGAACAGCGCCTCGAGGTCCGTCGGCAGCGCGACCACCGAGGTGACCGCCTCCGCCATGCCCTCGAAGACGCCAGACGAGGCCAGCGACCGCGCGAGGAACTCGTGGTTGGCGGTCTCCGTGTAGCTGATCTGGATCGTGCCGGACCCGGCGACGGGGCTCGGGTCGGGGAGCGCCGCCTGGACGGGTTCCTCCGGCTCGGAGCAGGAGGCGAGGGCCACCGCGAGCGCCAGGGTCAGGGCGGGCAGCGGGAAGCGAAGAGGCCTGTGAGCCGGCATGCAGGCGATCCTACGGCAGAAGAGCCGAGTACGAACTACTGCGGGAGACGACTACGGAAACGGGATAGTAGGTCCTTCTGCGTGGCGCCTTGTTGCCGTTCTGCGTGCTTCTGGCGCAGTACGGAATCTGGCGAGACGACCGCAGAGCAGCCGCGATATCGGCGGGGAGGGCAGCGAATAGAATGTCGATCCCACCTTGATCGGGAGGACGTTCTCTCACTTCAAGATCACCGCCAAGCTCGGCGAGGGCGGCATGGGGCAGGTCTACGCCGCCGAGGACACCCGGCTCAGGCGCCGCGTCGCCCTCAAGGTGCTCTCCGACGAGATGGCCGCCGACCGCGAGCGCCTCGAGCGGTTCCAGCGCGAGGCCGAGGCGGTGGCGGCTCTGAACCACGCTTCGATCGTGACCCTCCACGCCGTCGAGGAGTTCGACGGCGTTCACTTCCTGGTCATGGAGCTGGTGGAGGGGCGGCCGCTGAGCCGGCTCATCCCGAAAGGCGGCCTGCCGCTCCAACGGATCTTCGAGATCGCCATCCCGGTGGCCGACGCGCTGGCGGCGGCCCACGCGCGCGGCATCGTCCACCGCGACCTGAAACCAGGCAACGTCATGGTGACCGACGACCGCCGCGTCAAGGTGCTCGACTTCGGCCTCGCCAAGCTGATCGGGCAGCCGGACGTTACGACCGAGACCCGGCTCGCCACCGAGCCGCTGACCGAGGCGGGCCGGGCCTTGGGCACCGTGCCCTACATGTCGCCGGAACAGTTGCAGGGGGGCCGCGTCGATCACCGCGCCGACATCTTCTCGCTGGGTGTGATGCTCTACGAGATGGCCACCGGGAGGCGGCCGTTCGAGGGGGCGAGAAGCGCCCAGATCATCTCCTCCATCCTCCGCGACCAGCCGTCGCCGCTCGCCGAGCAGCGGGCCGAGCTGCCGTTCGACCTGGCGCGCATCGTACGCCGCTGCCTGGAGAAGGACCCGCGGCGGCGCTTCCAGTCGGCGCTCGACGTCTGCAACGAGCTCGAGGACCTGAGGGCGGAGGTGGCGGGCCGCGATCCGGCGGCGAGCGCCGCACCGGCGCCGGGCGGGGGCTGGATCCGTCGGCGGTGGTGGAGCGTGGCCGCGGCGGTGGCGATGCTCACGCTTCTGGTCGTCGTTCTCGGCCCCCGGATCGGCAAGATGGCCGGGAAAGGGAAGCAGCCGGCACCCGCTGCCGCGTCGACCACCAGGCTCGACGTCGACCGGGCTTCCACCGCGACGGAGAACCCGCGCCTCATGGTGCTGCCGTTCGACAACCTCGGGCCGGCCGACGACGAGTACTTCGCCGCGGGCATGACCGAGGAGATCAACATCCGCATCGCCGGCGCCTCGAGCCTCGCCGTGCTCTCCCGCAACACCGCCCTGCGGTACGCCGGCACCGACAAGACGAGCCAGCAGATTGGCGAGGAGCTCGATATCGACTATCTGTTGGCCGGCACCATCCGATGGGCCCGGCGTGCCGACGGACCGAGCCGGGTGCGCATCGCGCCGCGGCTGATCCGCACCGCCGACGACCACCAGATCTGGGGCCAGGTCTACGACCGCGATCTGGACGGCATCTTCGAGGTCCAGGCCGAGATCGCCTCGAGCGTCGTCGACGCCCTTGGCTTGACCCTGTTGCGCCGGGAGCGCGGATCCCTCGACGAGCACCCGACCTCGAACATGGAGGCCTACCAGTTCTACCTGCGGGCCCTCGCGATCAACCTCGACGATCCGACCGAGTCCAAGGCCCAGGCAGTGCGGCTCCTGCTGCGCGCCACCGAGCTCGACCCGCGATTCGTCGCCGCCTGGGGTCGGATCGCCATGCACGAGGCCTACCTCTACTACATCGGATGGGAGTCCGACGGCCTCTCGCCGGAAGAGAGGCTGGAGCGGGCCAGGAACGCCCGCGACCGGGCGGTGGCGCTCGACCCGACTCACCCCTGGTCACGGCTCGCGGTCGGCCACCTGCTCTATCGCCAAGCCGACTTCGATGGAGCCTTGCGCGAGTTCGAGGCCGCCATCGCCCGGCTGCCCAACGATGCCGAGGCCGCCGTTTCGGTGGGCTGGATCTACCGTCGCCAGGGTCGGTTCGATGAGTCCGTCACGCAGCTTCGCCGGGCGCTCGAGCTCGCCCCGGGCAACATGGATACCACGGTCGGCCTCATCCAGGCGCTGTCCGCCATGCGCCGCTGGGAGGAGGCCATCGAGGTGATCGACGTCGCCCAGGGGCAGCAACCGGAATCGGTGATGCTGTGCTCCCTCAGGGCCTCGAACCTGCTCTCGTCCCGAGGAGACGCCGAGGCGGCGATCCGCAGCCTCGACGCCTGCCCGGCGGACCCGGCCGAGCTCCACCTCGAGCGGGCTGTCGCGCTGCTCTTCGCCCGGCGCTACGAGGAGGCGGCCGCGATCGCCCCGCTACAGCGGACCAGGAGCGACGATTCGCTAGCGAGATTCCTCGTCCACTGGTATGTCGGCATGGCCCACCGGCTGGGCGGTAACCTGGAGAGCGGCACCACCGCGCTCGAGGAAGCGCTCGCCCTGATCGGAGAGGCGCAGCTCGAGGAGGGAGGACCAGCCCTTCGTCTCTTCTGGCGTTCGCTGCGGGCCCCGGTCTTGGCCGTCCTGGGCCGCTCCGCCGAGGCGCGGCGCGAGGCCGAGCGGGTGCTCGAGGAGTCGCCGCGAGTCGCGGATCTCGCGTCCGGGCCTGCCAATGAGGAGCTCGCGGCGCTCGCTCTCGCCTGGTGCGGGGAGACTGCACGCAGCCTCGACATCCTGGAGCGGCTGATCGAGACCGAGTACTTCGATCCCATCACCCCGGCAGCGCTTCGCGACCCCCTCTGGGATCCGCTACGCGGAGAGCCCAGGTTCCAGACGCTCCTGGAGCGCTGAGCCGACAGACGGCAGCGAAGCGAGCGACTGGCGGAGGGGGCGGGCCTCCGGCCGACTGCTATGCAGTCGACCTCCGCCCCGCCCGTTTCCCCCACCCACCCCAGAGCAGAGGAGACTGCCTGAACTGCTGGAAACTCACTTCCGCGGTGCGCGGATTCGGGGGTCAGGTCAATGGACCTCATCCTACGGGAAACGGCTACCTGGGCTCAGCCGGTCGAAAGGATCGATCCATCGGCCGAGGCGTGACGCCTCGGTTGCGCTATAGTGTCGTCTCCGTCGTTCATCTGGCGAGCGAGTGCATGCCACCGGACGAGCCCGCGGCGAGGGGCTGGCGAGATGGGCAAGCCCAGAAAACAGAAGCGCAAGGGCCCGAAATCGACGCGGGCCGGCTGTCTGCTGTGCAAGCCGCACAAGGACCAGCGGGTGAAGGACACCGGGGAGGCCAAGACTCGCCAGGAGCTGAGAGCGGACGCCGCCGAAGAGGAGGCATCGGAGCCCGACTCCTAGGAGCTCAAGCGCAGAACTTCCCCTGCTGGGCGCACGCCCCCTGGGCCCCTCGCTCACAGGCAGCCTTCAGATCCAGGCACCCCTCTCTGGGTCGGCTGCAGGCGAGTCGCATGACACCGCGCATGGTGAGGGCGTCGTTCGCGAGATCGCTCAGCTGGCGCCCGATCGTGGGGACCCTCTCGCTCACCTCGGATACCGTCGGGCTCCCAGTGAGGTCGAGCACCCGGTTGTAGGCGCTCTCGAGGCCCGCGCAGTCGGCGAGCAGCCCGTAGGCTCGGACGAGGAGGTCCAGACCCCGTGCCTTCGTCAGCAGCAGCTCGAGATCGGCCGCGGCGGCGATTCGGTCGGTATTTCCCAGCAGACGGCCGTACCCACCCGCGAACAGGGTCTCGTCCAGACTCAGAAGCTCGTCGCGCGCCTCCGCGTGCCGGCCGATCTCGAGAAACCCGGCAGCCCGGATCGCTCGCAGGCGTGCCAGGCAGCTGTTGTAGGTGGGAACGGCCTTGTTGGCCGTGGTGAAATAGCTGGCGATCCTGCCGGGTCCCGCGGCACGCATCTCTGCGAGCGCGGCGTCGACCGCCGCTATGGAGGGGCCCTGCGAGGTCCGGTAGCGAGTGAAGTCGGTACAGTAGTCGGCGCCGATCCGGTGCCGCCTGGCCGACACCAGATAGGCCCGGTATGTCAGCTCCTGCGCCCCGTACTTCGGATGGTGGTGGAGGGACAAGGAGGCGGCGCCGTATCCCTCCTTCGTGATCACGACCTCGTAGCGCACGTCGCCCGGGACCTTGACCGACGCCACTCCCTGCCGGTCGGTCTTCGCAGTGAATACCTTCCCGCCACCCTCGACCCGTAGAACGCCTCCGACGAGCGCCGCGCCCCCGTCCATCCGCCTGGCCTGGACCGCGATGACGTACTTCTCCGCCGCCCCGGCCGGCGCCGCCCCGGTGATCAGGCTTCCGGTCAGGACCAGCCGCAGAGCTGGCCTCGCCACCCTCATGACGGCTCACCCCCTTCGTGCACGCCCACAAAAAGTGTCGACGCGGGACCCAGCGTACCATTCGCGGCCACTACCTTTCTCTCCTGGACTCCAGTTCATCCCGAGCGGGCGTCAGCTGATTACTGGAGGTACCGGGGCGACGTTGAGAGTTGAGGGCGCCTAAGGTTTTTCGTTGGTTCGATCTGCTACGACCTGCTGTGGTACCCGACCTACTCAGGCATCGAGATCGAGTCGTATCTCTCCCCGGATTGGCGGTCTCGTCGAGGGCAGCCCGGCATCGACTCGGTGGCTGAATCTGGTCTCCGCCTGCGAACCAGACCCGGACCGGTACGTCTAGGTCCCAGGCACGTAAACCTTCACAGGCTGAGTAGAGGGGCGTGACCGCCGGAAGCATCTGGCGGAGGGGGCGGGATTCGTTACAAGGCGGCCGGATGCAATCCGGTCGCCGCCCTCCGACCTCCTGCGTCCACCGCCGAACGCGAGCGCAGCGAGTGTTTGGCGGAGGGGGCGGGATTCGAACCCGCGAGGGACTTGCATCCCTGCCGGTTTTCAAGACCGGTGCTTTCGACCACTCAGCCACCCCTCCGGCGTTGCGGCTCGTGCCAGTCTACCGTTGGATCACGGCCGATCCAGTACGACGACGCCCCGATCCGACCCACCACGCCCGCGGCGGGCCAGGTCGGTCGGGGTTGAGGGAGCTTCCGGGCCAGGAGCCGGACGACGGCGCTCCGCGCGCGGCCTACTCGCCCGGCGGCCGGGGGAACCTGACGAGGGTCCGGTTCACGATCAGCCGCGTGCCCACGGGGACGCGGAAGGTCCAACGGCCGCACATCTGGTCCAGCGGCGGGTTGGGCCGCGAGACGTCGAGGTCGGGGTCGAGGAACGACTTGACCGCGCGGTCCGTGTCGGTGGGCTCCACCGCGACGCCCACCTCGCCGGCGCTCGCTCCGACGAGGCCGAGGAAGAGGTTCCAGCGCGTCGTCTGGAGGTCGTTGCCCGACACTGCGCTCCCGACCACCCGCCCTCTCTCGTCGGTCGCGACCTCGGTTCTCGGTCCCGCATCTTTCAGGACGATCAGGTGCCCGGGCGGCGGGTGGAAGGTCCAGGTCTGGTTGGGGAACTCGCCGTGGGACTGCCAGATGTCGGGGAATCTGTCGGTCAGGGTGACGTCGGAGATCGGGGTCGCGGTGTCGAACTGCCGCAGCAGGTGACGGTACGCCCTGGGCAGGATGCTGGCCCTCAAGTCGTCTTCGGTCCGGGCGAGGAGCTGGCGCATCCCCTCCCGGGCGTCGTTCCATTCGGGGGGCGGGTGATCCAACGCGTCGGGCGTGTCCGACGCCAGGAAGACCAGGACCACCTCGAGCTGGGCGGGGCCGAGCGCCCCCTCGCTCGCGAAGTGCGGGCTGGGGAGACGGCGGGTGCCGTTTGGCCCGGTGAATCCGCTGAGACCACCCTGGGAGGCGCCGGCGCAGTACTCCACCAGCTCGGGGTAGAGACGGTAGAACCTCCCCCTCCTGGCCTCGGTGCCCACCCAGACGATCTGGTCGGCGAAGCGCTCGTCGCCCTTGAGCTTGATCGACCGGGAGGGCTTCAGCTCCTCCTCGGGAATGGTGAAGCAGCCCCGGCTGTCGAGCGGATAGCGCGCGCCGGCGTGCTTGGCGAAGCCCCCGGTCGGGCTGAGGCCCACGGCGTCGAGCGAGCAGGCGCGGTAGTCGCCTCCGGCCGCGGGCGCCAGCCCGGCGAGGAGCAGGCAGATCGCCGTCGCTCCCGCCCGCCATCGCAGCATCGAAAGGTCTTCTCTCATCTTTCTCTCCTTCGCTCTCTCACGGGTCACGGTTGGGAGCTGTACAGATAGGCGCGGCCGCCGTCGCCCCAGAAGGGCGCCGAGACCAGCAGATCCGGGAAGCCGTCGAGGTCCACGTCGCGGCCCCCCGCCACCGCGGAGCCGAACTGGTCGCTGGAGCTCTCCCCGGTGCGGTGGAAGAGCTCCCGCACCCCGTCGGGGCCGGCCCAGACGGTGATCGCGCCCCGCCAGTCGTCGATTCTCGGATCTCCGGCCAGGACGTCGGCGTAGCCGTCCCCGTCGAGGTCGCCGGCGCCGCTGACGCTGCCGCCGAGCCCGCTGCCGGCGGGCCCGTACTTGACGAAGAGGAGTCGGGCGGCGTCGGGCCCGGCCGCCACGTAGACCGCGCCTCGCTGGATCGCGCCGATGACGACGTCGTCGTAGCCGTCGAGATCCACGTCCCCGGCGACCGCCACCCGCGAGCCGAACCAGTCGCCGTCCCCCTCTCCCTGGAGGGCGAAGAGCTGCGAGCCGTCGGCGCCCGAGAATCCGCGGACCACCCCGGCGCCGCCCTCGGACCGGGCGCCGACCACGAGATCGGGGACGCCGTCCCCGTCCAGGTCGCCGCCGCCGCCGACCGAGGAGCCGAACTCGCCTCCGGCCGGACCCTGGAGGTCGTAGAGCAGGCGCGCGCCATCGGGTCCCGCCCACACGTAGGCGTGGCCGGCGTACCGGGTCCCGGCGATCACGTCGGCGTAGCCGTCGCCGTCCACGTCGCCGGCGGTGGAGACGTCGCGCCCCAGCCAGACGTCGGCGGACCCGGCTGCCGTCTTGGCGAAGAGGAGCTGAGCCGTGGCCCCGGAGTAGACGTAGACCTTGCCCAGCTTGGGTCCCCGGCCGTTGCCGGTGCCGAAGACCGGCGCCCCCACGACGAGATCCCCGATGCCGTCGCCGTCCACGTCGCCGGCGGCGGCGACGTCGTACCCGAACTGGCTGCGCTCCTCGCCGTCGAGGGAGAAGAGGAGCTGATGGGTGGCGCCGGAGAAGACGGAGACGCGGCCGTGGTTCTTCTGGTCCTGCTTCTTGCCCACCCCCACCTTGGGGGCGCCCACCGCGAGGTCCGGGTGGCCGTCGCCGTCGAGGTCGTCGAGCAGGGCGACGCCGAACTCGCCGAAGACGGACCCGTCCTCGCCGTCGAAGGCCGTCAGCAGATTGGGATCGGGCGGCGGAGGCGGCGGCGGCGGCGGACCCGGATCGCAGTCGGCCGGGCAGGTGTTGGTCTCGTTCCCCTGACAGACCCCGTCGCCGCAGACGGGCTTGCCCGCCCAGACCGTGGCGGCGGCCACGATCAGCCCCCCGCTCACGAGCGCGACGCGGATGATGACCTTCCCCTTCATGCTGGCCTCCCTTCCCTGCGGGCGAATCGGGGATCGACCGCCCTCGACCGGAACGCGACGAACCGGGGCGCGGGGGATCATCCGGGTCGCCTCCCACGGGATCGATGACCCCTGGCCGGCCCTTCCGTCGCGTACCGTGCGAGCCCCCTTCGCGGGGAGCGCGTCGCAGGAGAGCTATGATCGCAGTCGAACCACCGGGAGGATCCCCGGCCCCGTCGAGCCCGCGGTCTTCGCCGGCCGGGGCCCTGGGGCGGAGGCTTCGGGAGGCGGCGGGGCCAGGCCGGGGAAGGACCGCGATGCCGGAGCAGGCCGGAGAGGTCACGCGTCTGTTGGAGGATTGGCGGCGGGGCGACGAGGCCGCCCTGGCCGCTCTCATGTCGCTGGTGCACGGCCGCCTGAAGAGGCTGGCCGCGGCGCAGATGCGGGGCGAGCGCCCCGGGCACACCCTGCAGCCCACGGCCCTGGTCAACGAGGCCTACCTGCGGCTGCTGGGCCAGCGGCGGGTGGACTGGAAGAACCGCGCCCACTTTTTCGCCGTCGCCGCGCGGATGATGCGCCGGGTGCTGCTCGACCACGCCAGGGCGCTGCAGAGGAAGAAGCGGGGTGGCGGCCTGCGCGCGATCACCCTGGCGGAGGGGCTGGTGGCGCCCGACGCCCCGGAGGTGGACCTGGTGGAGCTCCACCGGGCGCTCGAGCGGCTCGGGGCGCTCGACCCGCGGCAGGAGCGGGTGGTGGAGCTCCGCTTCTTCGGCGGTCTCACAGTGGAGGAGACGGCCGAGGCGCTGCGGATCTCCCCGGCCACCGTCAAGCGGGAGTGGGGCACCGCCAAGCGCTGGCTCTACCGGGAGCTCGCCCGGGGAGGAGAACGATGAGTGAGCTCGGCCCGGACGACCGCGAGCCCCTCTCCGGTATCGGGGGGATGGACAGGGGGCGGTGGCGGCAGGTGAAGGACATCCTGGAGAAGGCCCTGGAGCTCGAGCCCTCGAGGGTGCCCGGCTTCCTGCGGGGCGCGTGCGGCGACGACGAGCGCCTGCGGGCCGAGGTCGAGTCGCTCCTCCCCGGGGAGGAGGAGAGCGACTTCCTGGAGACGCCGCTGAGCTGGGCGGCCGTCGAGGGGGAGGGCGGGACGCCGGGGCCCGAGAGAGACGGCCGGATCGGCTCCCGCGTGGGGCCGTACCGGCTGACGGAGTGCCTGGGCCGGGGCGGGATGGGGGCGGTCTACCTGGGGGTGCGGGACGACGGGGCCTTCGACCGCGAGGTCGCCGTCAAGATCCTCCGCCGCGGCATGGCGACGCGAGAGGTGCTGGAGCGGTTCGAGCGCGAGCGTCGCATCGTCGCCGGCATCGAGCACCCGAACATCGTGCGGCTTCTCGACGCCGGCTCGACGCAGGACGGTCTGCCCCACTTCGTCATGGAGCGGGTCGAAGGCCGGCCCATCGACCGGTACTGCGCCGAGAGCGGTCTGTCGGTGCGCCGGCGGGTGGAGCTGATCCGGAAGGTGTGCGGGGCGGTGGCGCACGCGCACCAGCGGTCGATCGTGCACCGGGATCTCAAGCCCGGCAACCTCCTCGTCACCGATGGAGGCGAGCCCAAGGTCGTCGATTTCGGGATCGCCAAGGCCCTGTCGCCGGAGGGGGAGCCGGGCGGCACCCTCGCCCCCACCCGTCCGGGAGGTCAGCCTCTGAGCCCCGAGTTCGCCAGCCCGGAGCAGGTCCGCGGCGAGGGGGTGACGCCCGCGAGCGACGTCTACTCGCTGGGCGTGGTGCTCTACCGGCTGCTGGCAGGTCACCCGCCCTACCGGTTCGAGACCCTGACGCAGGCGGAGATCGAGCGCGTGGTGTGCAAGACCGACGTCACGCGGCCGAGCGACGCGGCAACCCGAGGCTCGCGGAGCAGCGCCACGGTCGAGGACCGCCCGCGCCGTCCGGCGCAAGAGAAGATTTCGGGAGAGGCGGCCGGCCCTCGCCCGTCCGTGGCCCGCGGCCGCGAGCTGCGCGGCGATCTCGACGCCATCGTGATGAAGGCGCTGCGCAAGGAGCCGGAGGAGCGATACGCCGACGCCGGCGCCCTCGGCCTCGACCTGGAGCGCTACCTGGCCGGTCGCCCGGTGGAGGCCCGGCGGGGCTCGCTGCGCTACAAGGCGCGCCGGCGGCTGGATCCGCGGCGGTGGCGGCGGGAGACCCGGATCGGCGCCAGTGTCGCGGCGGCGGGCGTCGCGGTCGCCCTCGGCCTGGTCCTCTGGGGGCGCGCCGTCCGGGCGCCGGCGGGGGAGCTCGGCTTCGCCGAGAGCGACTGGGTCCTGGTCGCGGAGCCGGCCGACGACGGTGGCGGGCCGGAGATGGGTCGCGCCGTCCGGGCGGCGATGGTCCGCGGGCTGGCCGACTCGCGCTTCCTCCGGGTCGCCACGCGGCAGCGCGTGGACGACGCGCTGCGGCTTCTGGGGCGCCCGCCCGGCGGGACGCTCGACCTGGCCGCCGCCGGCGAGGTCGCCGCCCTCGACCCACGCATCCGGGCGATCGTCGCTCCCCGGCTGGAGCGCCGGGGGAGAGTCCTGGCGGTCGGCGCCCGCCTCGTCGAGCCGCGTACCGGCGTGGCGGTCGGGGACTTCGCGGAGCGGGCCGACGGGCCAGAGGGGCTCCCCGCCGCGGCGACGGCGCTCGCCGGCCGTCTCCGGCGCGTCCTCGGGGAGGATCCGGTCGCGGTGGCCGAGAGCGTGGGGCATCTGGAGCGCTCGACGTCGAGGTCGGTCGTCGCGTTGGGACTCTTCGAAGAGGCGATGGCCCGCTGGAGCGAGCCGGTGGCGGAGAGGCTCCTCGAGGAGGCCGTGACGGCCGATCCGGGCTACGCCTCGGCCCACACCTACCTGGCCTGGGCGCTCTGGAACCGCGACGCTCCGCGGGAGCGGTACCTGGCGCACGCCGAGCGCGGCCACCGGCTGGCCGGCGAGCTGCCGCCGCGGGAGCGCTACTTCCTGGAAGCGAGCCGGCACCACATGGCCGGCGAGCTGGAGCGGGCGAAGACCGCCTACGAGGCCCTGCTCGCGCTCTACCCGGACCACTTCTGGGCGGTCAACAACCTGGTGGCGGTCTGCATGGGTCTCGACCGGGCCCGGGAGGCGCTTCCCGCGGTGGTGCGGCGAGCGGAGATGCGGCCGAACGACTTCGCCTCGAACCAGGAGGCGGCCTGGCATCTCGTCGTTCTCGACGGGGACACAGAGCTCGCGGAGGGCTTCGCGCTCCGTGCGGCGGAGCTGGCGCCGTCCGACCTCGAGAGCTACGCGGCGGTGTGGTCGCGCACCTTCCCCGCCCAGCGGGCCTGGCTGGAGGGCGACCCCGGCCCGCTTCGGCGGCGGGCGGCGACCCTGCGCGACTCGCTGGCGGCGGCCCTCCGAGGGGAGCGGGCGGCGAGCCGGGAGGAGCTGGGCGCCGTCGGGACCGCCGCGTTCGCCTACCTCGCCCTCGGCCGGTTCGCCGAGGCCGAGGAACTCTTCGCGACCCTGGAGGCGGAGGCCGGTCAGCCGCTCTTCCTCGCGGTGGCGGCCTGGCTGCGGGGTGACCTGCCGCGGCTGCGGCACGAGCTGCGGCGGGCGCGCCGTCTCCCGCTGCGGTCTCCGAGCCCCGTCTCCGCCGTGCCGAGCCTCTACGTCCGGGCCGGCTGGGTGGAGGCGGCCGAGGAGGAGGCGGCCGAGCTGGCGACCGGCTTCCACCGCGGCTACCACGAGCTGGCCCGGGGCGAGGTGGCTCGCGGCCGCGGCCGCACCGACGAGGCGATCGAGCTGCTGACCGTGGCGGTGGACCATCTTCCCCTGCCCAACGCCGCCTACTTCCTCGCCGCCGAGTCGCTGGCTCTGGCCCACCTCGAGCGGCGCGACCTGGGGGCCGCGACGGACGTCCTGCTGCGGGCGGCCCGGCGACGCGAAGCGGCGGCCCTCCTGGGGAATCAGGTGTGGTGGCTGCGAAACCAGGAGCGGCTCGTCGACCTGCTCCGCCGGGCGGGGGAGGTGGAGCGAGCGGAGCGGTTGGAGGCCGACCTGCGCCGGCTCGCGCCGGACGGCGGGTCCACCGGGTCCCGCTGACCCCTCGCCGGCGCCGTCGGGCCCGCTCGCGGCGCTAGAATCCGCCCGGTGAAAGAGAAGCACGTCCGCATCCGCATCGAGCAGTGCCTGGCGCTGTCGAAGGCCTCGAACTGCCCGCGGCGCAAGTTCGGGGCGCTGCTCCTGGATCCGGAGCGCAACGTGGTGCTCATGGACGGGTACAACGGCGGTCCGCGCGGGGGCGGCGAGCTCTGCGGCGGCCACGTCTGCCTGCGCGACGAGCAGGGCATCCCGTCCGGGCAGCGCATGGAGGTGGGGTGCCACCACGCGGAGATGAACGTCATCTGCAACTGCGCCGCCTCCGGGGTGCCGACCAAGGGGGCCTGGATCCTGGTCACCGGGGAGCCCTGCGTGCTGTGCGCCAAGCTCATCCACCACGCCGGCATCACCAGGGTCATCGTGGTGGGCGGGGGCTACGCGGGCGAGAACGGGGTGGAGTATCTGACCGGGCACGGCATCCCCGTGGAGGCGGTCGAAGGGCCCCAGGACGAGCGCGTCACCGCCATCGCCTGAGGCGTGGGCGCGGAGCTTCGGGAGGCGCGGGCCCAGATCGCGCGGACGGCCGCCGGAGTGCGGTAGGATCGCCCCGTCCCCGCCAGGAGCGGACCGCGTCTCTTTTCGAGGAGGAGGCCCACGCAGGGTGGGCGCGGGCGGGGCAGAGGGGCTCTGATGTTCGGGCTGTTCAGGAACGGCGACGAGAAGCGGGAGCGGCGCAACCGGCTGGCGGGCGACCGGCGCTGGTGCACCGACCGGCGGATGAGCGGCGACCGCCGCTGCATCGACGTCGAGGTGGAGGTCGATCGCCGCTCCGGTCGGGAGCGGCGCGTCCGTGCGGACCGCCGGCAGACCCCCGACCGCCGCT
>JAWWBN010000091.1:0-13477 GCA_033720955.1 Thermoanaerobaculia bacterium | reverse complement strand
GGCACCGTGGGCTGGAGCGAGGCGGCCCCCTTCGACCGCATCGTGGTCACCGCCGGCGCGCCGCGGGCGCCGGAGGCGCTGCTCGACCAGCTCGCCGACCGCGGGCGGCTGGTGGTGCCCGAGGGGGAGCGCGACCAGCAGCGACTGGTCGTCTATCGACGGCAGCGCCGGCTCACCCGGCGCGAGGTCCACGAGGCGGTCGCCTTCGTGCCCCTGATCGGCCGCGGCGGATGGAGCGACTGAGGTGATGGAGACGGTGCGCGAGCTGTGGGCGGCGTTCAAGGGGGCGGTGACCGGTCTGCTGCACTGGGTGGAGTCGTTCGCCGACCATCCGTCGGGAGACTGGGCGCTCTTCCTGATCGCCTTCGCCGAGAGCAGCGTCTTTCCCATCCCGCCCGACGTCCTGCTGATTCCGCTCTGTCTGGGCTCCCCCGAGGACTCCTTCCGCTTCGCGGCGATCTGCTCGGTGGGCTCGGTCCTGGGCGGCATCGGCGGCTACGCCATCGGCCACGTGGGCGGGCGTCCGGTCCTCAGGCGGTTCTTCAACGAGAAGCGGGTGGCGGCCGTGGCCTCCTACTACGAGCGCTACAACGCGTGGGCCACGGGGATCGCCGGCCTCACGCCGCTGCCGTACAAGCTGTTCACCATCTCCGGCGGCGCCTTCGGGATCAACTTCAAGATCTTCCTGCTGGCCTCGGTGATCTCCCGCAGCCTGCGCTTCTTCGTGGTCGCGACGCTGCTCTACTTCTACGGCGAAGAGGCCAAGGTCTTTATCGAAAAGCACCTCGACCTCCTCTCGATCCTCTTTGTTATCCTGCTCGTTCTCGGCTTTCTGATCCTGGGCCGCGGCGTCGGCAGGACCGCCCGGACGGGCGACGCGGAGCCGAGCCGGAAGATGAGGAGCGGCCGCAAGATCATCGTCACCGGGCGCGTGCAGGGCGTCTGGTTCCGCGACTTCACCCGTCGCCGCGCCGTGGGCCTGGGCCTCGCGGGGACGGTGCGCAACCGCAGCGACGGCACCGTCGAGGTCCGGGCCTGGGGAGCCGAGACCGCCCTCGACGAGCTGGAGCGGGCGCTGCGTCAGGGGCCGCCCGCCGCCGACGTGCGCGAGCTCGACTCGCAGCCGCTGCCCGGAGAGGCCCCCGGCGCGGGCTTCGAGATCGTCCACTGAAGACCCTGGGAGGGGACGCATGGAAGACCTGAAGCAGTACATCCGCGAAGTGCCCGATTTCCCGAAGCCGGGGATCGTCTTCTACGACATCACGACCCTGCTGCAGCACGCCCACGCCCTGCGGGTCACCGTGGACCGCTTCGTCTGGCTCTTCGACGAGAAGCACGTCGACAAGGTGGTCGGGATCGAGTCGCGCGGCTTCCTCTTCGGACCCATCCTGGCCTACAACCTCAACGCCGGCTTCGTGCCGGTGCGCAAGCCGGGCAAGCTGCCGTGGGAGTCGGTGGGGCAGTCGTACGACCTCGAATACGGCGCCGACCGGGTGGAGATGCACCAGGACGGCGTCGAGCCGGGCGAGCGGGTCCTGGTCGTGGACGATCTGCTGGCCACGGGGGGCACGGCGTCCGCCACCACCCAGCTCGTGGAGGCGGTGGGCGGCCAGGTGGTGGGCCTGGGCTTCATCATCGAGCTGACGTTCCTGGAGGGCCGCAAGCAGCTCGGCGACTACCCGGTGGAGTCGCTGATCCGCTACTGAGCCGACCCGGCCGCGCGACGGGCGTATAATCCGCGCCCGGCGGGCGGCTGTAGCTCAGTTGGATAGAGCGGGAGCTTCCTAAGCTCTAGGTCGGGGGTTCGAGTCCTCCCAGCCGCACCAATCACCACTTCCGGAGGGATTCGATCGCAGATGAGCTCGAGACTGACGCGCAAGGAGATCAAGCGGGACGAGGTCCTGGAGACGTTGGGCGGCTTCGTGGGCTTCCTGAGCCGCCACGGCCGCAGCCTGCTGATCGGAGGGGTGGCGCTGGTGGTGGTGGCGATCGGCGCGCTGATCTGGATCCAGGTGCGGGCCGCCCGCGCCGAGCGCTCGAGCGAGGCGCTGGCCGAGGCGGTCGAGCTGCTGGAGGGCTCGGCGGAGGCCGGGGTCGTCCGGGCGCGTCTGGAGGAGGTGCGGAAGCGCTACGCCGGCACCGACGCCGCCGACCTGGCCGCCGTCTACCTGGCCGACCTGGCCGCGGGGGAGGGCGACCTGGAGGGCGCGCGCGCCCTCTGGCAGGAGTTTCTCGACGCCCAGGGCGACAACCTTCTCGCGGTCCAGGTGCGGGTGAACCGGATGGCCGTCGACCGGGCCCTGGGTCGCGGCGAGGAGGTGGCGGCGGAGCTCGAGGCGATGGTCGACGACGAGGAGGCTCCGCTGCCGCAGCCCGTGGCGCTCTACCAACTGGCGGTGACGCTCGAGAGCCTGGGGCGGGCCGACGCGGCGCGCGACGCCTACGAGCGCGTCGCCGACGAGCACGCGGCGTCGCCGCTGGCGGCGGAGGCCGAGCGGCGGGCCGAGAGGCTCGGCGCCGCCCTGTCCGGCTGAGTCCGGCGCCGCGACGCGGGCCCATGGCCGACAGCCCCTACCGGATCCTCCATCGCAAGCGCCGCGGGCGCTCCCTGACCGCCGAGGAGATCGGCGACGTGGTTCGCGGCGCCGTGGACGGCGGCTGGAGCGAGGGGCAGCTCGCCGCCTTCCTGATGGCCGCCGCCATCCGCGGGCTGGACCCCTCCGAGACGCGCGCCCTCACCCTGGCGATGCTCGATTCGGGCGACCGGTGGGAGCTGGCGCGCGACGTGCCGCGGGTGGGCGACAAGCACTCCACGGGCGGGGTGGGGGACAAGGTCTCGCTGATCCTCTCCCCGCTGCTGGCGGCGTGCGGCCAGCCGGTGGTGATGCTGACCGGGCGCGGCCTGGGGCACACCGGGGGCACCGCCGACAAGCTCGAGACGATCCCGGGGCTCGACCTGGGTCTGGACCGCGACGACTGCGTGCGGCTGCTGGGGTCGGTGGGGATGGCGGTGGGGATCGCCACCGGCAGCATCGCGCCGGCGGACCGCCGCCTCTACGCTCTGCGCGACCAGACGGCGACGGTGGAGTCGATCCCGCTGATCACCGCCAGCATCCTGTCGAAGAAGCTGGCGAGTGGCGCGGCGGCGGTCGCGTACGACGTCAAGACCGGCGAGGGGGCCTTTCTCTCCGACCCGGCCGAGGCCGAGACCCTCGCCCGGAGCCTGGTCGAGATCAGCGAGCCCCTGGGGCAGCGCGCCTCCGCCCTGATCACCGACATGAGCCAGCCGCTGGGCGAGTGGGTGGGGCACGCCGCCGAGGTGCGCGAGACCCTCGACTGCCTGGAGGGCCGGGGCGAGCCGCGGCTCATGGAGGTGGTCCTGGCTCTCTGCGAGGAGGTGGCGCGTCTGACCGGCGGGACGGTCCATCGCGACGACCTGGAGCGGGCGGTCTCGAGCGGCGCGGCGCGGGAGCTGTTCGACCGCTGGGTCGAGGCCCAGGGCGGCGATCTGCGCAGGCTGCCGCGGGCCAGCCGGGAGCTGGCCCCGGTGGAGGCGGTCGCCACCGCTCCCGCGGCGGGCAGCCTCCACCGCGTCGAGACCCGGAGGCTGGGCCTGCTGCTGGCCGAGGCGGGGGGCGGCCGCACCCGCCCGGGCGGAGAGATCGACCCGGCGGTCTCGATCCGGGTGCGGGCGCGGCTGGGGGACCGGCTGGCGCCCGGCGACGAGCTGGCACGTCTCTACCTCCGGCGACCCGACGAGAGGATCGCCGCCGAGTTCCGGAGCTGCTTCCACCTGGCCGCCGAGCCGTGCGAGGCGCCGCCCCTGGTGCGGGCGCGGATCTCCGGCTGACGCCCTAGTCCGACTCTTTGCCGAAGTTGGCCAGGAGCGTGTCCCGGTCCTTCTTCTCGATGCGGCCGTTGCGGTCGAAGTCGTAGCGGAGCTGGTAGCGGGGGTCGCCGCGCTCGGCGCCGAAGGCGCGCGCCAACTGCGTCAGGTCGTAGCCGTCCACCCGGCAGTCGTAGTCGACGTCGCCCACGAAGACCCGCCGGTCCTTGACGTCGAAGATCCGCAGGGTGCGGCGAATCTCGTTCGGCGGCTCGGCGCGGTCGAAGGCCCGCACCCCCAGCTCGGCGCGGCAGCCCACCGCCTTGGTCTTGCGGAAGAAGAAGACCACCCGGCGGCGGTTGCTGAAGCTCTCGTCGGGCTCCGCCACCGGCTTTCCGTTGAGCAGCAGCCAGGCCTCCCGGAGCTCGACGCCCGAGGCGCCCGGCGGCTCGATGACGGAGGCGACGAAGAGCTGTCCGCGGGGCACCGCGGTTGTGCCGAAGGAGGGCGAGAAGGGGCCCGGCACGGGCTTGACCGTGTCGAGCCCGAGGATCACGTCGCGGTAGAGCTCGGCGATGCGGTCGTACCCTTCGGCGTTGGGATGCCCGACCGGATCCCGGGGAATCCCCGCGTAGAGGGTGTCGAAGGAGTCGGGGTCGTTGGCGATGTCGAACCCCTCCCAGATGTCCACCAGCCGCCGGTTGGTCATCACGGCGAGGTCGCGCAGGTCGAAGACCAGGTGGATCGAGATCAGGTTGTCGGGGTCGGCGCCGATCCGGGTGTTGCGTGGCAGCAGAGTGGCCAGCACCGGCACGGTGCCCCGGGCCGAGGCCGTTCGAGCGATCCGATCGATGTTGTCGAGGAGGGTCTCGGGGGAGATGAGACCGGCCTCGATGAGGGGGATGTCGTTGGCGCCGTACTGGATCAACAGGCCGTCCGGCGCTCCGGCGAGCGCGGCGTTGACCCGCGCCAGCCCCTCGCCGCTGGTCTCCCCCGGGACCCCCAGGTTGGTCACGACGACGTCGCGGCCGGCGCTCTTGAGCATCTTCTCCAGCCGCATCGGGTAGCCGGAGGGCACCGGCGTGTCGTCACCGATGCCGGCGGTGATGCTGTCCCCGATCGCCACCCACTGCTCGGTCGCCGAGAGGGGCGAGGCCAGGAGCGCCGCCGCGAAGAGCCAGGCCGCCCGGCTCCTCATGGCCGCCTCCAGCTCACGGCGCGGCCGCCCGGCTCGCCCGGCCAGCGCAGGAGGACGTCGTCGCCCACCGTCTCGACGGTCGGGCGGACGGAGGAGGCCTCGGTGGTGAGGGCGCTCCGCGTCACCCGGGCGTCGGCCCCCACCTCGAGCAGCCGCCAGCCCCGCGGGGCGGCGCTGCGCGCCAGCAGGAAGTCGCGGCCGCCCAGACGGGTGAAGGCGGGGTAGAGGGTGTGGGGGCCGCCGACCACCGCCGGCGCCGACCAGCGGTTGCCGTCGAAGGTGGAGAGCGTCAGGCGGTAGCCCTCCTCGTCGTCGCGGTGGGCCCAGACCAGCCGGGCGCCGGCCGCCGTCGGCAGCAGGGCGGGCGTGACGTCGGGCACCCGGTTGCCCGGGTGGACCCTGCGCGGGCTGGACCAGCTCCCCCCTCGACGCTCGGCGAAGAGGATCTCGTCGTCGTTGCCGTCGAAGGCCGCCCAGGCCAGGAGCCAGGCGCCGTCGGCGAGAACCGCGCCCACCAGCCCGGTCTGGCTGCCGCGCCCGGCGGGCGACACGGTGACCGGGGCGCTCCAGCGACCGTCCTCGAGAGCCGCTGCCCGCACCTCCAGGGTGGAGAGCGAGTCGCCCTCCAGCCAGGCCAGGCCCGCCAGCTCGCCGCCGTCCACCAGCGGCACCGGCCGCAGCCGCAGCATCGCAGCGCCGCGAGGCGGCGCCAGACGCCGTATCTCCCCGTTCCGCTCCTCCATCAGGAAGAGCTCGCGGCGGTCCGGCCGCCGCCGCAGGCCGGCGGTCACCCAGCCGTCGGCGGTCTCGGCGACCGCGGTGGGCTGCTCGCCGCGACCCAGGGGCAGGCGGCGGGCCGAGCCGTCCCCGGTGACGGCCCACACGGTCGCCCCGTCGCCCCAGACCGCCAGGCCGCGGTCTCCTTCGACGGGCTGAAGGGTAAAGGGGTCGGCGGCGCCCGCGTCCACGGCGAGCGTCAGCGCCCCGATCAGGAACAGGATGGATGCAGCTCTCCCTCGCACAGGCGGGATGGTAGACAAAAACGGAGCGGTCAGACAACCTCCGGGGACCCGCCTGCGGTCCTGCCACGCGGTTGTTCGGCGGCCCGCGGGGCTCGTATCATCACGGGAATGCGAGCCGCCATTCTGGCCGTGGGCTCGGAGCTTCTCGGGCCCGAGCGTCTCGACACCAACAGCCTGCACCTGACCCGGCTCCTGCGCCGCTACGGCGTCGAGGTGGGCCGCAAGGCGGTGGTGGGGGACGACAGGGAGGAGATCGCTCTCGAGGTGGGCGCCGCGCTGGACCGCTTCCCGATCCTGCTGGTCAGCGGCGGCCTCGGCCCGACGGCGGACGACGTGACCCGGGAGGGCGTGGCGGCGGCGCTGGGGCGCCGGCTGGAGCGCCGCGCGGAGCTCGAGAGGGAGCTGGAGCGGCGCTTCGCCAGCTTCGGCTACCGCATGCCGGAGGCCAACCGCCGCCAGGCCGATCTCGTGGCCGGCGCCGAGGTCATCCCCAACCCGCACGGCACCGCCCCCGGTCAGCGGGTGGAGGACGAGCGGGGGGTGGTCTTCCTCCTGCCGGGAGTGCCGCGCGAGCTCGAGGCGATGGCGGAGGAGGCGATCTCGCCCTGGCTCGCCGCGCGCTCGACCACCCGCGTGGACACCCGGGTGCTGAAGGTCGCCTGCACGGCCGAGTCGGCGGTCGAGGAGATGCTGGCGCCGTACTACGAGCGCTTCGGCAGCCGCGACGTGACCATTCTGGCCTCGGCCGGCGACATCACCCTGGCGGTGACCCGCGGCGGCGAGCACGACCGCCGGGATGCCGAGCTCGAGGAGCGGGTCCAGCTCCTGCGCTCGCTGGTGGGGGATGCGGTCTACGGCGACCGGCCGGCGGACACCCTGGAGGGGGTCGTGGGCGAGATGCTCTCCGCCGCGGGCGCCACCCTCGCCACCGCCGAGTCGTGCACCGGGGGCATGCTGGCGGAGCGGATCACCCGTCAGCCGGGGAGCAGCGGCTGGTTCGTGGGCGGAGCGGTGACCTACTCGAACCGGCTCAAGACCTCCCTGCTGGGCGTCGAGACGTCGGCTCTGGAGCGCTTCGGCGCGGTCAGCGAGGAGGTGGTGCGGGCGATGGCCACCGGGGCCCGCCGGCGATTCGCCGCCGGCTGGGCGGTGGCCATCAGCGGCATCGCCGGTCCCGGCGGCGGGAGCGAGGAGAAGCCGGTGGGCACGGTGCACCTCGCGGTGGCCGGTCCCGGCGACGACGACGTGCGCCACCGGCGGCTGCAGCTCCCGGGCGACCGGCAGCGGGTCCGCATCCTGGCGTGCCAGTGGGCGCTCGACACCCTGCGCCGGGGCCTCGCGGAGGCCGCCCGATGAGGCTCTTCGTGGCGATCGTCCCCCCCGCCGAGGTGCGGCAGGAGGTCACCCGGCGCCGGCGCGCCCTGGAAGCCGCTCTTCCCGCCTGCCGCTGGGTGCCGGAGGCCAACCTGCACCTGACCCTGGCCTTCCTGGGCGCCACCGGCAGCGAGCATCTGGCCGCCCTCGACCGCGAGCTCGGCCCGGCCTTCGCCGGGCACGATCCCTTCGCCGCCCGCGCCGGCGAGCCGGGCTGCTTTCCCCCCGGAGGAGCGCCGCGGGTGCTCTGGCTGGCTCTGGGGCCGGGCGAGGCGCTGGCGGCTCTCCAGACCCGAGTCGCCGCGGCCTTGCGCCGGGTTCTCCCCGAGCGCGAGGAGAGACGACGGTTCCACCCCCACCTGACCCTGGGGCGGTGCAAGGCGAAGTGGCCGACGGAGGCCGTCGAGCGCTGGCGGCAGGGCTTCGACGCCCTCGAGCCGGCGGAGTTCCGGGTCGCCGAAGGCGCCCTCGTGGAGAGCCGGCTGGGACCGGGGGGCGCGCGCTACACCGCGGTCGCCCGCTATCCGCTGGGAGCGGCGGCGTGATCTGGCTGCTCTGGATCGCGGCCGCCTATCTGCTGGGCGCGGTGCCCTTCAGCTACCTGGTGGTGCGGCTCGTCTACGGCCAGGACGTGCGCAGCGTCGGCAGCGGCAACCCGGGCGCGACGAACACGCTGCGCGCCGCCGGCCCGCTGCCTGCGGCGACGGTCCTGCTGCTCGACGTGGCCAAGGGCGCCGCGCCGGTGTGGGGAGCCGCGGCTCTGGGCGCTCCGCCGGCGGCGGTCGGAGGAGCGGGGCTGGCGGCCACCCTGGGACACGTCTTTCCTGTCTATCTGCGCTTCCGGGGCGGCAAGGGGGTGGCCACCGCCCTCGGCGTCCTGGGGGTGCTGGCGTCGCGCAGCACCCTCGCGGCCGTGGGGCTGTTCGTCATCGTCGTGGCCTGGAAGCGGTACGTCTCCCTGGGATCGCTCGTGCTCGTGGTCTCCGTGCCGCTGCTCATGCCGCTGTTCTCGCGCCTGGGCTGGGAGGGACCCGTGGAAGGGGCCGTCTGGCTGGCGGCCGCGGCGATCGCCCTCCTCGTGACCTGGCGGCACACGGGCAACATCCGGCGGCTCCTGGCGGGTCGGGAGCGGCGGCTGGGCGACTCGGCGGGGGCGGTCTCGTGAGCGCGCCGATCGGGGTCCTGGGAGCCGGCTCCTGGGGGACGGCCCTGGCCGTCTACCTGGGACGGATGGGGAGCGTGCGTCTCTGGGCCCGCCACGCCGAGCTGGCGGCCCGCATCCGCGAGGAGCGCCGCAACCCCGACTACCTGCCCGGGGCCGAGCTGCCGGACTCGGTCGAGGTGACCGCGGATCTGGGCGATCTCGACGCCTGCGAGGTCGTTCTGATGGTGGTCCCGTCGCACGGCGCGCGGGAGCTGCTCCGCCGCTTCCTGGCTGCCCGGCCGTCGGACGCGCCGCTGGTCCTGGTGTCGGCGACCAAGGGGATCGAGGCCGAGACGGCCGCGCGGATGAGCCAGGTGGCCTTCGAGGAGGCGCTGGCGGCGGATCGCGAGCTGCGCTACGCCGTGCTCTCGGGTCCCAATTTCGCCGCCGAGGTGGCGGCGGGCGCCCCCAGCGCGGCGGTGGTGGCCGCCGGCGAGGCGGAGCTCGCCGGTCGGCTTCGCGAGCTGTTCTCCGGTCCCACCTTCCGCTTCTACTCCTCGTCCGACGTGGTCGGGGTGGAGCTCGGCGGCGCCGCGAAGAACGTCGTCGCCGTGGCCGCCGGCCTGGTCACGGGGCTCGGGCTGGGCCACAACACCCTGGCGGCGCTCATCACCCGCGGGCTGCACGAGATGACCCGCCTGGGCGTCGCCTGCGGCGGCCAGCCGCGCACCTTCTCGGGCCTGGCGGGGCTGGGCGACCTGGTGCTGACCTGCACGGGCGGTCTGTCGCGCAACCGCCGCACGGGTCTCGAGCTCGCCGCCGGCAAGACCCTGGATCAGATCCGGGCGGAGACCCCGATGGTGGCGGAGGGGATCCGCAACGCGGTCTCGGTCACCGAGCTGGCGGCGAGGCGGGGGATCGAGATGCCGATCACCGAGGAGGTGCGCCGGGTGCTGTACGAGGGCAAGGACCCGCGCCGGGCGCTGGGAGAGCTGATGACCCGGGACCTGAAGACCGAGTCGGAGCTGTAGGAGGGCGAGTGACGAGCAACGGAAACGGGCGAGGCCCCGGCCCCGCCGAACGCCATCAGACCGTGCTGGTGCTGGACTTCGGCAGCCAGTACACCCAGTTGATCGCCCGCCGGGTGCGGGAGAACCGCGTCTACTGCGAGATCCAGCCGCACGACGTGTCGCTGGACGAGATCCGCCGCGGGCGCCCGGTGGGGCTGATCCTCTCCGGCGGGCCGCAGAGCGTCTACCGCGACGGCGCGGTGCGGCCCCGCCCCGGCCTCTACGACCTGGGGATCCCGATCCTCGGCATCTGCTACGGCCTGCAGCTCATCGGCCACGAGCTCGGCGGCGAGGTGGAGCCCTCCGAGACGCGCGAGTACGGCCGTGCCGAGGTCGCCGTGGACACCACCTGCCCCCTCTTCGAGGGCCTCTCCGGGCGGGAGACGGTCTGGATGAGCCACGGCGACCGGGTGCGGCGTCCCCCGGAGGGCTTCCGCCCCGTCGCCTCGACAGGGGACGTGCCGGTGGTGGCCCTCGAGCACCGCGAGCGGCGGATCTACGGCATCCAGTTCCACCCCGAGGTCTCCCACACCCCGTCGGGGGGCGAGATCCTGCGCAACTTCCTGTTCGGAGTCTGCGGGGCGAAGGGCGACTGGAGGATGGTCTCCTTCCTGGAGGAGACCGTGGCGGCGGTGCGCGAGCGGGTCGGACGCCGGCAGGTGGTCTGCGGGCTCTCCGGCGGCGTCGACTCCACCGTCGTGGCGGCCCTGCTCAACCGCGCCGTCGGCGACCGCCTCACCGCGGTCTTCGTGGACAACGGGCTGCTGCGCAAGGGCGAGGCCGAGCAGGTGGTCCACGGCCTGCGCGACGAGCTGGGGCTGCCGGTGCGCGCAGTGGCGGCGGGGGAGCGCTTCCTGTCGGCGCTGGCGGGGGTGACCGATCCGGAGGAGAAGCGCTCGATCATCGGCCGGGTCTTCATCGACGCCTTCCGGGACGTGGCCGACACCCTCGACGACGCCGCCTTCCTGGCCCAGGGGACGCTCTATCCCGACGTCATCGAGTCGGCTTCGGCGGGAGGCCCGGCGACGGTGATCAAGACCCACCACAACGTCGGCGGCCTCCCCGACGAGCTCGGCTTCGAGCTGATCGAGCCGCTGCGGATGCTGTTCAAGGACGAGGTGCGGCAGCTCGGGCGCGAGCTCGCCCTGCCCGAGGAGTTCATCGGGCGGCACCCCGTCCCCGGTCCCGGCCTGGCGGTCCGGGTGCTGGGCGAGGTGACCGAGGAGCGCCTGGCCCTCCTGCGCGAGGCCGACGCGATCTTCCTCCAGGAGCTCCGGGAGCGGAACTACTACGACAAGGTGAGCCAGGCGTTCGCGGTGCTGCTGCCGGTCAAGAGCGTGGGAGTCATGGGCGACGACCGCACCTACGAGAACGTGGTGGCGCTGCGCTCCGTCGAGACCATCGACTTCATGACCGCCGACTGGAGCCCGCTGCCCCACGACCTGCTGGGGCGGACCGCCAACCGGATCGTCAACGAGGTGCGGGGCATCAACCGGGTGGTCTACGATGTCACCAGCAAGCCGCCCGGCACCATCGAGTGGGAGTGAGCCCGCCCGCTAGGGGGCCTCGTCCGGCGGCGTCCCCGCCGGCGCCAGCAGCAGGCTGTTGACCCGGAGCCATGGGACGCTGGGGCGGGTGGCCAGGAAGGCGCGCAGCCGCGCGGTGCGCTCGACGTCCTCCCGCCAGCCCTGCTCCCCGAACCAGCCGAGCCACTCGGCGTGGGGACGGCAGTTGATGTGGCCGCGGCCCCCCTGGCCCGGGGGCGCGGCGCTGAAGTAGATCCAGCGCCGGGCCAGCCCGGCCAGCGTGGCGACGAGCTCCTCGCTGCGCTCCGGGGGGAGGTGCTCGGCGACCTCGACGCAGCAGACCAGGTCCCATCGGCCGGAGGCCTCGGCGAAGTCGCCGATGGCCACCCGCGCCGCGAGCTCGGCGGGCAGGAGCTCCTTCACGGCGGGGGAGAGCTCGATCCCCGCGGCCTCCCGCCCGGCGCGGGCGAGCTCCTCTACCAGGAAGCCGTTGGCGCAGCCGACGTCGTAGGCCGAGCCGAACTCCAGCGCCTCCAGCAGATGGCGGGCGATGGCCCGGTAGTCGTCGCGGAATCGCTCGCGCGCCGCGAAGTCGCGCGCCCGGTAGCGTTTGCGGCGCGCCAGCAGCCGTTCGAACCAGCCCATGGCCTCAGCCGGCGTCGCCGCCCGAGGTGAGAGTCATGGAGGTCAGCCGGTCGGGGTTCTTCTTGAGCGCCGTCGCGAGCTGGCGCACCAGCCGCCGCCGGACGGCGTCGGCGTCGCCGTTGGTCACGTCGGTCAGGTCGATGTAGCCGCCGGCCATCATGCCGTGGCCGCCGCCCTTGCCCGTCCGCCCCAGCAGCCGCTGCATGAGCCGCCCGGCGTCGGCGCGCGGATTGGTGGTGCGGATGGAGAGGTAGAGACGTTCTCCGAAGATGCCCGAGCACATCGACCAGGTCTTGCCCTCCAGCCGCAGCAGCAGGTCGGCCACCTCCGGCACGATGTCGGGCTGCTCGACCACCCCCAGGTCGCTGACCACCAGGGTAGAGACCCACTGCACGTGCTCGAGCGCGTGGTGGAGGGTGCGGAAGTAGGAGAGAGGAAGACGGGGCGACTGGATCCGCGCCAGGGCGCGGAAGTCGGAGAGGGGCAGCAGGGTGTCGAAGATCGCCTTGTCGGGGGCCGAGAACTCCCGCCCGAAGTCGCGGGTCTCCGAGCGGATGGCGTAGATCAGCGCCGTCGCCACCCGCTTGGAGAATCCCAGCCCGGTGGCCTGGAGGTACTCGGCGAGGATGGTGGCCGTGGCGCCGTACTCGGTGCGCACGTCGGCGAAGCCGGCCTTCTGGGTGCTGCGCCGCAGCGGGTGGTGGTCGAAGACCAGGTCGGGCTGCACCCCCTCCGGGAGCTGGGTGTTGCCTGTCGCCGGCTGCGCGTCGACCAAAGCGAAGTGGCGGTAGTGGCGGAAGGTGAGGTGGCGGACGTGGCTCAGCCGGATGCCCAGGGTCTTGACCATCTCCTGGTTCTCGGCGCGGCCGATGATGCCGCCGTAGGCGGTGGTGACCCGGCGCTTGAAGGTGCGTCGGAGGACCGTGCCGAGGACCGCTGCGGCCGCGATGGCGTCGGGGTCGGGATTGTCGTGGGTCAGGACCAGCCACCGTCCCGACATCTCCGGGCGGCGCACGTGCCGGGCGAAGATCTCGTACCGCTCCCGGGTCAGATCGGTGAGCATGAGGGCAGTGAGCTTACCCCATCGTGCCGGCGCTTCCGCCCGCTGGCGGGCGGCTCCGGCGGACGGGTATAGTGCCGCCTCGGCTCCTCTCTCTGCGCCCCACGCCACCGATGACCCGCACCGCCGCCGCCCTCGTCGCGCCGCCTCCGCCAGCGCTCCCCGGGCCGCGGTCGCCGTCGGCCGGGGACGGGGCCGCGGCCCCTCCGGAGCGCGCGCCATGATCCGCGAGCTGTTCACCATCGGCCCGCTCTCCATCAGCCCCTTCGGCGTGCTGATGGTGCTCGCCTTCGGCGCCGCCTGGGCGCAGCTCCAGTGGGGCCTGCGCCGTCTCCGGGTGGGCGCCGACGAGGACGCCAGCACCCTGCTCCTGGCGGCGGGAATCGGCGGCATCCTGGGCGCCAAGCTCTACTATGCCGCGCTCTACCAGGATTGGCGGCTGGTCTTCAGCCGCTCCGGCCTGGTCTGGTACGGGGCCCTGCTGCTGGGTGCCGTCGCCGTCTGCTGGGCGGCGCGGGTGCGCAGACTGCCCCTGGCGCCCACGGCCGACGCGGCGGCGCCGGCCGTGGCTCTCGGCTACGCCGTGGGCCGGGTGGGGTGCTTCCTCGTGGG
>JAWWBN010000090.1:0-13664 GCA_033720955.1 Thermoanaerobaculia bacterium | reverse complement strand
GTCCACTCCCCGGCCGGGAGACCGTCGATCTGCGCCCGGCCGTCCCGGACGCCCCACTCGGCCAGCAGGTTGCCGCCCCAGAGGAGACGGCTGAAGGGACGGCCGCCGGCGTCGAAGAGGCGTGCCGTGGCGGCCGCCTCCCCTCCGCCGAGGTCGGGCACCTCGAGCAGGAGCCGCGCGCCGGTGCGCAGGGTCACCGGAACGTCCGAGTCGGGAACGGCGGCCCGCTGGGTGGCGACCCCGCGCTCGCCGCTGGTGACCCGCAGCTCCCACACCCCGGGCGGCGCGGTGGCCAGCCGCACCCGTCCCTCGCCGTCGGCGGTGAGACGGCCGCCCGCCACCACGCGGCCGCCGGGGTCCAGCAGGGCGACGTCGATCTGACGCGCCGGCACGCCGCTCTCCGTGAGCACCAGCAGGCCGAGCCCGGCGGTCGGCTCGAGACGCAGCTCCACGTCCTCGTGGTCGAGACCGGCCGTGAGGGTCAGCACGACCTCGGCGGGGGCGAACCCCTCCTTGGTCGCCCGCAGCCGGAAGAGGCCTTCGGCCAGGTCGGCGAGCCGGAAGAGACCGCGCGAGTCGCTCCACGCGCCGCCGCGGTAGAGGGCGGGAGGAGAGCCGGGGTCGGCCTCGGCCGAGGAGATCGAGATCTCGACCCCGGGGAGGGGCTCGTAGGTCGTCGCGTCGAGCACCCGGCCCGCGATCTGGACGCCGGCGACCGAGATCTCCAGCTCGCGGTCGGTCTGAAGCTCCAGCTCCTCCCGGAAGAGGAGGCCGCCGCTGGCGCCTCCGATCGCGGTGACGACGTAGCTGCCCGGCTCGAGACCGCCGATGCGGAAGCGGCCGTCGTGATCGGAGGCGGCCTGGCCATACCTTCCGGACCCGCTGCCGGAGAGGAAGATCCGCGCTCCAGGCAGGGGCTCGCCGGCGCGCAGGACGCGGCCGGAGAGGGTGAGCCCGACGCCGAACTCGAGGTCGGCCAGGGTCTCGGCGACCCCCTCGACGATCGTGACCGTGGTCTGGGCGCGGCCGGCGCCGCCGGCGACCACGCCGATCACCTGCAGGCTGCCCGCGGGCAGCCCGTCGATCCGGTAGGTGCCGTCGGGTCGCACCTCTCCGAGGGCCCCCGGGCCCTGCGCGCGCACCTCGACGCGGCGCAGCTCCTCGGGTGCCAGACCGAAGATCGTTCCCACCACCGAGTGGCCGCGCCGCAGCGCGACGCTCAGTCCGAGCACCGGTCCGCGGTCCACGACGAGCTTCTCGTCGAGCTGGCGGGGAGCGAACCCGCGCGCCTGGACCGATACGTCGTAGGTGCCCGGCAGCATCTGGTCGAAGCGGAAGGAGCCGTCGGGCCCGGTGACCATGTGGCGGTGGTCGAAGCCGCTCTCCTCGGACAGCAGGACTGTGGCCTCGTCCACCGCGGCGCCGGTTTCGTCCACCACCCGCCCCGAGATCTCGAACCCCTCCTCGAGGGAGATGTCGACGACGTTCTCGCCCGCTTCGACCTCGACCTGGCGGGTGATGCGGGGCAGCCGATCGTGCCAGACCCGCAGGGTCTGCCAGCCGGTCTCCACCCCCTCCAGCCGATAGCGGCCGTCGCCGTCGGTGGTGCCGCTGCTCGACATCCCGCCGCCGCTTCCGGTCATGACCTGCGCCCCCGAGACGGGGCGGCCGTCCCCTCCGACGATCCGTCCCACGATCGAGGCGCCGCGGCGCAGCACGATCTCCAGCCCCGTGACCGAGCCGCCCGGGGGTGCGTCGATCTCCGAGAGCTGCGCGCCCTGCCAGCCGTTGGCGTTGACGGTGACCGCGAGCCTGCCGGGATCCACCTCGAGCTCGAACCGCCCGTCGGCGTCGGTGCGGGCCCAGCCGGAGTCGGCCCGGCGGAAGACGATCCTCGCGCCCGTCTCGGAGAGCGGCTGGGCGTGCACCCGGGCGTCCTCGATGGGGCCGCCTCCGGGGTCCAGGACGCGGCCCGCCAGCCGCGCGGCGGCGGCCAGCTCGACCCGCAGCGGCTGCGCGGTGGGCGCCTCGATCCCGAACAGACGGGCCGTGGCATGGCCGGCGGCGCTCACCAGCAGGTCGCCGATCTCCCCCGGGTGCAGATCCTCCACCCGGAACCCCCCGTCCGGCCCGCTCACCGCGGCGACCTCGTCCCGGACGCGCCCGCGGCGCAGCCGCCGGAAGATCGCGCGCGAGGCGCTCTCGGAGGGAAGCAGACGGATCTCGGCCTCCGGCACCGGCCGGCCGTCGGCATCCACCACCAGGCCCTCGATGTCGGCGCCCGGAATCAGCTCCAGGACCCCGAGATCGACCTCCGCCGGCTCGTCGGGAACCTCGATCCCCGGCTGCCGGGCCTCGGCGTACCCGGGGGACCGGACCTCGAGATCGAACCGCCCCGGCGGCAGGTCGGCGAGCTCGAAGCCGCCGTCGCCGCCCGAGAGGGCCGCCGCAACGGGCTTCCGGGAGGGGTCGGCGCCGCGCACGAACCAGGGGCCCGAGTCGGACGCCCGGGCCTCGTGCAGCTCGATCTCGGCCTCCGCGATCGGCTCGCCGCCCGGGCCGAGGATGCGCCCCACCGCTCGCGCCCCGCGGGTGAGGACCAGCAGGAGCTCCTCGTCGCCGCGCTGCTCCGGGCTCGGGAGCCGCTGGCGGAGGGTGGCGTATCCGGCGAGGGACACGGCGATGCGGTGTCCCGCCCGCGGGTGGACCGGCGCCAGGAGAAAGCGCCCCTCGGCGTCGCTGGCGGCGGTGGCGCCGTCGGGAAGGTAGGCGGAGCGGCCGAATCCCTCCTCCGCCTCGGCCCGGAGCTCGGCCCCAGCGAGCGGCTCCCCGGTGGCGTCCACCACCCGGCCGCGGAGCCGGGTCGCGGCTTCGAGCGCCACGGTGACCGGGTCGCCGGCACGGGTCCGGGTGTAGCCGGGGAAGTGGTCCGGCGCGGCGGCCTGCAGCCAGAAGAGGGTGCGCGCGTCGCCGCCGGCCACCGCGATCTCGAACCGCCCCCCGCTGTCGGTCTCGACGTGCTCGCCGGGCATGTTGGTCCAGACCAGGGCGTGGGACAGCGGCTCGCGGCTCTCCGCGTCCACCACCTGCCCGGCGATGGTCGGCGGGAATTCGAGGTCGAAGATCGCCGGCTCGTCCGGGCCGGTCTCGTCGGCGCCGGCCGCCCCGTCGGCGGGCGCCTCGCGTGCCGGCAGGAGGCCCGTGCTGCGGCCGCCCCCGGGGTGGTCGAAGGCCAGGAAGAGGTCCCCGTCGGGAGGCGCGACGAGGGAGGCGCGGCCCGCGTCGTCGGTGACGGCCACCGGGAACGGCGCCTCGCGTCCGGAGCGGACCACGACCCGGGAGAGGGGGCGGCGATGCGGTCCGCGAAGCCGGATCTCCCGCTCCACCCCCGGCGGCAGCGCCAGGGTCACCGGGTCGCCGGCGCTCTCGGCGGCCGGCGCGCGGTCGAGCCCCGCGGCGGCCGCCCAGACCCTCACCCTCTCGTCGGCCGCCCGGGGCAGGACGGCCGCCCCGGCGCCGTCCGTGCGCGCCAGGCGGCGGGCGGGGCCCCACTCCGACTCGCGCCGCCGCTCGCTCCAGAAGCCCGGGTCGGCCGAGCCGAGGAGAACCCAGGCTCCGGCGACCGACTCGCCCCGGGAATCCCGGGCGCTCACGGGCAGCGGCTCGGCCGGCGGCAGCCGGACCTCGGCGAGCCGGGTGCTCCAGAGGAGCGGACCGACGTCGTGGCGCATGGGCAGCCGGCCGGGCGACTCGACCCGAACCGTCCAGAAGCCGACCGGGGCCGCGAGCCGGAAGGCGCCGTCGTCACCGCTGGTGGTGGCCGCGACGGCCGCTGGCAGGACCTCCCCGGCCAGGACCTCCAGCCCCCGCCCGTGCAGGCTGGGCTGGGGCAGGAGCGCCACCCGTGCCCCGGCGAGCGCCGTGCCCGCTTCGTCGAGAACGATCCCCCGAATCTCGACGCTCGGCTCCGCCGCGGCGGCCCACGCCGGCCCCGACCCGAGCAGCAGCGCCAGCGCGATCCGGGCTACCCCATGGCGATCGGCCGCCCTAGGAGGCCACCGCGGCGGTCTCGCGGCTCTGGAAGTGCGCGATGGCGGGGTCGATCAGGGGATCGAGGTCGCCCTCCAGCACCGCCGGGAGCTGGTGCACCGTGAGTCCGGTCCGGTGGTCGGTGACCCGGTTCTGGGGGAAGTTGTAGGTGCGGATCTTCTCCGACCGGTCGCCGCTGCCCACCATCTTGCGACGCTCGGCCGAGAGCTCCTGCTCGGCCTTTTCCTGCTCGATCTCCAGCAGCCGCGACTTGAGCACGCGCATCGCCTTGCGGCGGTTCTTGATCTGGCTGCGCTCGTCCTGGCAGGTGACCACCAGGCCGGTGGGCAGATGGGTGATCCGCACCGCCGAGTAGGTGGTGTTGACCCCCTGGCCTCCGGGGCCGGAGGCGCAGTAGGTGTCCACCCGGAGATCGGCCTCGTCGACCTCCACCTCGACGTCCTCCGCCTCGGGCAGCACCGCCACGGTCACCGCCGAGGTGTGGATGCGGCCCGACGCCTCGGTCTCCGGCACCCGCTGCACCCGGTGGACGCCGGCCTCGTACTTGAGGCGGCTGTAGGCGCCGCTGCCCTCGACGATGGCCGACACCTCCTTGACGCCGCCGCGGCCCGATTCGGAGAGGTGGAGGATCTCGACCTTCCAACGGCGCCCCTCGGCGTAGCGGGTGTACATACGGAACAGCTCGCCGGCGAAGAGCGCCGCCTCGTCGCCGCCGGTGCCGGCGCGGATCTCGAGCACCACGTTGCGGTCGTCGTTCGGGTCCTTGGGGGTCAGCTCGCGCCCGATCTCCTCCTCGAGCCGCTCGATCCGCCCCTCGAGCTCCGCGGCCTCGTCGCGGGCCATCGCCTCGAGCTCCTCGTCGCCGTCGAGCGAGGCGCGGAGCTCGCGGTTCGCCTCCAGCTTGCGGGTGGCGTCCTTGAGGTCGCGGTACAGCTCGACGACCGGGCGGATCTCGGCCAGCTTCTTGTTGACGTCGGCGTAGGTCCGCGGGTCGGCCAGCAGGGCCGGGTCGACCAGACGGGCGGTGAGCTCGTCGTGACGCTTCTCGAGCTCTCGAAGACGTTCGTTCATGGGCGGAACCTCAGTATAGCTGCGGCTCGGAGCCGGACGGTGGGTAGATGGCAGGGCCCGGAGCGCGTTGCGGTCGTGGCCGGCGAGGGCCCTCGATCCGCGGCGAAGATCACCGGGCCGCGCAGGGGAGGGGGTCGCCCGCCGTCCGAGCGGGACGTGGCCGTCCCTCTTCCCGTGCGCCCGGGGCGGGCGCCCCGAGGACCCCGGGGACGCTCGACGAAGCCTGGCTAGCCCGAGGCCTGGCCGCCGCGGTAGCGACGCTGGAACCGCTCGACGCGGCCCGCCGTATCCACCAGCTTCTGCTTGCCGGTGTAGAACGGGTGGCACTCGCTGCAGATCTCCAGCCGCAGTTGATCGCGGGTGGAGTGGGTCTGGAACTCGTTGCCGCAGGCGCACGTCACGGTGACCAGGTGGAGCTCGGGGTGGATCTCGTTCTTCATGGCTGGGTCGCTCCGGCCGCCGGGGCGGCGAAAGGCGAATCGTACCGCACGGGGGAGCCGGCGACAAGGGGTGGCCGACGCGAAGCATCCAACCCTCGGTGGAGGGCCCGTATTCCCGGACCGGGTAACCTTTTTTCCGGTGGTGGCGTCCTACCTCGTGACCCGGAGCTTCCTTTCGGGCGGTCTAAACCCGGCAGCTCTCGGCGACGTATACAGAGCCGCAGCCAGACCTTGCCCGCGACCCTGGAGCCAAAGATGACCCCCATCCCCGGTTTCGTTCCCGCAGCGGCCACCCGCCGTCTCATCTGTCTGGCGCTCGCGCTGCTGACTCTCGCCACCGGACCGGCCCTCTCCGCGGACGATCAGGCGTACGATCCGGAGACGGTCTGGCGCATCCCCAAGATCGAGGGCGAGATGAAGGTCGACGGCAGCCTCGACGAGCCGGCCTGGGCGGAGGCCAAGTCCGTCCGCCTCACCTACGAGACGCGTCCCGGGGAGAACATCGCCCCGCCGGTCGAGACGGAGTGCCTGATCGCCTACGACAGCTCCAACCTCTACGTGGCCTTCCGCGCCCACGACCCCGAGCCGGCCAAGATCCGCGCCCGGCTGACCGACCGGGACACCGCCTGGAACGACGACTTCGTGGGCCTGGTGATCGACACCTTCAACGACGAGCGCCGGGCCTTCGAGTTCTTCGTCAACCCGCTCGGCGTGCAGATGGACCTGTTCGTCGACGACGTGGCGGGCAGGGAGACCTCGTCGTGGGACGCCATCTGGGCGTCGGCCGGGCAGATCGGCGAGACCGGCTACGTGGTCGAGATGGCGATCCCCTTCAATCAGCTCCGCTTTCCCTCGACCCTCACCGGGCAGGTCTGGGGAGTGGACGCGCTGCGCTTCTACCCGCGCGACCAGCGGCACCGGATCGCCACCCAGCCCATGGACCGCAACCGGGACTGCTATCTCTGCCAGGTGTCGAAGATGGAGGGTTTCGAGGGGATCACGCCGGGGCGCAACCTCGAGGTCGTCCCCACCCTGACGGGTACCCGCACCGGCCGTCGGGCCGACTTCCCGAACGGGGAGGTCGAGGACGCCGACCCCGACTTCAGCCCCGGGATCACCGCGCGGTGGGGGATCACGCCGAACATCACCCTGAGCGGCACCGTCAACCCCGACTTCTCGCAGGTCGAGGCCGACGTGGCGCAGCTCGACGTCAACACCCAGTTCGCCCTCTTCTTCCCGGAGCGTCGGCCCTTCTTCCTGGAGGGCGCCGACTTCTTCGACACCCCCTTCGACGTCGTCTTCACCCGCAACGTGGCCGACCCGGACTGGGGGGCCAAGCTCACGGGGACCCAGGGCAAGAACGGCTTCGGGATCTTCGCCTCGCAGGACAGCCTCACCAACCTGATCTTCCCCGGCAGCCAGGGGTCGCGCAGCGGCTCGTTCGACTTCGAGACTCTCGACTCGGTGCTGCGCTACCGGCGCGACTTCGGCCAGAACTCCTCCGTGGGCCTCCTGGTCACCAGCCGCGACGGCGACGATTACTCCAACCGCGTCGCCGGGTTCGACGGCCTCTACCGCATCGACGACAAGAACTCGATCAACTTCCAGGTGCTCGACTCCGAGACGGAGTACCCGGTCGCCGTGGCGCAGCAGTTCGGCCAGCCGGTCGGCTCTTTCGGCGACCAGGCGATCCGGATCGCCTACAACCGCGACGCGCGCGGCCTGGACATCTGGGGCCGGTTCGAGGACGTGGGGCGCGGCTTCCGCGCCGACATGGGCTTCCTGCCCCGGGTGGACTACACCCTGGTCCTGGGGGGCGCCTCGTACACCTGGTGGGGCGAGGAGGACGACTGGTACACGCAGTACCGCGTCGGCGGCGACTGGGATCGCACGGAGGACGGCGCGGGCAATGTGCTCGAGGAGGAGCTCGAGGTGTGGACCGAGTTCGCCGGGCCCAAGCAGTCGTGGCTCTGGTTCGACGTCGGGACCCGGGATCGCTTCTTCAACGGCGCGGTCTTCTCGGGGCAGCGGTTCTTCAACCTCTGGACCGAGATCCAGCCCAGCGGCGACGTCTGGCTGGGTCTCTTCGCGGGAGGTGGCGAGACCATCGACTTCGCCAACACCCGCGAGGCCGACGGCCTCACTCTCGAGCCGGGGATCCGCTACAACTTCGGCCTCCATCTGAAGGCGAATCTCGACCACACCTACCAGAGGCTCGACGTCGAGGGGGGCGAGCTGTTCACGGCGAATCTCACCCAGCTCCGGCTGGTCTGGCAGTTCGACGTGCGCTCGTTCGTCCGCGCCATCTTCCAGTACCGGGACATTCAGCGGGATCCGTCGCTCTACTCGTTCGAGGTCGAGCCGGAGTCGCAGAATCTCTTCACGCAGCTTCTCTACTCGTACAAGGTCAACCCGCAGACGGTCCTCTTTGTCGGTTACTCGGACAACCGGCTCGCGGATCAGTCCATCTCGCTGACGCAGACGAACCGGGCGCTGTTCTTCAAGATCGGGTACGCCTGGGTCTTGTAGGGCTCTCGCGGCCGGGGCGCGTCTCGCGGGGCGGGCGGCTCGACGGCGGCTCTTGTTCGGTCTTGGTCGGGCAGGGCGGGACGGCTCGGTGGGGGCGATGGGGGTCGTTCCGGCGGTCCTCGCCTGGGAGAGCCCGCATCGGCCCGAGGTGTCGGCCGGTCGGCGTGGGCGCGGCTCGCGGGTCGTGCCGGCTGGGGGCGAGCCCTCGCCCCCTCCGGGGTGGCGGGGGTCCGAGTCCGGGGGGTCCGAGGTCTCCGGGTCCGTAGTGGCGAGATCGGCTCGGGGCCTGTCGGGCTCTCGAGGGCGGGCGCAGAAGGCTGCGGTCCGGCGGAACGACCCCCATCGCCCTGGGGCTCGCCGTCGGCTTGGCGGGGAGACCGGGGTGAGTTGGGTCGGGAGCCGGGCCGGTGGACTTGCACTCGTTCGCAGGCGACCCGGTGGGTAAGGCAGTATCGGAGCGGGCGCGTCCGAGGTCCGGGGGTGGACTGACGGTGGCCTCTCGGCGAGCGCGTCACCCCTCCCCGGGGCAGGTCGAAGGGGGTCCGGCGCGCGGCCGAGCGGAGCGGCGAGCCTCAGTTTCCTGAGTCCGGGCAGCTCGCCGCGTCCACCCAGGCGTCCACCCCGGAGCTCCCAGCGCCCGCGGCCCGTTACCCCCAACGCTCGCCACGAGCCGGCCCTGCGAGAGGCAGCTCCACAGCCAAGATCCGCCGCAGGCGACCCGGTGGGTGAGGCAGCGTCGGAGCGCGGCCCGTAACCACCGCCACGAGCCGGCCCTGCGACAGGGCCCCCACAGCCGAGGCCCCGTAGGGCGCCCCGCAGCACTCTCGAGCTGTAACCTCGACGCAGCCCAGGCGGTCTACAACCTCGAGGGCGCGAGGCGCCCGCGGGACCATGCGCGAGCTCACCGACAACGCCCTAATGAAACGAGTGCAGGAGGGAGAGATCGCGAGGATGGGCGAGCTGTTCGAGCGCCACCACCGGCGTCTGTACAACTTCTTTCTGCGCCTCACCGGCAACCGCCAGACCGCCGAGGACCTGGTCCAGGAGGCGTTCGTGCGGATGATCCGGTACCGGCACAGCTTCCGCGGCGACGGCGAGTTCACCTCCTGGATGTACACGATGGCGAGAAACCTGACCGCCACCTACTTCCGGCGGGGGGTCAGAGCGATCACCGTGCCCGAGGAGGAGGCGGAGGAGCCGGCCGTCGAGGAGACGCAGGAGAGCGAGCTGGAGAACCGGGAAGAGGCGGGGAGGCTCAGGGAGGCGCTGATGAAGCTGCCCCCGGACAAGCGCGAAGTCCTGCTGCTGGCCCGGTTCGAGATGATGAAGCACCGCCAGATCGCGGATCTCCTGGGCTGCTCCGTGGGAGCGGTCAAGGTCCGCATCCATCGGGCGATGAAGCAGCTCCGGCAGAGCTACCGGGAGCTGCAGAGCGAGGCACCGTGATGAACTGCGAAGAGATCGGAAAGCTGACCCCGGACCTGCTGGCCGGCAACGTGGACAGGGAGACCGCGCGGGAGGCGCGCGACCACCTGGCCGCCTGCGGCGACTGCCGTGCCGAGGTGGAGAGCCTCGGCCAGATCTGGCAGCGGCTCGGCCTGGTGCCGGACGAAGAGCCGAGCGCGCGGCTGCGCAGCCGCTTCTACGCCGCCCTGCACGAGCTCGCGCGCGGGGAGGCGCCGCGGCCCGGGCGGAGCCTCCGGGCCCGGTGGGGGGAGGCCGTCGCGGAGTGGTGGGAGCGGCCCGGCTCGCGACGGCTCGCGACGACGGCCGCCTCGCTGGTCTTCGGGCTGGTCGTGGGCCTCCTCGCCGGCGGACGGACGCAGCGGGTCGAGAGCGAGGCGCTGCGCGGCCAGGTGGAGACGCTGCGCGAGCTGGTCGCCGTCTCCCTGCTGCGCGCCGACTCCGCCAGCACCCGCCTGCAGGGGGTGAGCTACGGCCGCCAGCTCGCGACCGTCGACGAGCGGGTGCTCGAGGCGCTGGTGGAGGCGGCCACCGGGGACGCGAGCGCCAACGTGCGTCTCGCGGCCATCGAGGCCCTGGGCGACCTCGGCGCGCCACCCGCCGTGCGGGGCCGGCTGGCCCGCAGCCTGGACGAGACGGCGCCGCCGCTGGTCCAGATGGCGGTGGTCGACCTGTTGATGGCCGAGGGCCCCGCCGCGCGCGAGGAGCTCGGCGAGCTGATGCGCCGGCCGACTCTGGACGAGGCGGTCCGGCAGTACCTGACGACGTTGAACGAGCAGGCCACCTACTAGGCCCGGCTCGAAGGAGGTCTTGAGATGACGAAGTCGAGAGTTTTCGCGACCGCCGCCCTGGCGGCCCTCCTGGTCGTGCCGGCGACCCGGGGCCAGGAGGCCGAGAGCCTCTCCCTGCCCTTCAGCGACCCGGCCCGGCCCGGCACCCTGCAGGTGCAGCAGACCCACGGCAGCATCACGGTCGAGGGCTACGACGGCTCCGAGGTGGTCGTCGAGTCGGTCGTCGGGTCCGACGACGACGACGACCGGCGCGAGACGGACGGCCTCAAGCGCTGGGGCGCCCAGGCGGTGCAGCTCGAGCTCACCGAGGAGAACAACTGGATGCGCGTGGAGGCGGGGGGCTCCTGGTCCAAGACCGTCGATCTGAAGATCCGGGTGCCCCGCAAGACCAATCTGCAGCTCCAGTGCGTCCACAGCGGCGACATCGTCGTGCGCGGCGTCGAGGGCGAGCACGAGATGATGAACACCCACGGCTCCATCGAGGCGATGGAGATCGGTGGCTCGCTGGTCGCGGAGACCACCCACGGCGACGTCCGCGCGAGCTTCCGCAAGGTCGCCGCCGGCCGCCCGATGGCCTTCAGCACCTTCCACGGCGACGTGGACGTGACCTTCCCGCCGGACCTGCGCGCCGAGGTTCGGATCGACCCCGGCAACGGCGGCGAGGTCTACACCGCTTTCGACATCCGGAGCGTCCCGGAGCCCCCCGCGGTGAGCCGAGAGCGCGACGGCCGCCGGGTGCGGGTCGCCGTCGAGCGCGGGGCCCGCGGCACCATCAACGGCGGCGGGCCGGAGATGCACTTCAAGACCTGGAGCGGCGAGATCTACATCCGCAAGGCGGGCTGAGCCCCCGGCCGGGGCGGCGCGCCGCTTCTCCCCGGCGGCGGCCGCTCCGGCCAGCTCCCCCTGCTCGGCCAGGCTGGCGCCGTAGAGCACGGCGTTGAGGAAGATCGGCGCCGTGCCGCGCCAGAAGCCGCGGAAGACGGGGTCCTGGGCGAGGAGCACCACGGCGCCCCGGCCGCGGGTCTCGACACCGGCCAGGAGCGCCCCCCGCAGACGCGCCGCCGCCTCGGGCCAGGCGAACCCGGCCAGCACCGGGTCCTCGCGGTCGGCCAGCAGCAGGTCGCGCTGCGGGTCGCCGCTCGGCAGCAGCACCGTGGCGCTGCGGTAGAGAACCGGCGGCGGGTGGGGCAGGCCGGCCAGCAGCGGGTGGGGCCCGCCCAGCTCGGAGGCGAGCGCCGCGCCCGGCGTGTAGAGCCGCCGGCGCCCCGGCTCGAGCCGCGCCACGTCGCGCGCCTCCCGCACCTCCTCCGCCTCGGGCGGCTGCCAGGAGGCGACGTCGACGAGCTCGTGGCGCCGCAGCCAGCCCACGGCGTCCTCGATGGCCACCAGCAGACCGCCCGCGGCGACCCACCCCCCCAGCTCCCCTGCGACCTCCTCGTCCAGGGTGGAGTAGGAGCCGTCGGGCAGCACGAGCACGTCCAGCTCCGAGAGATCGACACGGGAGAGCAGGGTGCTCTCGATCCGATGGACCGGGAGGGTCACGGTCTGGTCCAGCAGGTGCCAGAGGTGGCCGAAGGAGGTCGTGCCCACGCCGCGGCCGCTCACCAGGCCGACCCGCGGCGGCCGGACCGGCAGGGCGGCGTTGGATCCCAGGGAGATGCCGTGGTCGGCCAGACCGGTGGCCACCCGCAGCAGCTCGACGCCGTGGCCCGCCGCCAGCTCCTCCACGTCGGCCGCCGAGCTGCCGCCGCGGCCGCGGGCGGGGATCCACACGGTACCGGCCGGGAAGCGGCGCTCCCCGAAGCCGGTCTCGGCCAGGAGCAGCCGAAAGCGGACTCCCCGCTCCAGGAGCTCGGCCGCGAACCGGTAGCCGGCCAGCCCCCCCGGCCGCGCCAGGTGGCCCAGGTCGCCCTCGCCGCTCACGCCGACGCCGGCCGGCGCCGCGCCGGTTGCGGGGCGGTGGCCGTCGGTGTGCCAGACCTCCAGGTTGTAGGCCAGGGGCAGGCTGAAGGCGGTGATGTCGTAGAACTCGGCGAAGCGGTTGGCTTCGACGCGCTCGCGCTGCTCCGCCAGGAAGGCCTCGCCCATCCGGGTCTCGCGCTCGAGGAGCGCCCGCGCCAGCGCCCCCAGCGGCTGATCGGTGGAGACCACGTAGCTCCCCGCAGCCAGCTCGACCCGCCGCCGCCCGTCGTCGAGGGTGCCCTCCGCCTCGATCTCGACGGCGGCGGCGAGCCTTCCGACCCGGATGCCGTGCCACTCCAGGAGCTCGGCTGCGGCCGGTCCCTCCGGGTCGGTGGCCCGCCAGAGGTAGTGACGCGCCGGCCGCTCGATGGCCGCCCGGCGGGTGGCCACGAAGTCGCTCAGCAGCCGCTCCCGGTGGCGCGCGGCCGTGGCCGCCGTCGCCAGAGAGGTGGTGAGGTGGCGGGCGACCCGGTCCGCCAGGGTCAGCACGGTGCCGTCCCTGCGCTCGACCGCCTGCCCGGCGCGACCGTGGCCGGCCATCTCGTAGGTCATCCCGACCGCGCCGCGGAAGGCGGGGTAGCTGTCGCCGTACCCGGGGTAGAAGAGGTCGAAGTCCTCGCCCACGTAGTAGAGCCACCCCTGGCGGTCGAAGGCGGCGGCGTTGGCGCGGCCGAAGGTCTCGAGCCAGCCCACCGTCGCCTCGGCGATCGACGGGTGGATGGGATCGGTGGCGGGCGGGAAGAAGTAGGTGGACTCGTGGCCCATCTCGTGGAAGTCCACGAACACCTGCGGCTCCCACTGACGGTACGCCGCCAGCCGGGCGCGGGTCTCCCGCTGGGTTGCCCAGGCCCAGTCGCGGTTCAGGTCGAAGACGTAGTGGTTCTGCCGCCCGCCCGGCCACGGCTCCCAGTGCTCGGCCGAGAAGAGGGCGGGGTCCGGACGACGCCCGCGCTGGGTCTCGTAGAAGTGGACGTACCGCTCCCGGCCGTCCGGGTTGATCAGCGGGTCGATGAGCACCACCATCCGCTCCAGGCGCTCGGGCCACTCGTCGAGGCCTGCGGCCATCACGTAGGCCGCCGCCATGGCGGCCTCGGCCGAGGACGACTCGTTGCCGTGGACGCCGTAGCCCAGCCAGACCACCACCGGGACCGTCTCGACGAGCCGCTCGACCTCCTCCGGCGTCAGCCGGTCGGGCTCGGCCAGCCGCCGGTGCTCGTCGCGCAGCTCCTCGAGCCGGGCGATGTTGGCCGGGCTCGAGATCGCCACGAGCTGCAGCGGCCGGCCCTCGTAGGTCCGGCCGTACTCCCAGGTGGCCACCCGGTCGGAGCTCTCGGCGAGCCGCCGGTAGTAGTCGAGG
>JAWWBN010000089.1:0-13925 GCA_033720955.1 Thermoanaerobaculia bacterium | reverse complement strand
GCCTGGACGGCTTCGACGCGCGCGAAGGGGAGATCGCCGCGCCGCTGCGCGAGGCGGCTTGGGCGGGGGAGGGGGAGGGGCTCGGACCGCCGGCCCAGGTGCTGCGCAACCTGCTGCGGCCCACCGACCTCTACCAGGTCGGCCGGATCGAGCTCGACGGGACCGGCCTGGGCGACGGCTTCTTCCCGCAGCTCGACTTCGACCCGCCCCTGCCGACGCGCGTCCAGGGGGGCGAGGACATCCCGCTGCGCTTCGCCGACGCCGGCCCGCTCTCCTTCGAGGGCGGCCCCGCCGCGGGGGTGGCGGCCCTCGAGCTCGAGCGCCGGCGGGGGAGGGAGGGGGTGATGGCGCTGGAGCTGGCCGGGTCGGAGGCGCGGCTGCGTCTGCCGCCGGGGGGCGGAGCGGCGCCGGCGGTGGCGGCCGGGACGCCCCTCTCGGCCGACCTGGACCAGGACGGGCACACCGACCTCGCCCTCGCCTCCCCGGGACGGGGCGTCTTCCTCCATCTCGGCCGGGAGCCCGGCGGCTACCGCGAGGCGATCCGCATCGCCGACCTGCCCGGCGAGGCGCCGGTGACGGTCTTCGAGCCGCTGGAGATCGACCACGACGGGGACCTCGACCTCTTCGTGGGCCGCGACGGCGCCGCCGATCTCTACCTGCGCAACAACGGCGGCGGACCGTGGACGGAGCACGGCGCGGAGCTCGGCGTGGACGGCGGCGCCGCCGCCACCCGCGGCCTGGCGAGCGCCGACTTCGACGAGGACGGCGACCTGGACCTGGTCGTGGTCTACGCCGGGACCGGACCGCGTCTCTTCCGCAACCGCCGAGCCGGCCGCCTGGCCGACGCCACCGAGGAGGAGGGGCTCGGCGGCGTCGGGCCCGCCGACGGCGTGGCGGTGGCCGAGCTGGACGGCGACGGCCTCTTCGACCTCGTCTTCTGGTCGGGTGGGGCGGCCGGCGGCGGGGTGCGATGGAGCGCCCGCGGGGAGGGCCGCTTCCAGCCGGCGGCGCCGGTGCCCGGGCTGGGCGCCCGCGCCGTGGCCGACCTCGCGGTGGCCGACTTCGACAACGACGGCGACCCCGACCTCGTGGTGGCGCCGGAGGAGGGCGCGCCGCTGCTGGTGCGCAACCGGGGTGGCCGGCTGGAGCCGGAGAGCGCCGCCAACGACGGCGCTGCGCGTCGGCTGGCGGCCGCCGACCTCGACGCCGACGGCGACCTCGACCTGGCGGCGCTCCGGGCGGGCGGAGAGGTGCGGCTGCTGCGCAACGAGGGCGGCGAGCGCAACCAGTGGCTCAAGCTGTCGCTGGTGGGGCGCCACGAGGACAGCGGCAAGAACAACAGCCAGGGCTGGTACGCGCGGATCGAGGTGCGGACCGGCGGCCGCTACCAGACCACCCTGGGCAACGGGGGGGTGAACCACGTGGGCCTCGGCTCGCGGCGGCTGGCGGAGGTGCTGCGGGTGATCTGGACGAACGGCGTCGCCCAGACCTGGCAGCGGGTGGGGGCGCGCCAGGCTCTGGTCGAGCGCCAGCTCCTCAAGGGCTCCTGTCCCTTCCTCTCCACGTGGACCGGCGCCGGCTTCGAGTTCCACACCGATCTCATGGGGCGCTCGACCCTGGGGATGCGCTTCGCCGACGGCTCGCCGGCGCCCCACCAGTCGGCCCGGGACTGGGTCCTCATCCCCGGCGACCGGCTCCGCCCGGCGGGCGGCCGGCTCTGGCTGCAGGTCACCGCCGAGCTGTGGGAGACCATCTTCGTGGACCGGCAGAAGCTGCTGGCCGTGGACACCCCCGGCGGCCTCGAGCTGGTCGTGGACGAGGCCTTCCGGCCGCCGCCCTTCCCCCGCCGGCCGCCGCTCCACTGGGTCGCCGCGCCGCGCCCCCCCGTCGCCGCGCGGGACGGTCGCGGCCGCGACCTGCTCGACCGCCTCGCGCGGCGCGACGGCCGCTACGCCGGCGAGCTCCCCCGGACCCGCTACCAGGGGGTCGCCGGGCCCCACGAGCTGCGGCTCGAGTTCGCTCCCGTGCCGTCCGGCCGGCGGTTGCGGCTGCTGCTCTCCGGCTGGATCTTCCCCACCGACACCTCGATCAACGCCGCCCTGGCCGACGACCCCACCCGCTCCGTGACTCCCCCCCGGCTGGAGGTCCGCCGCCCCGACGGCGGCTGGGCGCCCCTCGTGGAGGCGGTGGGCCTGCCCAACGGCAAGCGCAAGACGGTGGTGGTCGAGCTGCCGGCGGAGCGCCTCGCCGGGGTGGCGGGCACGCCGGAGCCGCTCCGCCTGCGTCTGGTGAGCACGATGCAGATCTACTGGGACGCGGCGGCCCTGGCCGTGGGGGATCCGCGCCCGGCCGCGCGGGTGACCGCGCTCGACCCCGACTTCTCGCACCTCCACTACCGCGGCTTCTCGCGGCGGGTGCGGGAGAGCCCATCGAGCCCCCATCTCTTCGACTACTCGGAGGTCGCCGTCGAGCCGCCCTTCCCCTGGATGCCCGGGCTCCACACCCGGTTCGGGCCGGTCACCGAGCTGCTGCTCGAGGAGGACGACCGCTACGTGGTGATGGCCGCCGGCGACGAGCTGACCGTGCGCTACCCGGCGGCGGATCTGCCGCCGCTGCCGCCCGGCTGGCGCCGCGACTGGGTCCTCTACACCGACGGCTGGGTGAAGGACGCCGACGTCAACACCCGGGCGTCGGAGTCGGTGGGCCCATGGCCGCGGCACGGCATGCCGGCGTATCCGGAGACGGCCGGTCCGCCACCCGCCGCCCTGGAGCCGTGGCTCACCCGGCCGCTCGACCGGCGGCGGTTCCACGACGCCCTGCGCCGCCCGAGCCAAACCTCGCCGCCCTCCGCTCCGTAAGGTAGGGTTGCCGGTCGAGATGCGCTCCACCCCCCTCTGCCCACGCCCCGGCCTCGCCCTCCTCACGGCGGCGCTCGCCGTCGCGGTGGGGTGCTCGGCCTACGAGCCGTTCGAGACGCTGCCCGATCTCGAGCGCCAGATCGAGGCCCGCCTGGGCTCGGAGCGCGGCGGCCGGGTGGAGATTCCCTTCGCCCTGTCCGAGCAGATCCTCACCGAGGCCAAGCCGTTCCTGGCCCCCTCCGGGAGCGAGCGCGACCGGGTGGAGGAGGTGATCGACTTCATCTTCAGCGGCCTGGATCTCAAGTACTCGCTGACCCCCACCCGCAACGCCGCGGAGACCTTCGCCGTCCGCGAGGGCAACTGCCTCTCGTTCGTGAACCTCTTCGTCGGCCTGGCGCGGCAGAAGCGGCTGAACCCCTTCTACGTGGAGGTCCAGGACTACCAGCGCTGGAACTTCAAGGACGGCGTGGTGATCAGCCGCGGCCACATCGTGGCCGGGATCAACATCGACGGCAATCTGAGGACCTACGACTTCCTGCCCTACCGGCCCAAGTCGTATCGCGACTTCGAGCCGGTGGACGACATCACGGCGATCGCCCACTTCTACAACAACCTGGGGGCCGAGGCGCTGATCGAGGGCGACGAGGAGCGGGCCGAGAGCCACCTGGAGATCGCCGTGGGTCTGGCCCCGGACTTCGAGAAGGCGATCAACAACCTGGGGGTGCTGATGCTGCGGCAGGGGCGGGCCGAGGATGCGAAAGCCGTGATCGACCGCGGTCTCGGCCTGCATCCGACCAGCGTGCCGCTGATGAGCAACCTGGCGCGGGTGGAGCAGACCCTGGGCAACATGGAGCGCGCCGAGGAGCTTCTGAGCCAGCTCGAAGAGGTCAACGAGACCAACCCGTTCTTCTTCGTCTACCGCGGGGAGATCGCCCTCTCCGGCGGCGACACCCGGGCGGCCCTCGAGTACATGCGGCGGGCGCTCAGGACCGATAGCGAGGTGCCCGAGGTGCACGTCGGTCTGGCCAAGGTCTACATCGCGCTGGGCGAGATCCCCAAGGCCAAGCACCATCTGGAGCGGGCGCTGCGGCTCGACGCCACCCACGACGAGGCGCGCAAGTACGCCGCGATGCTCCAGGGCGGGAGGCCGCGATCGGGCTCCGGCTAGCCCTCGCGGCGGCCCTCCTCGCCACCTTCGCGCCTCTGGCCCCAGCGGCGCGCGGGGACGGCTCCGCCGCCGACCCCTATCCCCTCATCCTCCAGCTCGCGGCCGAGTCCCGGCGGGACCGCAGGGCGGCGGCCGAAGAGCTGCTCCGCACCGCCGACCGGTCGCTGGTGCCGGCGCTGACCGACTTCGTCTTCTTCACTCCGTCGGTGCGCCGGCAGCAGATCCACCACGTTCTGGAGGAGCTGGCCGGGGAGAGGCGCCGGGGCTACTACGAGTGGGTGGAGTGGGTCGGCGCCCACCCCGAGGTCGAGCCGGCGCCCGGCTACTTCGAGTGGAAGCGGGCGCTCCTGGAGAGGATCGATCCGCGCTACCGCAGGATCTTCTACGACGGGGCGCCGGCCAAGATCCGTCTGGAGGAGGTCGTGTCGGGGGGCGTCCGGCTGGCCGGGATCCCCGCCATCGACGATCCCCCCGTGGTCCCCGCGAGCGCCGCCGGCTTCCTGCGCGACGGGGAGAAGGTCTTCGGCGTGGTGGCCGGCGGCGAGGCCCGCGCCTATCCGGTCCGGGTGCTCTCCTGGCACGAGATGCTCAACGACGTGGTCGGAGGCGAGCCGATCACCCTCTCGTTCTGCACCCTGTGCGGCTCGGGGCTCGTCTACTCGACCCGCACCCCGGCGGGGGGCTCCTACACCCTGGACACATCGGGTCTGCTCTACCGCTCCAACAAGCTGATGGTGGACCGCCAGACGTGGACCCTGTGGAGCAACCTGACGGGGGAGGCGGTGATCGGCCGGCTGGTCGCCGCCAACGTCTCCCTGGAGCTGCTGCCCTCCACCGTGACCACCTGGGAGGAGGGGCGCGCGCGTCACCCGGAGACCCTGGCGCTCGACGTCCCGGCCCTCGAGGACCGGGTGGACCGGCGGCTGGGGTTCGTCTACCGCGAGGGCGCCGCCGACCGCGCCCGCGCCGGGGTCTCGTTCCCGGTGCCGGCCCGCAGCGACCGGCTGGACGACGACGCCGAGGTCTACGCCCTGCGGCTCGGGAGCGCGGCCAAGGCCTACCCGGTGGAGGCCGTCACCCGGCGCGGCGTGGTCAACGACTCCGTCGGCGGCGAGCCGGTGGTCCTGGTGGGCGACCCGGCGAGCGGCTCGGTGCGCGCCTACCGTCGCGGCGAGAGGAGCTTCCGTCGGGCCGCGGACGGCGCTCTGCTGGACGACCTCGACCGGTCGTGGCGGGTGGGCGAGCTGGCCCTCACCCCGACCGACGCGGAGAGCGAGCCGCTGCTCCGAGTGCCGGGCACCACCGCCTTCTGGTTCGGGTGGTTCGCCTTCTACCCTCAAACGGAGGTCTACGATGAATGAGTGTCCGCGGCCCGGGATTGGTGTACACTTCTCGCGCCGTTTCTTTGAAAGCCCCGCGCGCCGAAGCCACGCCCCGAGCGGCGCGCGGGCAGTGGAGGCAGCCATGTTCGAGAACGCCAGCCCCTGTACCCTGCCCGGTCGGAGCCGGCGCCTGGTCGCCCTCTGCGCGCTGGCCGCGCTCCTCCTGCCGGCCGCGGCCGCGGCCCAGCGCGACTCCGGCGAGGAGCGATTCGAGGGCACCGCGCGCGTCTTCGAGGTGCGCGTTCCCGTCAACGTGAGCGGCCGCCACGGCGAGCCGATCCGCGGGCTCACCGCCGCCGACTTCCAGATCTTCGACGAGGGGACCGAGCGCGAGATCACCTCCCTGGAGGTCGTGGACCTCGCCCAGCTCGAGACCGGCGCCAGCCGCACCGAGGTCGAGGGGGCCATCGACAGCGCGGCCCGGCGCCACTTCCTCCTCCTCTTCGACCTCTCCTTCTCCAAGCCGACCTCCCTGGTGCGCGCCCGCGAGGCGGCGCGCGGCTTCGTTCTCGACTCTCTGCACCCGACCGACCTGGTGGCGGTGGGCACCCACTCGGTGGACACCGGGGCTCGCCTGCTGGTGACCTTCACCCCCGACCGGGCGCAGGTGGCGCGGGCCATCGACACCCTGGGCGCGCCGCGTCTCCTCAAGCTCACCCGCCAGGACCCGCTGCGCTTCCTGATCGACGAGCCGGAGCGGGACTTCGCGGGCACCGGCAACGTCTTCGACGTCGAGGGCGAGAACCGCGGCATCACCGGCCTGCAGGACAGCGTCATGGCCCACCTGCGGGTCATCGGCAACGAGATGGCCAAGGCCGAGCGCAGCTTCAACCGCGGCCGCATCTCCTCCTGGTCGCGCTCCATGGGCGACCTGGCGCGGATGCTCGACAGCGTCAGCGGCCGCAAGCACGTCGTCTACTTCTCCGAGGGCTTCGACGGCCGCCTGCTGCTGGGCCGCGACCCCAATGCCGCCGACCCGGCCTACCGGCGCGACCGGAACGCCCTCGAGCGGGGCGACTTCTGGGCGGTGGACAGCGACGACCTCTACGGCAACACCAGCCTGCAGTCCAGCATGAGTCACATGCTGGACCAGTTCAAGCGCTCCGACGTAGTGATCCAGGCGGTGGACATCTCCGGTCTGCGGGCCGACTCGGCGGCCGAGCACCGGTTGCAGAACTCGGGCGAGCACGCCCTCTTCTACATCGCCGACACCACCGGAGGGCAGCTCTTCGAGGACGCCAACGACTTCGGCGCCGAGCTCGATCGGGTGCTCGAGAGCTCCTCGGTCACCTACCTGCTGAGCTTCCGCGCCGACGACGTGCCGGCCGACGGGAGCTTCCGCCGGCTCAAGGTCAAGGCCAACCTGCCGCGCGGGGCGCGGCTGGTGGCCCGCCAGGGCTACTACGCCCCGCGGCCCTACGAGGAGCTGCACCCGGTGGAGAAGGGCCTCCTGGCCTCCGACGCCATCGCGGCCGCGGCGCCCCGCAGCGAGCTGTCGCTCAACGTGCTGGCGGCGCCGTTTCGCGCCGACGCCCAGAGCGCCTACATTCCGATCATCATCGAGGCCGCCGGCGGGCCGCTGCTGGCCGACCACGAGGGCTCCCAGCTCCCGGTGGAGTTCTACGCCTACGTCACCGACGAGCGGGGCGAGATGCGCGACTTCTTCACCCAGCTCGTGAGCCTCGACCTGGGCCAGCGGAGGGACCAGTTCGCCCAGGCGGGGCTGAAGTACTTCGGGCACCTGGATCTGCCGCCCGGCGACTATCTGGTGCGGGTGCTGGTGCGCAACGCCCAGACCGGGCGCTCCGGCGTCGAGACCCTGGACCTGACCGTGCCGGCCTACGAGGTGGCCGAGACCGTGCTGCTGCCGCCCTTCTTCCTGGAGGACGAGGCGAACTGGGTTCTGGTGCGGGAGAAGCAGCCGGTGGAGTACCAGGGCTCCGTGGTCTACCCGTTCACCGTGAAGGGCCAGCCCTACGTCCCGGCCGCTCGCCCGTCGCTGGACCCCTCCGCCGAGGCCCGGATCTGCCTGGTGGCGTACAACCTGGGGGGCGACATCGAGCTGGACGGCACCATCGTGGCCGAGGACGGGACGATCGTGCGTGAGGGCGGCGACCTGGCGCTGGTCGAGCGGACCGTGACCGGGATCGACGGACTGGACAAGCTCCTGGCCACCTTCCGGCCCGGCAGCCTGGGGGCCGGCCGCTACACCCTCCAGGTCATGCTCACCGACCGGGCGACCGGATCGGCCGAGGTCAACTCGATCCCCTTCGTGCTGCGCAACTGAGGCGGCGGCGCCCGCGCGGCGCTGGCACCGCCCTTGCTCGCCCAATCCGGCGCCGGCCCCTACCGCCCCCGGGATGGGGCTCGTTCGGCCGGCAGCGCAAACTTCCGTCCCCGAATCACGTCTATGGAAGGTGACGACATGCTGAGAGACCTTCGCCGCCCCCTGGCCGCCGTGGCCATCGCTCTGCTCTTCGCGCCCCTGACGCCGGCGGGCGCCCCGGCCCAGAACGACCGCTTCGCCGACACCGCCGACGTCTTCGTGGTGGAGATCCCCGTCCAGGTCACGAAGAACGGCGCCCCGGTGCGCGGCCTGACGGCCGCCGACTTCGAGGTCACGGAGGGGAGGAAGCGGCACGAGATCGTGGGCTTCGAGGCGGTGGACCTGACCGCCGCCGGCGAGGCCGCCCCGGGCGCCCCCTCTCCGACGGTCCCCGCGGCGGCCCGGCGTCACATCCTCTTCCTCTTCGACCTGGCGCTCTCCTATCCCGCCTCCATCCTGCGTGCCCGCGAGGCGGCGCGGCAGATGGTGGCCGGCTCGCTGCACCCCACCGACCTGGCCGCGGTGGGCGTCTACACCTCCACCCGGGGCGCCCAGCTCGTCCTCGGCTTCACCTCCGACCGGCGGCAGATCGACGCCGCCATCGCCGCGCTGGGGGCACCGCAGCTTCTGCAGACCTCGCCCGACCCGCTGGGGATCGTCTACGCCGACCGGGCGGCGCTGCGCAACACGCGGGAGACCGCCCCCGGGCTGAACCCCCTGGTCGGGGTGGATGCCGAGGCGGAGCTCACCGCCTACCTGGAGAGCATCGAGACCCGCACCGGCCGGGCGGTGGAGAAGAACAAGGTGCTCGCGCTGGCCAGCTCCCTGGCGGCCCTGGCCGACATGATGGCGGGCATCGAGGGCAACAAGCAGGTCGTCTTCCTGTCGGAGGGCTTCGACAGCTCCATCCTCTTCGGCCGCGGGGTGGACTCGCTGGCCGACCAGCAGGAGATCGCGCGGGCCAACGAGGCGGCGGCCTCGGGCCAGGTCTGGGAGGTGGACTCCAACGCCCGTTTCGGCGACACCTCCAGCCTCAATCAGATCGAGCAGATGACCCAGCTCTTCGTGCGCGCCGGCTGCATCATCCAGTCGGTGGACATTGGCGGTCTGCGGGCCGACGCCGACCAGCGCCCCCGCCGCGCCTCCGACGACGGCATGTACACCCTGGCCGAGAAGACCGGCGGCGACTACTACCGCAACTTCAACGACCTGTCGCAGGCGATGGACCGGATGCTCGAGCGCACCAGCGTCACCTACCTGCTGGCCATCCAGCCCGACGACCTGCCGTCGGGGCAGGGGGAGTTCCGGCGGCTCAAGGTCAAGGTCGGCGGGGCGGGGCGCGGCGCCGAGGTCTCCCACCGTCCCGGCTACTACGCCCCCGGCCCCGACGACCGCGTCGCCGGCCTGGTGAGGCGTCTCGAGACCGCCGACCTCGTCCTGGCCGGCCGCGAGGGCGGGGCGGTGGACACCTCGGTGCTCGCCGCCGCCTTCCCGGGCGGGTCGGAGTCGGCCTACGTGCCGGTGCTGATCGAGATCTCCGGGCCCACCCTGATGGCGGGGAACCCGGGGAACGTCCTGCCGGCCGAGATCTACGCCTACGCCATCGCCGCCGACGGCTCGGTGGAGGACTACTTCACCCAGTCGATGGGGCTCGACCTCGACAAGGTCGGGGGCGCCCTCCAGGCCAGCGGTTTCAAGTTCTGGGGCGACCTGGAGCTGCCTCCCGGCCGCTACCAGGTGCGCACGGTGGTCCGCAACTCGGCCACCGGCGCCACCGGCGTCCGCTCCACGCCCCTGGAGGTGCCCCGCTTCGCGGCCGACGAGCCGGCTCTGACCCCGCCCCTCGTGCCCGAGCCTGGGGGCAAGTGGCTGCTGGGCCGCGAGCAGGGTGCCGACTCCGGCGCCTACGACTATCCCTTCCTCCTCGACGGAGAGGCGTTCATCCCCGCCGCGCGGCCCAGCGTGGCGGCGGGCGGCGCCCTGCGGATGGTCTTCGTGGGTCACAACCTGGGCGCCGGCGAGCTGGCGCTCACGGGTCGGCTGATCGACCCCCGGGGGACCGAGGTCGCCGGGGGCCGCCTGGTGCTCGAGACCCGCTCCGGCGGCGCCTCCTCGGAGCAGCTCACGGCCCGTTTCGAGCCGGGGGACGCCCCGCCCGGCACCTATCTGCTGGAGGTGGTCGCGCAGGCGTCCGGCGGCCCCCGGAGCACCCGCACCATCGCCCTGACCGTGGAGGGATGACGCCATGCGACGCAAGCCCCTTCTCTCGATCCTCCTCCTGCCTGCGCTCGTCGCCGGACCGGCCGCCGGCCAGTCGCGGTCCGACCGGTTCGACGAGCAGACCACGGTCCTCGTGGTCGAGGTCCCGGTCCAGGTCACCCGCGACGGCGAGCCGGTGCGCGGCCTCACGGCCGACGACTTCGAGGTCAGGAGCCGCGGCACGAGCTACCCCATCGTGGGCTTCGAGGTGATCGACCTGGCGGCGGTCGAGCCCGCTCCCGCGACCGTCCGCCGGGCCGCCGCCGCTCCCCGTCTGGCCGCCCGCCGTCATTTCATGCTCCTCTTCGACCTCTCGTTCTCCGACCCGAGCTCGGTCGAGCGCGCCCGCGCCGCCGCCCGCAGCCTGCTGGCCGGCGGCCCGCACGCCACGGACCTGGTGGGCGTCGCCACCTACCGCGCCTCGCAGGGGACGGAGCTGGTGCTGGGCTTCACCACCGATCGCCGGCAGCTCGAGGTCGCCCTCGACTCCCTGGGCCCCGCCGAGACCCACCGCCAGAGCCGGGACCCCCTGGCCCTGGTCCTCGAGGACCCCCTGGGCAGCGGCTCGGTGCTCGACGGGGCCACCGGCCTGGGCGGCCAGAAGGCGGAGCGCTACGACGCCATGGTGGAGATGTACCGCGACCTGCAGCAGTTCCAGTCGAAGGACGCCCGCGACCGGAGACAGAACGAGATCCTGGGGCTGGCGTCGTCGTTGGACCAGTTCGCCCGCCTCATGGAGTCGGTGCCCGGACGCAAGCAGGTCGTCTACTTCTCCGAGGGCTTCGACAGCTCCATCGTCACGGGCAGCCAGGACATGCGGCGGCTGATGGAGATCGCCGCCGACGCCCAGGCGGGGGAGTTCTGGAGAGTGGACAACGACGAGCGCTTCGGCAGCTCCGTGGCCCAGGGGGCGCTGATGGAGATGCTGGACCGGTTCAAGCGGGCGGACTGCGCCATCCAGGCGGTGGACATCGGCGTCTTGCGGACCGGCGGCGAGATCGGGGGCCGCGTGGACGGGCAGGACGGGCTCTACCTGATGGCGGCGGAGACGGGGGGCGAGTTCTACCGCAACTTCAACGATCTCTCCGGCGCCGTGGACCAGTTGATGGAGCGCACCAGCGTCACCTACCTGCTGGCCATCCAACCGGAGGGGCTCCAGCGCGACGGCAGCTACCAGCCGCTCAAGGTGCGGCTGAAGGAGGAGCCGCGGGGAACGCGGCTCTCCCACCGGCCCGGTTTCTATGCCCCGAAGCCCTTCTCCGAGCAGACCGTGGCCGAGCGTCAGATCAACGCCGCCGGGCTCATCATGGGTGGTGCGGAGGGGGGCGAGCTGGCCGCGTCGGTGCTGGCGGCTCCCTTCCCCTCGGGCGGCGGCGTCTACTACGTGCCGATGATCCTCGAGATCGACGGCGAGGCGCTCCTGGCGCGGTCGGGCGGCGAGGAGTTCTGGCCGCTGGAGATCTACGCCTACGCGATCGACTCCACCGGCACGGTGCGCGACTTCCTCACCCAGGCCATGCGGCTGGAGCTCGCCAAGGTCGGCGATCAGCTCCGGCGGTCGGGGCTGCGCTTCTGGGGCAGCTTCGACCTGCCGCCGGGCGACTACGCCATCCGCGTGCTGGTGCGCAACGCCGCCACCGGCGACCTGGGGCTGCGGGTGCAGGAGCTCTCGGTGCCGCCGGGCGAGGGGAGGGCCGAGCTGTCGCCCCCGCTGGTGCCCGACAGCGCCGCCGACTGGCTCTTCATCCGCGAGCCGGGGGCGCAACGCGAGGGGCAGCCCTACCCCTTCCTGCTGGGCGAGCAGGCCTTCATTCCCGCGGCGCGGCCGGAGGTGGCGCGCGGCGCCCAGGCGCCGGTGGCCCTGGTGGGCTATCACCTGGCGCCGGGCCGGCTGGAGGCGGAGGGACGGCTGCTGGCCTGGGACGGCTCCTCGGCAGGCGTGGCGGAGCTGGAGCTCGATCCGCGGGACCCGGTGCGCACCAACGGCTTCGAGCGTCTCTCCGGCCGGCTGAAGGTGGGCGACCTGCCGGCGGGCGACTACCGGCTGGAGGTGACCCTGCGCAGTTCCGCCACCGGCGAGGAGCAGACCAGCTCCATCCCGGTGCGGGTGGTGGGCTGAGACCTCAGCGCAGCCACGGCTCGCGCACCTTGCTGCCGGCGCGGTAGAGCTCCCGGTCCGAGCGCAGCCGCTCCGCCGTGCCGGCGTCGCCCAGCCGCTCCGCCTGGACGGCGGCCCGCTCGAGGACCGCCGCGGCCTCGTCGAAGCGCTCCAGCTCGGCCAGGGCCATGGCCACGGTCTCCGCGTGCTCGACGGTGAGCTGGCGCTCCACCACCCGGCGGGCGAGGGCCAGCGCCCGCTCGCCGTCGCGCAGGGCCGGGTCGGGGGCGGCGGCCAACAGCCGCGCCAGGGCGGTCTCCATGGCCGCGTCGCCGGGCCAGCGCGAGATGCTGGCCTCCAGGTGCTCGAGGGCGGCAGGGTAGTCGCGGGCCAGGAGCAGCGCCACCGCCCTCCCGTAGCCGGCCTCGCGCAGGTCGGGGTCCTGCTCCAGCGCCCGCCGGTAGCGCTCGGCGGCCAGGTCGAAGCGCCCCTCCCGGCCGGCGGCGACGGCCGACCGCAGGTGGAGATCGAGGCGGGCGGCTCGCGCCGCCTCGCTCTCGGGCTGCCGCCGGAGGACCTCCTCGACCTCCTCCAGGGCCGTCTCCCACCGTCCGAGGCGCGCCAGGCTCTCGGCGTGGAGCAGCCGGGCCGGATGGTCGGCGGGGTCCAGCTCCACCGCCGTCGCCAGCGCCGCCTCGGCCTCGTCGAAGCGCCCCAGAGCGCCGAGCTGACCCCCCAGGTTGACCCAGGCGTCGGCGAATCCGGGCGCGCGCCGGGTGGCGGCCCGCAGCAGCTCGACGGCCCTCGGGCCCTCCCCCCGGCGGCCGACCAGGGTGCCCAGGTTGTACAGCGCGGCGGCGCTCTCCGGGTTGCGCCGGACCGCCTCCTCCAGCTCGGCCAGGGCCTCCTCCTCGCGGCCGGCCTGCCGCAGGGTGGAGGCCAGGGCGAGGCGGGCGCTCTCCAGGCCGGGCTCCCCCGCGAGAGCGGCCCGGAAGGCGGCGATGGCGCCCTCCAGATCGCCGCGGGCGCGGGCGCGGGTGGCCCGCACCACCTGGATCGCCGAGCCCCGCGCCAGCGAGCCGAGCCCCTCCATCAGCGGGTCGGAGAACCGCACCTCCTGCCTCCCGCCGCGGGCCAGGTGAACCCGGGCCCGCTCCAGCTCGCCCAGCTCGCGCAGGGCGAGGCCGAGCTGGTAGTGGGCGGTGGCCGCCTCCGGCTGCCGCTCCACCACCGCCCGGAGGCGATCGGCCGCCCGTGCCCAGTCGCGCTCGAGGATCGCCAGCCGGCCCTCGCCGTCGAGCGCCGCGGCGTTGCCGGGGTCGATCTCCAGGGCCCGGGCGAAGCGGAGCGCCGCCGACTCCAGCCGCCCCAGCTCCATCTCGACCCGGCCCAGGCGCAACAGCGTCGGGAGGTCGTCGGGCGCCAGGGCGAGAGCCCGCTCGAAGCTGGCGGCCGCCTCCTCGAGCCGGCTGGCCTGGTGCTGGGTGACCCCCAGGTAGTAGAGCCAGGAGCGCTCCGCAGGCGCCAGGGCGGCGGCGTTGGCGAACGCGACGCGGGCGCTCGCGGGCAGGTCGTAGACCATCAGCAGCAGGCCGACCTGGCCGTAGGCGTCGGCGAGGTCGGCGTCCGCGACCCCCGGGTCGGCAGCGAGCTCGGCGACGGCCTCGTGCGCCTCGAAGAGCTGGGCCGCGACGGCGGGGTCGGCCCCCGTCAGGTCGGGTGGCGCGAGCGGCTCGAGAGCGGAACGCTGGCCCCACGCCGCCGCCGCTCCGACCGCCAGCGCCGCGGCCAGCAGCAGGCAGGGGGCCCGTCGCCTCGTCACGGCGACGCCGGC